>NZ_DAMADT010000026.1:0-34186 GCF_031997925.1 Lachnoclostridium sp. | reverse complement strand
CGAGAGCAAATGATGTTAAAGATCATTGAGGCAGACGGAACGGAGTTTTCGGGTGGTCAGAGTCAAAAACTTGCCATAGCGAGGGCTTTGTATAAGGATAGTGCTATGGTCATCATGGATGAGCCAACAGCGGCACTGGATGCGCTTGCCGAAGCTGAAATCTACGAAAATTTTAGTGAATTAGTCAAGGGAAAGACAGCAGTCTATATATCACACCGTCTTGCCAGCACAAAGTTCTGTGATAAAATCGCACTTTTTGATAAAGATGGATTAAAGGAATATGGTAATCACGAAGAGTTGATGAAATTAGGTGGATTATATAATCATATGTTTTCTGTGCAAGGTAAGTACTATACAGAAGGGAGGGAAAGTCGAGATAAAGACTTCTCGACTATGATAGATGAACTCAGCGAAGTGTTTTAAAATGTTTTTTAAACTATCTTGGAAGATCTCGCCTATGTATATTGTGCTACTGTTGTTTAGTACATTGGCTTCGAGTGGACAGATATTAATCAATGTCATTTTACCAAAATTCTTAATTGATGAATTGCTTGGTGCAAGACAAAATGAACGCTTACTTTTATTTGGTGCAATTATCGTGTTAGCGAATTTTTTCTTTGCCTGGTTAACCATGACAATGAAGCGGGTGATGGACGAAAAAGGAATCTACATGAGAGAAATGATGAATCACCTGATGTCAGAAAAGATTATGAAAGTAGAATACTCGTACTTAGAAAATCCTTATTATTTGGACTTAAAAGAAAGAGCAGTATTTGCATCGAATAATCAATCAGCGATGGAGAATCTTATTCTCAGTGTTGGCAAGTTATTTAACAGCATAGTAACATTAATTGGTCTTTTAGTAGTCATGTTTTCTTTGAGCTTAGTTTTAGTTCTATTTTTGCTTATTACAATTGTTATCACCTTTGTAGCACAAAAGAAATTTATGAAGTATCAGCAAACCTTCTTTAGTGAGATTATTCCAGTGAATCGTAAGTATGGATACTATGTAGGGTTAGCATACGATAATAAATTGCAAAAGGATATCAGACTTTATGGAATGAGCCCAATGTTAACAAAACGTGTTAGACAATATAATGATGAAATAAACGAATGGTTTACGAAGTTTCATACTGCAGGAGGAAACTATGGAGGTTTTCTAAGCATTATCAATGATTTACAAGCAGCTCTTGTTTATGGTTATGTTGGATTACGAGTAATCACTAACTGGTTTGGATCAAGGATTGGTATAGGTTCCTTTACGATGTATGTATCTGCAGCCATAAAATTTACATCCTCGGTTTCGACTTTGGGAGAACAAGTAATGAGCGTAACTCAATACTTAAGTTATTTACATCCATTTATGGAGTTTATGGAATTACCTGAGGAAGAAAAGGTTGGAGGAGATTTGCCTTTCGAAGGTAATGTGGAAACTATTCGATTTGAACATGTTACATTTAAGTATCCTGGTAGTGAGAAACAGGTATTAAAGGATATTAGTTTTGAAATTAATAAAGGTGAAAAGATATCGATAGTTGGATTAAATGGTGCTGGGAAAACAACATTAATCAAATTACTTTGCAGATTATACCGCCCTACAGAAGGAAAGATATTTATCAATGGTCATGATATCTTTGAATATGAGCATAGAAGTTATATGAAAAGTATGGCTGCTGTTTTTCAAGACTATCGTTTGTTTGCCTTTACAATGGAGGAGAACATTACGTGCAAAGAACCACAAGAGGATATTAAGCAAGCTTCTGAATTATTAGATAAAGTTGGACTAACAGAAAAAGTGAAGACATTACCAAATGGTATAAAATCTCTTTTTGGAAAGTCTTATGATGAAGAAGGAATTGAAATGTCCGGTGGTGAAAGTCAAAAAGTTGCCATTGCGAGAGCTCTTAATAAAGAAGCATCACTAATTATACTTGATGAACCTACCAGTGCTCTTGATCCACTTGCTGAAGCTGAAATCTATGAGAATTTTAATCACTTGGTGGGTGACAAAACAGCTCTTTATATCTCACATCGAATGTCAAGCAGTGTTTTTTGTGATAAAATTTTAGTAATCGATGGTGGTGTGATATCTGATTATGATAGTCATACGAAATTAATGGAGAAACAAGATAGCTTGTATTATAAATTGTTTCATTCACAAGCAATCAATTATTCTAGTTAATTCAAAATGTATGTTTAAAAATTTATAGAATATTAGGTCACAAAAAAATAGTTCTATAATTAATATGAGTCAGTTGATAAAAATTCGTACTCCAACACTTTATATTTTATAATAATATAATTACTTAAAATAATAAACAAAAAATGTGCACTTCAAACTGAAGTGCACATTTTGAATATAATTAAATTCAAAGTATATTGTTTCTATAGTAAAGTTAGGTGTTTACTAACTCTATGCATCATATCGATTAATTCTAATTAATGAACGGATTTTAAATATGGATAAGGATTCACATTATTACCATTGAGTAATAAACTAAAGTGTAAGTGTGGACCTGTTGAAACTCCAGTAGAACCAACCAAAGCAATCGTTTGTCCCTGATCAACGTAGTCTCCAACATTCACAAGTATTTTGGAACAGTGTAGGTATCTTGTCTCAACACCATTACCATGGTCAATCTCAACATAACGTCCTGACGTACTGTTATAGCCAGTTCCTACAACACGACCAGCAAGTACTGATACGATGGAAGAACCATAAGCGCCACCGATATCAAGACCTTTATGGTAGGTGCTAGCACCAGCAGTTGGAGCTTTACGGTATCCATAATACGCGTAAATATTGTGGTCTGATGGTAATGGCCAAATCATACAGTTGATGTCTGTTTTGATTTCATCCATAGATTTCGCATATTTGAAATTATAAACAAAATCTACATAACTCTTACTTACGTAAGCATCCGTTTCGTTATAATCAACTTTAACCCACTCATCAAGTATTTCTAAGATTTCAAGCTTTTCGCCTTTGGCGATTTGTCCAAGTCGAGGGCTGTTTTCGGAAGGAGCTGTACGTACATTTAAAGTAGTACAAGTAGCTTGAGCATATTGTACGTAACATTTCTGTGCTAATTTTACAGCATTATCACCAGTGGATAAGTAATCACTCTTAATATAACCTTCTACTTTTCCGGATACAATTTTTGTCCAATCGCCTTCCACTCCTACTATAGTTGCTGCAGAACCACGATATAGACGGCCTGCAAGACTTGAATCAGAAGAAGCTCCAGAACGTATGTTAACATAATCATCTACATTTGCAATCGCGAGTCCTTGAAATTGAATTGGTGGAAATTCTTTTGGAGCGAGTGGCTCGCCTCCTACTAAAATTGTTGTAGTTACATTATTTATCGAAATTCCGGTTTCCGATAATCTAGCATCATAGTAATTGTCAATTACCATTGACATACCACCGATACCGCCTCCGGATAATGTGTTTTCAGTATTTATTTTGGCTGAGCTAGTATCTTTAGCGCTCGCTACCATTGTAGCCTGGTTCCATAAAAATAGTCCAATAAACAAGGTTGTTGCTTGCATAATGACTCTTTTTTTCATTGTGATCCTCCAAAGTTATCCATCTGAAATAGTCTTAGATGGTAGTTGATGTATTAAATATTACAGAATTATTACGTCTTATAGACGAATTATAACAAATTAATAATATGTTGTCAACATTTTGAACAGAGAAAGTATAAGGAAAGGAAAATAATTGTAACAAAGTGATAAAGTGTATCCTACAGATAGGGAGTTTTGAAACTTTATTTGTTACAAAAGATGATATGTAATTTAACATATGATAGGATTTAGTCTTTCTAAATTATAGGTATTACTCAATAACTTCTGTGATAGGAGTAGCCGAATAAAAGATTGCGAATAAGATAATAGAGAATGTAATCATAGAATATAAGGGAGTATTTCCCTAATCCTTATAGCATGGAGATAGCAATGGACCTAGCGAGCAGGACCATTCGGCTAAAGTACGCTCATGATCGTAGAATATACGGAACCGGGATAGGGGTAGCAATTGTAGATACTGGGATATGTCAGCATCCGGATTTTTTAAAAAATTGTAATCGTAAAATTTATTTTAAAGACTTTATTCACCAGAGGAATGGAATGTATGACGACTGTGGTCATGGAACTCATGTCGCAGGAATTATCGGAGGGAGTGGTTATGCCTCTGGTGGAAAATATATAGGAGTGGCACCAAACTGTAATCTGATTATGACAAAAACCTTAAATTACAAAGGTGATGGCAATATATCAGATGTACTCATAGCACTCGACTGGATTGTGAAGCATAAGGTGGAGCTTGGTATCCGAATTGTAAACTTATCTTTTGGTATGGGCAACAAAGAAATTAGTCAGGATGGCAGAAATTTAATTCAAGCAGTTGAAAATGTCTGGGATAGCGGAATTGTCGTGGTAGCAGCAGCTGGAAATGGTGGACCAAATTTAGGCAGTGTTGCAGTTCCTGGGAGCAGTAAAAAAATTATTACCGTAGGTGCGTCAGATGATAATATTGAAGTTGACTTAATGGGAAATCGTGCGAAAAATTACTCTGGTAGAGGCCCAACTTTTGAATGCATTAAAAAGCCAGATATCGTTGCACCAGCAAGTAATATTATGAGTTGTGCGCTTGCAAGATCTTATGGGTCAGATAGGTTTCGTGCATTAAATACAAATCACTTTTCTGCAGCTATAAAGGGTAGTAGGGAGCGATATGGGAATTTCTATACTGAAAAAAGTGGAACCAGTATGGCAACTCCAATTGTTAGTGGAGCAATTGCTTTGCTATTATCAGTAAAGCCAAATCTGACACCAAAGGAAGTAAAGATTAAGATACGAGATAGTTGCATTAATCTTGGAGAACCACAGAGTAAACAGGGCTGGGGGCTTTTAGATATTGAGAATTTATTAAAGGCATAGAAAAGTTCGTGCAAGACTAACTTCATTACAAAGGAATTTAGTTTTACATTATGAATTTAGTCTTGCAATCGTAAATTAAGTTTTTCATTTAACAATTTACCTTTAACTTTGCATTTTACATTTCATCATGAAAAAGTACTTGACTTAGAGCCAACTCTAAGACTTACAATAAGAAGTAGAAAATCTTCTTTTGAGTCTTAGTGTTTGGCTTTTTTATTTATCATCAATGGGGGCTTTGCAAAGCCATTTCGTTTTAAAAGTCGTAAAAGAAGAATAACATATTGCGCAAAAGTAATGCGCTAGATTGGAGGTACACATGGAATATAGAAGGATGGGGAATACAGGGGTTAAGGTTTCAGCGCTTGGATTTGGCACTATGAGACTTCCTGTACTAGAAGATGGTACAATTCATGAAGAAGAAGCGATTCAAATGATACGCCATGCGATTGATGAGGGGGTTAATTATGTAGATACTGCTTATCCTTATCATCAAGGCATGAGTGAAGTATTAGTAGGTAAGGCGCTTAAGGATGGTTATCGTGAGAAGACATATCTAGCTTCAAAGTGCCCGGTTTGGGAAATTAAATGTCCAGAGGATTTTGATCGAATCTTAGACGAACAATTAAGTAAATTACAAGTGGAGACGATTGATTTTTATCTATTGCATGCAATTGGAAAAGAACGATTTGAAAATGTTGTTCAAAAATTTGATTTAATTAAAAAGATGGAGCAGGCTAAAGTAGAGGGAAAAATACGCTACATAGGATTTTCTTTTCATGATAATGCAGAAGCTTTTTTAAGCATAATGGATAGTTATGATTCCTGGGATTTTTGTCAAATTCAAATGAATTACATTGATATTCATAACCAAGCAACGATAGAAGGAATGGAATATGCGGCTTCTAAGGGGCTTGCAGTTATTGTTATGGAACCTTTGCTTGGTGGAAAACTTGCAAACCCTCCACAGAATGTTTTAGAAGTGTTAAATAAAGAAAAAACACCAGTGGAATGGGCTTTGGACTTTTTATGGGATCGTAAAGAAGTAAGCTTATTATTAAGTGGTATGAGCACAATGAAGCAAACAACGGATAACATAGAATATGCAAGCAGGTCTAAGATTGGTATGCTAACCGATGAACAAAGAGAGATGTATGTTGATGCAAAACGTATTTATGATACCATGGCACTTGTATCATGTACAAAATGTGCTTATTGTATGCCTTGTCCATTTGGATTAGATATACCAAAAACATTTGAAGCATATAACGCAACTGTGTCGAAAGGAATGAATGCTGCAAAAGAAGTATATGTGGAAATAGAAATCAAGGCAGATTCCTGTAGAAGTTGTAAAAAGTGTGAACAGGTATGCCCACAGGCAATACCAATTAGTGATGTAATGAAAAAAGTAGCGACATGCTTTGAAGGAGAATAATTTTGACCAAAACAAAACAACTTGTGTATAGTGCGGTATTTTTAATCTTAGGAGTTATAATACCACAAGCATTTCATTTTATACCGATAGGTAATACTGGTAGTGTATTATTACCTATGCATATATCTGTACTACTTTGTGGTTTCTTTATGGGACCATGGTGGGGGATAATTGTAGGTGGGTTAACACCTGCACTTAGTTCTTTACTAACTGGAATGCCACCAATGCAAAGATTGCCATTTATGGTGCTAGAATTAGCAGTTTATGGATTCGTAGCTGGATTATGTTATCGTAACTTAAGGATAAAAAAACCTCTTATTAGAATTTACCTATCCTTAGTGACCTCGATGATAGCAGGAAGAGCAGTTTATGCGTTATCTTTGTTCGTTGCAACTAAGTTATTGCATCTTCAGATGTTGGGACCGATTGCAGCAGTAAATGCAACAATACAAGGTATACCGGGAATTCTTATACAATTAGTACTGATACCTCCAATTGTTTATCAAGGTAGAAAGAGTGGTTTATTTTATGGATCAGAAAGATAAAATTACAGAAAAGTTAAAGGAAGGGGGCTATTCTTTCGTTTTATATAAAGAAGGGGAATGGTCTACTTCAGAAAAAAGAGGGATAGCTCCAATTATGGAGCTTCTAAAAGAAAATAGAGAATTACTTCGTGGTGCTTATGTTGCAGATAAAGTAATTGGTAAAGCTGCAGCTCTGTTGCTAATTGAGGGAGGGATATCCTATCTTCATGCAGAGGTAATCAGTGAACATGCAACGGAATGCTTGCAAAAGGCTAACATTGAATATGAGTATCAGGAATTAGTTCCTTACATTGTGAATCGTTCCGGAGATGGAATGTGTCCTATGGAAGAGACTGTATTAGATGTTACTGATACAAAGATTGCATATGAATTATTACAGGAAAAGATAAAGAAAATGCAGGCAGCCATGCAAGCACAAAATATGAAATAAGATAGAGAAACAAGAAAGAGAAGCAAGAAAAAGTACGCTCCTCGAGCTTTTCCTTGTCATGAATAAGGGACGAACTTAATATTCCATTTGTAGCAAAAGAGTGCATTTGGAATATAAAGCTCGTCCTTTCCTTATTATTCTTATTATCATTATCTATTCTCAAATAGGTTTTATCTTCTTTAATAACATTAGGATAGGAAAAAAAAATATTTAGATGTTTTGTACAATGAAATGGAAAGAAAATGAAATGCTGTAAATAAGATTGTTGATATGTAATAAATATATTGTAAATTCATTAAAAATTATGTATAATATGCATGTAAGCGTTTACATGAAATGAAAAGGTAGATTGGAGGAATTGCAATGTCAAAAAGGAACAAAGATGATGAGTGGAATAACTTAAGTAATGACAGAAAAGCGCCAAGTATGAAGACATTAGACAAAATCTATTATGTATTATTAGTTTTATCCATAGTTACTCCTATCATAATGATGTTCAAGCTAGTTTATATTGATTTATACCATCAAGCAGGTATTGTTGAAGGTCACACGCAATATTATATATGGGACTCTTGGAAACTACTCTATAAAATTTACAAAGAAACTGCAGACGGTAGCTCATTCGTTGTTATGGGGGCAATTCCATTAATATTCTATCTGGTTGGTATAATACTCTCAATATCTAGTTTTGTAACGGGATTAAAGTTGAAATTTGAGTGGAGACATGGGGAGAGTTGTAGAAGAGCTTTCACTACAATTATTATCGGATTAGTATCCTCAGTTCTAATTTTAAATATTATTGATCCATTCTTTAATGTAAAAAGTGGTTATGCTGCTATACAATTACATTTTAATATAACAGTGTATATAAGCTTAGCGTTAGCTATTATTGGAAGAATTGTTGCTGAACAATATTACAAATTAGTAAAAAGAATATAGGCACTAAGAAAATATAGAAACATAAAATATAGAAACATAAGAAAATATAAATACATAAGAAAATATAAATACTTAAGAAAATATTTATAGAGACAAAGTGAATATGATTCAAAAGAAAATATGATACAAAAAAAAATATGATACAAAAAAATGATACAAAAAATAAAGAAACGCTTAAAATCTATATAACAGACAACTATTTATAAGCGGGACAAATCAGAGGTTTCCTAGGGTTTGATCCCGTTTTCTTGTATTAATAATAACTATCCTATTCTTTAAAAAAATACAGATGTTAGTACTTACATTTTTCTATTTTTTAAGAATTTAGACAGGATATTTAAGAATTTAGACAGGATAGTTTCCTTTACTGTTTTCCTAATAAGTGCTATAATCATGGTGATGTAAGACAAGCAGGAGGAAGCTATACGATGAATATACTATTCTTCTTAACCCCCAAAATTGAGGTAGCGTATATCTTTGATACGTTTACAGTAAGACAGGCGCTTGAGACGTTAAGGGAGCGCGGTTATTCTGCTATACCAATGATAGATAAGAATGGGAAATATATTGGAACAGTGACAGAAGGGGATCTTTTATGGTATGTATTGGAACATAGGGAAGAAGACCCTGAAAACTTTAATAAGGTAAAAATTAAACAAATTGTTCGTAGAAAGAACCATTGTGCGGTAGGGGCAGACAAAAAGATTGAGGAATTGGTTGATTTGGTAAAGAATCAAAATTTTGTTCCAGTATTAGATGATGATGACAGATTCATTGGTATTGTAACCAGAAAGGCAATTATGCAGTATTGTACAGAAGCAATGATACCCAACTCTTTGAAGGCAAAACAATAATAAAATAAAACTGTAGATTTGAAGGCATTAGAAAGCCTGATTTTTAGGCTTTCTAAATACATATCATTCAGGAGGATATTATGGGAATTACATATTCTGAGCAGGAATGTATTTTTAAACTTGACACCCTGAATACGACTTACATGATTGGCCTCATTGATGAGGAAAGATTTATTGGTCATGTGTACTATGGTAAGAAATTGAAAGATACAAATTTAGCTTTTTGGAAACAGATACTTATGGGACCAATTCCATCCCGTAAAAACAGAGATCGGGTCTCTTTTATGGATTCATTTCCTCAGGAATATCCAACTCATGGAATCGGAGATTTTAGACAGTCGGCATTAGAGGTTAAAACCGTTTCCGGACATCGTGCGGTTGGTATTACATATAAAAGTCATCAAATTTACCCTGGAAAACCAAAACTGCCTGGTTTACCTGCTACCTTTGGAAAAGAGGATAGTTGTACAACACTTGAAATTATAGGTGAGGATAAGCGTTTAAATCTTGAAATAGTGCTCTCTTATACAGTGTTTGAATATGTTGATGCAATAGCAAGGAATATTAGAATAAAAAATGAGTCAAATGATTCCATTATGCTTACGAAGGCATTGTCCCTATCCCTTGATTTACCAGATAAGGGGTATGAAATGATTACGCTACATGGGTCTTGGGCACGAGAGAGGCAGATAGAACGAAGAGATATAGGGCATGGTACTCAAGGTGTATCTAGTATTCGTGGTGAATCTGGACATCAGGAACATCCATTTCTAGCTGTTATTGGGAAAAATACGACTGAGGATGCTGGTGAAGCATATGGTGTTAATTTTGTTTACTCCGGAAACTTTACAGCGTTAACGGAACGTAATCAATTTGATTTAATAAGGGTACAGATGGGGATTAATCCTGTTGATTTTGAGTGGGAATTAAAACCAAAGGACGAGTTTACTACACCCGAAGCAATTATGGTTTATTCATCAGAAGGCATTGGTACTATGTCAAGAACTTTTCATGACCTTTACCGTAATCACCTAATTCGTGGAGAGTACAAAGATAAGAAAAGACCGATTTTAATTAATAACTGGGAAGCGACGTATTTTAATTTTACAACAGAGAAATTACTTGATATTGCAAAAAATGCTTCTAGGCTTGGCATAGAGATGTTAGTAATGGATGATGGCTGGTTTGGCAAGAGAAACAATGATGATTGTGCGCTTGGCGATTGGGTTGTAAATGAAGAAAAGTTACCTGGTGGTTTAGAATATTTGGTTCATGAGGTAAATAAGCTTGGAATGAAATTTGGTATCTGGATCGAACCTGAGATGATCTCACCAGATTCTGATCTCTATCGAATGCATCCGGATTGGGCGATTCAGATTCCAGGAAGAGAACCTAGTCAAAGCAGACAACAATTAGTTCTTGATTACTCTAGAAAAGAAGTACGTGACTTTATTTATCAAAGGATTAGTAAGATTTTGCATAGCGCCAATATTGAATATGTAAAGTGGGATATGAACCGACCGCTTTGTGACCTTGGAAGTTATGCCCTAGAAGCTAAGAATCAAGGTGAGTTAAATCATCGTTATGTTCTTGGTGTATATGAAGTACAGGAGAGACTAATCATAGAATTTCCTCATTTATTACTGGAAAACTGTTCCGGTGGAGGTGCAAGATTTGACCCTGGAATGTTATATTATAGTCCACAAATATGGTGCTCCGATGATACTGATGCCGTGGAGCGCTTAAAGATTCAGCGCGGAACTGCTATGGTATATCCGCTTTCCTGTATGGGTGCTCATGTGAGTGATTGTCCAAATCATACGGTAGGTCGTAACACTCCATTTGAGACAAGAGGACATGTAGCTTTGGCTGGTACCTTTGGTTATGAACTTGATGTAACGAAAATATCGAAGGAAGAGCAAGAGATGATTCCGGAACAAGTTGCATTATATCATAAATACAATGATCTCGTTCGAACTGGAGACTATTATCGTATTTCCTCCGTTCTTGATGATCCATGCAGAGATTGCTATATGGTAGTAGCAAAGAATAAGTCTGAAGCACTTGTAACCTACGTGCAGGTATTCGCTCGTCCTAATTTCCAATCCCATCGGATTTATCTCAAAGGACTTGATCCAGATGCAAACTACATTTGGGAAGGGACGGATTTCATTCAGACGGGTGATGCGTATATGCAGGCTGGAATTGATATTACTGGTCTTTGGGGGGATTTTAAATCTATGTTAATCCATCTGATACGTGTAGAATAGAAAAGTGTTTTATTAGTATGAGGGGCTTTTGCAAAATAAGTAATTATATTTTGTAAAAGCTCCTTTTTGTAGGGTTTTCTTAAAAATCACTATAGGTCGGTGAATCACAATTGTTGTCTAATTATATTTCAAAATAGGCTAAAAACTCACCGAGTTATGTTTCATATATATTTTTAGAGTTTATGTATCTTGATAAAAATAAAAAAATTTTTTGAGTATTTTTAAAAAAGTTTGAAGTCTACTATGGAAACTATAAAAATAGCTTATTTTAAAGAAAAATTATGTATAGTAATAGTAAATTTAGGAGTTAGTAAAACCTCTACTTTTTTTGAAATCTAAAAAAACATAGGCTAAAGTAACAGTAATACTAAGAATGGAGTTTAATATTACTCTTGCAAAAAATATTTTCATCATGTATACTAAATCAACGCATGGCGGAACATGGAAATAATTAGCAAGTATTTTTATGGAATTCTTTGTTAAGACAATAGGAAGGATGTATGAGAAGTATGAAGGCATTAACTCAAGAGGATACCCCTATCCACAGAGCTTTAGAGGAACAAAGACTGAATCGATTGGCGCATTTTGATGTGCCTGGCCATAAAGGAGGCCGTGGAAATAAAGAGTTAAAACATTTTTTGGGAGACACGACATTAAGTCTTGATATGAATTCTATGAAACCATTGGATAATCTCTGTCATCCGGTTTCTGTCATAAAAGAGGCACAAGAGTTAGCTGCGAAAGCTTTTGGTGCAGACGAAGCATTTTTTATTGTGAATGGTACCACCCAGGCAGTTCAGGCCATGATTATGGCTGTATGTAAAAGTGGGGATAAAGTTATAATGCCAAGAAACGTACACCGAAGTGCAATTAATGCTTTAGTAGTGTGTGGGGCAATTCCAGTTTATATTAACCCGGGAACAAATAAAGAGCTTGGAATTCCTCTCGGTATGTCAGTGGAGGATGTGAAACGGGCAATCTTGGAAAATCCGGATGCGAAAGCGGTTCTTGTAAATAATCCAACTTACTACGGAATATGTTCGAACCTCAGGGAAATTGTTAAAATTGCACATGAGCATGGCATGCTTGTACTAGCGGATGAAGCTCACGGAACGCATTTTTATTTTCATGACTCACTACCGGTTTCTGCCATGGAAGCAGGGGCTGACATGTCTGCGGTAAGTATGCATAAAACAGGTGGTTCCTTAACGCAGAGTTCAATTTTACTAACAAGAAATTCAGTGAATGCTGATTATGTACGCCAGGTTATTAACCTTACACAGACTACGAGTGGTTCTTATCTACTTCTTTCATCCCTAGATATCGCAAGAAAGAATCTTAGTTTAAACGGTAAGTACATGTTTGATAAAACTATAGAGTTTGCAACTTATGCTCGAGAAGAAATCAATAAACTTGGAGGCTATTATGCCTTTGGCGAAGAATTGATTGATGGGGATACCGTATATGCATTTGACACAACCAAGCTTTCGATACATACACGAAATATCGGATTAGCAGGAATTGAAGTCTATGATTTACTAAGAGATGATTACGGAATCCAGATTGAATTTGGTGATATTGGTAATATTCTGGCTGTTATATCTTTCGGGGATCGAAATCTTGAGATAGAACGTTTGATTTCAGCACTCTCAGAGATAAAGAGACTTCATGAGAAAGATAAGGCAGGAATGTTTGACCATGAATATATTAATCCACAAATTGTGATGGGACCACAGGAAGCTTTTTATAGCAAAAAGCGTTCCATGCCAATTAGTCAAAGTAACGGGCAGATTTGTGGAGAATTTGTAATGTGTTATCCGCCAGGGATACCACTTCTTGCACCGGGAGAACGCATTACGGAAGATATTTTAAATCATATCGCATATGCAAAAGAAAAAGGCTGCTTCATGACTGGTACACAGGATATGAAGATTGAAAATATCAATGTAGTTGAGTAGTGAAGAAAAGAGGTAATATATGGAACTTTGGTATACAGATCAACACACAAAAGATGTACGCTTTTCTATCAAGATGAAAGAGCAGCTAATTAGTGTAGAAAGTGAATTTCAACGAATCGATATTATCGAAACCTACGAATACGGACGTGTACTTGTATTAGATGGGGAAATGATGATAACAGAAAAAGATGAATTTATCTATCATGAGATGATAACGCATGTTCCTATGGCTGTTCATCCGAATATCCGCAATGTCCTTGTGATTGGAGCAGGAGATGGAGGAACGATACGAGAACTAACAAAATACGATACGATAGAGCATATCGATATGGTGGAAGTTGATAAAGAAATTGTACAAGTATGCAGAGAGTATATGCCTTTTACGGCTTGTAAATTAAATGACAAAAGAGTATCGATGCATTTTGAAGAAGGATTACGTTTTGTCCGAGGAAAAAAAGATGAATATGATTTAATTATTGTTGACTGTGCTGATCCATTCGGGCCTGCAGAAGGTTTATTTACAAGAGAATTCTACGGAAACTGCTATAAGGCGCTTCATGATGACGGAATCTTAATAAATCAGCATGAAAGCCCATTCTACAATGAGCATTCCGGAAGTGTACAAAAAGCACACCGTCATATAAAAGCTGTATTTCCGTTAAGTACAGTGTATCAATGTCATATTCCTTCCTATCCATCCGGGCATTGGTTATTTGGATTTGCCTCGAAGAAATATGACCCGATTAAGGACTTAAACGACAGGAAATGGAATGATCTTAAATTGCCTGTCAGGTATTATAATACAGATTTGCACAAAGGGTGTTTTTATCTACCAAATTACGTAAAGGAGTTGTTGGGCAGTAATGAATAAAAACATATATACCTTTTTAGGTTGTGATGCTAACTATGAAGAAAGTGAGATGGTATTGTTTGGAGCTCCATACGATGGAACCACATCTTATCGTCCTGGTACAAGATTTGCAAGTGCTGCAATTCGAAATGAGAGTTATGGAATAGAAACCTTTAGTCCATATCAGGAAAAAGATTTGACTGATTATCGTATCTTTGATGGGGGAGATTTAGAACTTCCTTTTGGAGATCCTGTTAGACCACTTTCCTTGATAGAGGAGTTTACTGATAAAGTTTTAAAGGACGGAAAGTTTCCACTCATGATTGGTGGAGAACACTTAGTAACATTAGGGGCGATGAGGGCGATTGTAAAGCAGTATCCAAATGTGCATATCATACACTTTGATGCTCATGCTGATTTAAGAGAGGATTATCTTGGAGTAAAACTATCTCATGCAACAGTGATTAGAAGATGCCATGAGTTAGTAGGAGATCAAAAAATCTATCAGTTTGGAATCCGAAGCGGAGATCGGGAAGAGTTTTTATTCGGAAAAGAACACATTACTACCTGTAGATTTGATTTTCACACCTTGGATACTGTGGTAGATGAATTGGCAAGAAAGCAGGTGCCTGTTTATCTTACGGTTGATTTGGATGTACTTGACCCTTCTGTATTTCCGGGAACGGGTACACCGGAGGCTGGCGGTGTCACCTTCACACAGTTGTTTGATGCCTTACAAAAAGTTTCTAGATTACAGGTGGTAGCAGCAGATATGAATGAGCTTTCACCAGTATATGACCAAAGTGGAGCTTCCACAGCTTTGGCATGTAAACTGCTTCGAGAGATGATGCTTATGTTAGTGGAAAAAAAGCGTTTTCACTTGGAATAGAATGTGATAAAAGTTTAAGCAAATAGATTGAAAAACTTTGAAGAAGTAAGCAAAAGAAAAAATTTGTATATAGCAATTGGATTAAAGCGGAATGAAGAAAAGGTAAGTTAGTTATAAGTTAGTATTTGAGAAATGTAGGTTCACACAAAATGTACTCGGTACCTTGAGTGTAGGTGAATTAAGAAAGATTTCATGTAAATTTTAGTAGAGATAAAGGAGAACTAGAATGAGTAGAGCATTAATTATCGGCGCCGGAGGCGTAGCAAGTGTTGTTGTAAACAAGTGTTGTCAAAATTCTGATGTGTTTACAGATATCTGTATTGCAAGCAGAACGAAATCAAAATGTGATGCCCTAAAGAATAAGTTAGATGGCGGTAAAACTAAGATTACGACTGCACAAGTAGATGCAGATGACGTACCTGAGCTTGTTGCATTAATTAAGGAATATAAGCCGGATATCGTGATAAATGTTGCACTTCCATATCAGGATTTAACTATTATGGATGCCTGTCTTGAGACCAAGACAGATTATCTTGATACTGCAAATTATGAACCTTTGGATACGGCAAAATTTGAATATAAGTGGCAGTGGGACTATAAGGAACGTTTTGAAAAGGCTGGTATCACAGCAGTTCTTGGATGTGGTTTTGACCCAGGTGTCACAGGCGTTTTCTCTGCCTATGCGATGAAGCATTATTTTGATGAAATTCATGAGATTGATATCTTAGACTGCAACGGTGGCGACCATGGTTATCCATTTGCCACAAACTTTAATCCTGAGATTAATATCCGTGAAGTTTCTGCAAACGGAAGCTATTGGGAGAATGGGAACTGGGTAGAGACTGAGCCAATGGAGATTAAGAGAGTATATGATTTCGAAGAAGTTGGACAAAAAGATATGTATCTTCTTCATCATGAGGAGTTAGAATCTCTAGCAATTAATATTAAGGGGATTAAGCGTATCCGTTTCTTTATGACATTTGGAGAGAGTTATTTAAGACATCTTAAGTGTCTTGAAAATGTCGGCATGACTTCGATTGAACCAATCGAGTTTGAAGGCAAGCAAATCGTACCGCTTCAGTTCTTAAAAGCAGTATTACCTGATCCAGCAACACTTGGACCACGTACGGTGGGTAAAACCAATATTGGCTGTATATTTAAGGGTGTAAAGGATGGAAAAGAAGTTACTTATTATGTATATAATGTATGTGACCACCAGGAATGCTACAAAGAAGTGGGATCTCAGGCGATATCGTATACCACTGGAGTTCCTGCGATGATTGGTGCAGCGATGGTTCTTTCCGGGAAGTGGAAGAAACCAGGTGTATATAATGTCGAAGAGTTTAATCCAGATCCTTTTATGGAGGAATTAAATCGCTTTGGACTTCCTTGGCAAGAAAATTTTAATCCTGTATTAGTAGACTAAAGGCAGTTGGGCTGTTGCAATTTCTATAGTTGCAACAGCTTTTTTAGAAAAAGAAGTAGCGCAGAAATGAGGTAATTTATGAAACAGATCGACTTCAGTCAAATTCCAACCCCCTCCTATGTTGTAGAGGAGCGGTTACTAAAACGAAACTTATCCTTATTAAAGAGTATCATGGACCAAACTGGTTGTAAAATACTATTAGCACAAAAGGCATTTTCTATGTTTTATTACTATTCGTTGATTGGTACTTACTTGGCAGGAACTACAGCTAGCTCCTTATTTGAAGCAAAGCTTGGAAAAGAAGAAATGGGAGGAGAAGTGCATATCTTTAATCCTGCTTATCAAGAATCTGAGATGGAGGAAATCATCTCACTGTGTGATCATATTGTATTTAATACACCGAAACAATGGCTTAAATATAAGGAAGTGATTCAAAAATCAGGGAAGAAGGTAAGCTGTGGATTGAGAGTGAATCCACAATACTCAGAAATTGAGGTTGAATTATATAATCCTTGTGCGAAGGGCTCAAGATTAGGTACAATCCTTGATAATATAAAGGAAGAGGATTTAGAAGGATTGGAAGGTTTGCATTTTCATACCATGTGTGAGCAAAATTCAGATGTCCTTGTGCGAACCTTGAAAGTCGTGGAAGAGAAGTTTAGCTTCCTATTAAAAAGGATGAAGTGGATAAACTTTGGTGGAGGACATCATATCACTAGAGAAGATTATGATGTGGAGGGTCTGATTTCTTCTATTCTTCATATCAAAGAGACTTATGGGGTAGAAGTTTATCTAGAACCAGGGGAAGCCATTGGCTTAAATACGGGATATTTGGTGACTAAGGTATTAGATGTTTGCGGAGAACATGGAGAATGCGTCATATTAGATACTTCCGCGGAATGTCATATGCCTGACGTTCTTGAAATGCCTTATCGCCCAGAAATTATAGGAGCTTCTAAGGCTGGAGAAAAAGCTTATACTTACCGCCTTGGAGGACCAACCTGTCTAGCAGGCGATGTTGTGGGAGAGTATTCATTTGATGAGCCATTAAAGGAAGGGGATATTTTAGTCTTCTGCGATATGTCTCATTATAGCATGGTAAAAAATAATACATTTAATGGAATTAACCTACCTTCTATTATTGCATACACAGAAAAAGAAGGAATTGTAATTGTCAAACAATTTGGCTATGAAGACTTTAAAATGAGGTTATCATAATAGTCTTTTAGTCACTTAAATACTGAAAACTACACGTATCATAAGAATAATTCAGAATAGATAGAAAATTTAAAACCACTATATCTAGTTATTGGAATCTAAAAAAGAAACAATATATAGTAGACTTATCCTTTTGACTATGCTATAATATGTATAAGTTAATATTTTAAGATTTCTTTCGTTGTACTTAAAAAGAAGCATAATTTAACCTCATCAGGGAAGGAACTTTCCTGATTTCAGCAGGAGTTCAAGCTCCTGCTGAAATGCCACGTAGTGGCAATGAGGTTATGAGCAAGTAGCGTAAGCGTATTGCGAATATTTAATTATAAGAGCCTCTTATTACCATCCATCGTAGGGTGGAAAATAAGGGGCAATCATTTTGGGGGTATACCTAAGACAAATATTTTAGAATCGAGAAAGGATAGGTTATATGAAGGTAGTTAAGCGTGATGGCAGGGTAACGGATTATGACAGAAATAAGATTTTAGTTGCAATTCGCAAAGCAAACGATGAGGTGGATCCTAAAGAAAAAATTACCGAGGATAAGATTGAAGCGATTATTCTAGGTATTGAACATCTTAAGAAGGATACGATGTATGTTGAAGAAATTCAAGATATGATTGAGCAAAAATTAATGGCAGAGCGTAAGTTTGTATTAGCAAAAACCTACATTATCTATCGTTTTCGCAGAGAGTTAGTAAGAAAAGCGAATACGACAGACGAGTCCATCATGAGTTTAATCAGACATAGCAATGAAGATGTTATGGAGGAAAACTCGAATAAAAATGCTGTCATTGCATCCACACAACGTGATTTAATCGCAGGTGAGGTATCGAAGGATTTAACAAAACGTCTGTTATTACCAGAAAAGATTACAAAAGCTCATGAGGAAGGAATTCTACATTTTCATGATGCAGATTATTTCCTTCAGTCCATATTTAACTGCTGTTTGATTAATATAAAGGATATGCTTGAAAATGGTACCGTAATGAATGCGAAGCTAATTGAAACTCCAAAGAGTTTTCAAGTTGCTTGTACCGTTATGACACAAATTATTTCTGCAGTAGCAAGTAGTCAGTATGGCGGACAGTCTGTAGACATTCGTCATCTTGGGAAGTATCTTCGTTATAGTATGGAAAAATATAGAAGACGCTATGAATCTTTGTTTAACGGCGAAGCTAGCGAAGAAGTAATTGGGAAATTTGTTCAGGAAAGAGTACAGGATGAACTTCGTTCCGGTGTTCAAACAATCCAATATCAGATTAATACTTTAATGACCACAAATGGTCAGTCTCCATTTGTTACTCTTTTCTTAAATCTTGATAAGGATGATGAGTACATTGAAGAAAATGCAATGATCATAGAAGAAATTCTTCGTCAGCGTTTGGAGGGAATTAAGAATGAGAAGGGAGTTTACATTACTCCAGCTTTCCCAAAATTAATCTATGTACTAGATGAACATAACTGCTTAAAGGGCGGTAAATACGATTATATTACAAAGCTTGCTGTAAAATGCTCCGCAAAGCGTCTCTATCCAGACTACATCTCTGCAAAGAAAATGCGTGAGAATTATGAAGGCAATGTATTCTCATGTATGGGATGCCGTAGTTTCCTATCTCCATGGAAGGGTGAAAATGGAGAATATAAATTTGAAGGACGCTTTAACCAAGGCGTTGTCAGTTTGAATCTTCCTCAGATTGGTATTATTGCAAATGGGGATGAGGAAAGTTTCTGGCAGCTTTTAGAGGAACGTTTAGCACTTTGTTTTGAAGCACTTATGTGCAGACATAGAGCATTGGAAGGTACCATATCTGATGTTAGCCCAATTCACTGGCAGTATGGTGCTATTGCAAGATTAAAAAAGGGTGAAACGATCGATAAATTATTACACGATGGTTATTCTACCATTTCTCTAGGTTACATTGGCTTATATGAAGTAACGAAGCTTATGAAAGGGGTAAGCCATACACAGAAAGAGGGAACAGAATTTGCACTTCGTATTATGAATCGCCTCAAAGATGCAGCGGATACCTGGAAGAAAGAGACCGGAATTGGTTTTGGACTATATGGAACTCCTGCGGAATCTCTTTGCTATCGTTTTGCAAGAATTGATAAAGAGCGTTTTGGTGAAATTAAGGACATCACAGATAAAGGTTATTATACAAACTCTTATCATGTGGATGTACGTGAAGATATTGATGCATTTAGCAAATTCACTTTCGAAAGCCAGTTCCAAGTAATCTCCAGTGGTGGTGCAATTTCTTATATAGAAGTTCCAAATATGCGTCATAACCTGGAAGCATTAGAAGAGATCGTGAAATTTATCTATGACAATATTCAATATGCAGAATTTAATACAAAATCAGACTATTGTCATATTTGTGGCTTTGATGGTGAGATTAAAATTAATGAGGACTTTGAATGGGAGTGCCCAAATTGCGGAAATAAAGACCATGCCAAGATGAATGTAACTCGTAGAACTTGTGGTTATTTGGGGGAAAATTTCTGGAACAAGGGTAAAACAAAAGAAATTAATGCAAGAGTACTTCATATTTAAAGGCTTGTTTTATAATGTACAATTAGTAAGAACAGAGTGATACACTCTGTTTTTATTAATTCATGACAAGTGAATTGGCTTGCAATTCATCTTGTTTGTAATCACTTAAAAATTAGCGTAATCGTATTGTAATTATGAATAAAATTTATTAAATTTGGGGTAGGTGACATCATGAATTATGCTACTATTAAGCCATTTGACGTGGCAAACGGTCCAGGAGTAAGAGTTTCTTTATTTGTAAGCGGCTGTACCCATCACTGTAAGGGTTGCTTTAATGAAGTTGCTTGGGATTTTCATTACGGAGAACCATTTACGGAAGAAGTGATCGAACATATTCTTACCTTATTAAAGCCAGAATATATTGCTGGATTATCTTTACTTGGTGGGGAACCGTTTGAATTAACGAATCAGCTTGGACTTCTTCCGCTATTACGAAGAGTAAAAGAAATGTATCCAACAAAAACTATCTGGTGCTATAGTGGATATCTATTAGATGCCGATATATTAGGTAAGATGGCTGTGAAACATGAAGAGACAAAAGAGATGTTATCTTACCTTGATGTGTTGGTGGATGGAAAATTTGTAGAGGAAAAGAAAAATATCAATCTTCGTTTCCGAGGTTCTGAGAACCAAAGAGTTATTATGGTGAAAGAATCGCTTCAGTCAGAAAAAATTATTTTATGGGATGGAGCTTCGAATGAATAAAATTTGGAACGGACTACGGTATGGAAATAAAAAGACCAAGGGATATATTCTAGCAACAATATTTTTGATATTATTCGGTAGTGTTAGTGTCGGATTTACAATAGACAAATGGTCACCGCTTTGGGGAATGAGTGCTATATTTTGCTTTATTGTTGCTTTTCTTTTTATTACCTCACTTTCGTTTCATAAAACAGGAAAACAAATCATAAAAAAAACACGCGAAGAACTTGCTCTAGGCGATGATTCTTCAGAAGAAGAGTTAGAGGAAGAGATAGAAGAAAATATATTTGAAAAATATGATGAAGAGACTGTAAAAGGTGTCTTTATTAAATATAAGGTAAATAAAGATCATAAACCTATTATAATCGATCTTTGTCAAAGTGAAAAAATTAGACAATGTCCTGCTTATATCTGGTCAGATAGAGGAGATTTAAATCTTTTATTATTTGAAGAAGAAACGAGAAAAATACGAATTCCATTATCTAAGGTTACAAAGATAACCTATGAGAAGGGAGTATTTGCAAATCCTCTACTTGACTACGAAGGATTTCAAAAACCATCATTTCTCAATTTTGTTTTTTCCTCCTATTTACCAACTCTTTATGAGGATTCGAAAGACGGAAGAAAGGTTTATCGTAAAAATTTGTACGTTCTTTCACCAGATATCAAAGTAACGAATACCTCCGTAAGAACCATAATGGATATGGTAAAACTAGACTTAAGTTATGAAGGTAGATTTGCCGATCCAAATATGCATAATCCATATTTTGAGAAAGCTTACTTATTGAGTATTATGCTAAGGGACGGAGTTATTACCGTTGTTGAATTTAAGGTGAGAATCAAAAAGCTGTTACAGCAGCTTTCAGAAGCGAATATTAGTAATGATGAATTTCATTTGTATATAAGACAGATGGTGGATTCAAGACTTATCACAAAAGAATATGCAGAGTATTATCTCTCTTATCGGAAATAGGTAGGTAAAACCTTTAGAGTAAATCTGAATGGTTGGGTTTGATTTTTGTATTATAAAAAAAATTAAATTTCATTCATTGTATAAGAAAAGATAATTTTAGTTCTTTATATTATATAAGAAAAGATAAGAAATTTAAGTGTTAATAAAAGGGAGGCTGAATCATTTTGGGACAAAATATACCGCAACCAGGGCAATTGTATCAACATTTTAAAGGAATGTTATATCAAATTATTACGGTAGCCAAACATTCCGAAACAGGGGAAGAGCTTGTGATTTATCAAGCACTTTATGGCGATTTTAAGACATATGCAAGGCCTCTTTCCATGTTTCTTAGTGAGGTAGATCATGAGAAATATCCGAATGTTTCGCAGCAATATCGTTTTACCCCAATATCAAGAGAAGAACTTGGTAACGATGCTAGACAGAATAAGGATACGGGTGAGACGAGTAAAGCTTTGGCGATGGATAATCAAAAGCAAGATGTAACAGCACAACATTTGAAAGATAGTGATAATTTAAATCTTGCAGTTAAGGAAGAACAAACAAAAACTGAAGAGGGTTTAAAAAAGGATGAACTGCATCCAGAAGCAAATCTTGATTTGATGGCGTTTCTTGATGCAAATGATTGTGCTGAGAAGCTTGAAATCTTATATAGCATGAAAAATAGGATTGATGAGAGAACGATGGGAAATATTGAGATTGCTCTTGATTTGCCAGTTAGTGAAGAAAGCATTGAAGAGCGTATTGACATAGTAAAAAATAAGTTACAAGTGATGGCAAAATATGAAAATAGACGTCTTAGATAGGAAGTCCTATGTATTAAAATGTGTCATTATGGATTGATACAATCAGCTGAAAATGGTTTTCATATATCAATTTGTAAAGTCAAAAAATCAGTCTATTAACACTAATGATAAATGACATTAATAATGCTTATAAGCGTTGATTTTACTAGAAAAAAGCATTAATTATTATACAGAAAGTTTTAAAAAAACTACTGTCTTTTTGTACATTTAACCGAAATTTTGTTACGGGGCCTGAAAGTGCGAAAAAGCTCTTGCCTTATTTTTTGGCTACGATATAATTAAATTGCAACAGCAAAAAAATGGTTGCCAAGAACGCAGGGTAAGGTGTTTGCACAAGGAGGATAATTAACATGAATAAGTTAGAACAACTTTATGAAGGTAAAGCCAAGAAAGTGTACAAAACCGACGTTGAGGATGTATTAATCGTGGATTACAAAGATGATGCAACCGCATTCAACGGTGAGAAGAGAGGAACTATTGTAGGAAAAGGCGTTATTAATAATAGAATGTCTAACTACATAATGAAACAGTTAGAAAAAGAAGGCGTGCCAACTCATTATATCGAAGAGTTAAGTGATAGAGAGACCGCTGTAAAGAAAGTTCAGATTGTTCCACTTGAAGTTATTATCCGTAACGTATCCGCAGGAAGTTTTGCGAAGAAGTTAGGAATAGAAGAGGGTAGAAAATTGTTATGTCCTACCTTGGAGTTTTCCTATAAAGACGATTCACTTGGCGATCCAATGATTAATTCTTCTTACGCAAAGGCACTTGGACTTGCAACACAGGAAGAGATTGATACGATTTCTAAGTATGCATATAAAGTCAATGAAGTAATGATAAAGTATTTTGAAAGCATTGGCATTGAGTTGATTGATTTTAAGATTGAATTTGGTAGGTATCATGATCAAATCATTCTTGCAGATGAGATTTCTCCAGATACTTGTCGTTTATGGGATATAAAGACCCGTGAAAAATTAGATAAGGATCGTTTCCGTAGAGATCTTGGAAATGTAGAGGACGCTTATCAGGAAGTATTTAAAAGACTTGGAATTGAATAATATTTTACAATGAAGTAAAAGGGGGTTGACGCTAGAATAAGCGACATCCCCTTTTGTTGCTCATTTTCACGGCAATTACAGCAGATTATCATTAGAAAGGATAAGGCAATGGAAAATAGAATCAATGATTTTATTTCAGAAGAAATCCATGAAGAGTGCGGCGTTTTTGGCGTCTATAATATGGTTGGTGAAGATGTCGCTGATTCGATTTATTACGGCCTTTTCGCATTACAGCATCGTGGACAGGAAAGCTGCGGTATTGCGGTTAGTGATACCTTAGGACCTAAGGGTAGAGTTTCTTCGATGAAGGGTATGGGGCTAGTGAATGAAGTTTTTACACCGGAAGGCTTGGAAACACTTCGCGGAGACATCGGTGTTGGTCATGTTCGGTATTCTACTGCGGGAGCAAGTAATATCGCTAATACACAACCGCTTGTATTAAATTATGTAAAAGGTACCTTAGCACTTGCTCATAATGGGAATATTGTGAATGCACCTGAGTTAAGAGAAGAGTTAGAATATACTGGAGCAATCTTTCAAACAACGATTGATTCTGAAGTTATTGCATATCATATAGCTAGAGAGCGATTAAAGACAGCGAATGTAGAAGGTGCTGTTAAGAATGCAATGATGAAGATAAAAGGTTCCTATTCCTTGATTGTTATGAGTCCTAGAAAACTAATTGGGGCAAGAGATCCTTTTGGATTTCGACCTCTTTGTATCGGAAAGAGAGAGAATACGTTTATTCTTGCAAGTGAGAGTTGCGCTCTTGATGCTGTGAATGCAACATTTATTCGCGATGTCTTACCAGGTGAAATTGTAACAATTACAAAAGACGGAATTTTATCAGATACATCTATGTGCCAACCAAAAAAGGCAAAGTGTATCTTTGAATATATTTATTTTGCAAGACCAGATAGTAAGATTGATAATATAAGTGTTTATAATAGTAGAATTATGGCTGGACGTATCTTAGCACAGGAGCATCCTGTGGAAGCTGACTTAGTGGTAGGTGTTCCGGACTCAGGAAATGCAGCTGCAATGGGCTTTGCTATGGAAACAGGAATACCGTATGGCATGGCATTTGTGAAGAACAGTTATGTCGGACGAACCTTTATTAAACCCAAACAAGTAATGCGTGAGTCCAGTGTACGGATTAAGTTAAATGTGCCCTCTGACGCAGTGAAATGTAAAAGAGTCGTTATGATTGATGATTCGATGGTACGCGGCACTACTTGTGCTAGAATTGTCGGAATGTTAAAAGCAGCAGGAGCAACGGAGGTACATGTTAGAATCAGTTCCCCACCGTTTTTATATCCATGCTATTTTGGTACTGATGTGCCATCGGACGATCAATTAATTGCGCATAATAATACCGTAGAACAGATTCGTAAGATTATTGATGCGGATTCTTTAGGGTATTTATCTGTGAATCGCCTTAGTGAATTAATTGATGGGGATTTAGGATATTGTGACGCATGTTTTACGGGGCATTATCCAATTGAACCTCCTAAGGAAGATATCCGTGGAGAATATGAAGTGTAAGAAGTTTTTCTTTATGATAATGATAGAAGAATATTGTAAGAAGTTTTTTTTATGACAATGATAGAAGAATTATGTTAAATAAGAGATAGGAAAGGTTGGGTTACAATGAGTCAAGATAACTATGTAAGTCCGTTGTCAGAACGTTATGCAAGTAAGGAAATGCAATATATATTTTCACCAGATATGAAATTTCGTACCTGGAGAAAACTTTGGATTGCATTAGCAGAAGCTGAGCACGATCTTGGGCTACCAGTGACAAGAGAACAGGTAGAAGAGTTAAAAGCACATCAGGATGATATTAATTATGAAGTGGCAAAGATAAGAGAACGTTTGGTTCGCCATGATGTAATGTCACACGTATATGCATATGGTGCTCAATGTCCTAATGCAAAAGGAATTATTCACCTTGGTGCAACGTCCTGCTATGTTGGTGATAATACCGATATGATTGTTATGACAGAAGGCTTAAAATTAGTTAAGAAAAAGTTGGTTTGCGTAATGGAAGAACTTTCGAAATTCGCTATGAAATATCGTGATCTCCCAACACTTGCTTTTACCCATTTCCAACCGGCACAACCAACAACCGTAGGAAAAAGAGCCACTTTATGGTTACAAGAGTTAGTTCTTGATATGGAAGATCTTGAGCATACCCTATCTTGTATGAAATTACTTGGCTCCAAAGGGACTACAGGGACTCAAGCAAGCTTTTTAGAATTATTTGATGGTGATCATGAGAAGATAAAGAAATTAGATGCCTTGATTGCGGAAAAGATGGGATTTAAGGAGTGTTTTGCAGTATCCGGTCAAACTTATTCAAGAAAAGTAGATACCAGAGTTTTAAATGTGCTTGCAGGAATTGCAGCAAGCGCTCATAAGTTTAGCAATGATATTCGCTTGCTTCAACACTTAAAGGAAATTGAAGAACCATTTGAGAAGAATCAGATTGGATCTTCTGCTATGGCATATAAGAGAAATCCTATGAGAAGTGAACGTATCGCCTCTCTTGCTCGTTACGTTTTAGTGGATGCATTAAATCCAGCGATTACTTCCGCTACACAGTGGTTTGAAAGGACCTTAGACGATTCTGCAAATAAACGATTAAGTGTACCAGAAGCATTCCTTGCAATCGATGGTATTCTTGACTTATATATGAATGTGGTGGATGGCTTGGTAGTTTATCCAAAGGTAATTGAAAAACGCTTAATGTCAGAGCTTCCATTCATGGCGACAGAAAATATTATGATGGATGCTGTAAAGGCGGGGGGAGACCGCCAAGAACTACATGAAAGAATCCGTACTCTTAGTATGGAAGCAGGCCGTAATGTAAAAGAACTTGGACTTGAGAATAATCTGTTAGAATTAATTGCAGAGGATCCGGCTTTTCATATGACCTTAGAGGACTTAAAGAAGGTAATGGAACCATCGAGATATACAGGAAGAGCGAAAGAACAGACCGAAGAATTTATAGAATCAGTGATTCATCCAATCCTTGTGGAGAACAAAGAATTACTTGGATTTAAGGCAGAAATTAATGTATAGCAACGTTAGACTACAAAAAGAATTTGTAATAGACCACCCAGTAGTAGCATATAATAGGCTATTGGGTGGTGATTTTTTAATGCGAATAGAGATTTTTACAAATGAT
This sequence comes from Lachnoclostridium sp., assembly GCF_031997925.1. Taxonomy (NCBI): domain Bacteria; kingdom Bacillati; phylum Bacillota; class Clostridia; order Lachnospirales; family Lachnospiraceae; genus Lachnoclostridium; species Lachnoclostridium sp. Next base: position 7,139 of record NZ_DAMADT010000026.1, on the reverse strand, counting down.
GCACTAAAGGAAAAGGTGCAGGACTATTCACGGTGGCAGACACTCAATGGGGATTATGTAGAAATAGCAACGGTTGGTAATACTTATATCGAACGTTGTCTCGATATGTTGGCTCAGTTTTCCCAGAAGTATCCCAATCATCCTAATTACGATATTTGGGAATGTTATATTCAACATTTTGAAGAGGAGTTATTTTCAAGAAAGATAAGCTTTGTTAGCACCTAAAGTGCTACATAGGATACGTTACACGCTGAATTAGCAGGAAGGTTGTGGGGAACCATTCCTGCGGTCAGCTAGAAATAGACTTTAATAATTCGTTTAATGAAAATTCAAAACGGATGTCGTCCTGGGCAGTCCGTTTTTTATTATTCTTGCATCGGAGATTTTGCTTCCCATGACGGCGTTGTTCTTTTGCGATATGACGTTCAAATAGCATTTGATTGATGTTTTCATTTGTATAAATCTTACCGCTTGGATGCAAAGCTTTTGCCTTTTTACCAAGTGCCATTGCTGCAACTCCATAATCCTGAGTAACCACAATATCGTCCGGATTTGTTTGATTTAATAATGCAAAATCAACAGCATCGGGTGCTTTGCTCACCGTAATTATTTTGCTATAGTCAGAGTATAGTACATGACTAGTATCAATAAACATGATAACTTCAATTTGATGTTCTTTTGCTACTTGTTCAATGATTCCTTTCACTGGGCATGCATCCGCATCTACTACAATTTTCATAGCACCTCCTTAATTCCATTTCTTTTTGTATTATTATCCCCAATTCTATATATTTTTTTATTGAGCAGGGAAAAATAAAATTCCTTTTAACCTTTCTTCCAATATAGTATAATATACGATGATAGAGTAGACAACATGAGTAATTAATTTGTCTTGATATAAAATAAGAATTTGAAGCAAAATTTCTTGAAAACTTAGAGCAAGATTTATTGAAAGCTTATATGGTGAAGGAGGTAGCGATGAGTGAGATAGAAGTAGGGTATCAAAAACTTGTAACAAGCCAAAGAGAATTTTTCCGTACTGGAAAGACGAAACAAGTAGAATTTCGAATTCAAGCACTAAGGAAACTTCAGTCTGAGATTAAAAATCGAGAAGTAGAAATAATGGAGGCTTTAAAGAAGGATCTTAATAAATCAAGTTTTGAATCTTATATGACAGAAATCGGTATGGTACTTGATGAGATCCGTCATTGTATTGCACATGTGCCAAAATGGGCCAAACCAAAGAGTGTTAGAACACCACTTGCGCAATTTCCTTCGAAGAGCTTTACCATATCAGAACCATATGGTGTTGTATTAATTATGTCTCCTTGGAATTATCCATTTCAATTATGCATAGAACCACTAATTGGTGCTATTGCAGCAGGAAACTGTGCAGTTTTAAAGCCATCCGCATATGCAGCAGAAACATCGAAAGTAATCAACACCTTAATTCGTGCTTGTTTTCCAAAGGAGTATGTTACGGTAATCGAAGGTGGTAGAAAAGAGAATCAGGGGTTACTTGCTACGGAGTTTGATTATATCTTCTTTACCGGTGGTGTCGAAGTTGGAAGGCTCGTCATGGAGGCGGCAGCCAAATTTTTAACTCCGGTGTCATTAGAGCTTGGAGGTAAGAGCCCTTGTATTATTGAAAAGTCAGCAGATATCAACCTTGCAGCGAAACGTGTTGCTTTTGGAAAATATCTCAATGCTGGCCAGACATGTGTCGCACCTGACTATGTTTTCGTACAGAAAGAAGTGGAAGAGGAATTTTTAAAGAAATTAGGAATGTGGATACACAAATTCTTTGGAGAAGAGCCACTAAAGAATGAAAATCTTCCAAAAATAATTAATGAACATCATTATCATAGATTACTTTCTCTCCTTGAGGGAGAAGATATCATTATCGGAGGGAAGGGACAGGATAATATAAGAAAAATCGAGCCAACGGTACTGAAACGTGTATCAACAGATGCCAATGTAATGAAAGAAGAAATTTTTGGACCAATCCTTCCTGTTCTAACCTACCAGAAAATAGAGGAAGTAATAGAGTATGTTACAGCACATCCAAAGCCATTGGCGTGCTATTTATTTACAACGAATGTGCAGATAGAAAAGAAAGTATTAAAGCACATCTCTTTTGGTGGTGGATGTGTCAACGATACCATTATCCATCTTGCAACACCTTATATGGGATTTGGTGGTGTTGGTGCTAGTGGCATGGGAAGTTATCATGGATTTGAAAGTTTTCGCACGTTTAGTCATAGTAAGAGTATTGTGAAAAAAGCAAATTGGCTTGATCTTCCGATGAGATATCATCCATATACAGAGAAGAATTTGAAAATGATTCGTAAATTCTTAAAATAAGGAGTGGTCCTATGGCAAAAGCCAATCTGGAATACTATAAAATATTTTATTATGTTGCCAAAGAAGGTAGTATTTCTTTAGCTGCTAAACGGGTATGCATCTCGCAGCCTGCAGTTAGTCAGGCAATAAAGCAATTAGAATCTGTACTAAACTGTCAACTTTTTATTCGAGTACCAAAAGGAATGCGATTAACAAAGGAAGGAGAGGTTTTGTACCAGTGCGTTAGAGAAGGGTATGAACTTATCTTAAAAGGTGAAGAGCGTTTGGATCGAATGTTAAATCTTGAGTCTGGAGAAATCAGAATTGGAGCTTCTGATATGACATTGCAATACTATTTGCTACCATATTTAGAAGAGTTTCATATTCAATACCCTAAGATTAAGGTGACTGTAACCAACGGACCTACTCCGGAGACGCTTGCACTCCTAAAGGATGGGCAAATAGATTTTGGTATCGTAAGTGAGCCATTTTCGCTATCGGAAGACTATAGTGTGATAAGGGTCAAAGAAATCAAAGATATCTTTGTAGCTGGAAAACGATTCGATTATCTAAGGAATCAAACCATGGATTACGAAGAGCTAGCAGGTCTCCCTGTTATATGCTTAGAGAATGATACTAGTACGAGGCGATATGTAGATGAGTACTTAAGTTCTCATGGCGTTGTTTTATCTCCAGAGTTTGAATTGGCAACGAGTGATATGATAGTGCAGTTTGCAAAAAGAAGCCTAGGAATAGGATTAGTAGTAGAGGATTTTGCAACGGAATTGATAAAGCAAGGGGAATTATTTGAGGTGAAATTAAAGACAGATATTCCAAGCAGACATTTTTGTGTCGTTGAAAATCAAAGGTTTGCACACTCTACTGCTTCTAGGAAGCTTCTTGCATTACTAAAGGAAAGTCAGTATAATAAAATATAGTACTTACCAAAGACAGATTAAGAAAGAATTTAAGTTGTAATTCTTAGCAAGATTAAGTTCGCGAAGCGTGCTTTTACTTGTTTATTATTGTTTAGGGTAAGATAGGTGAAACAGGTTTCTGAAAATATTACGAAATAGAACACCAGAAAGGATAAGAAGATGAAAGAGAAAAAAAGTGTTGAGAACTTGAAAAACAAAGAATCCAACAAGAATGCTTGGTTAAAGTATACGGATGCAGATTTAAAAAAAGTTGAGAAATTAAGTGAAGGTTATAAAGAATTTATCTCTGATTGTAAGACAGAGCGTGAATGTGCATTAGAAGTAATCCGTCAGGCTGAAAAAGAAGGATACAAGGATTTAATGACATTAACAAAAGTTAAGCCTGGTGATAAGGTTTACTTTAATAACATGGATAAAGCTGTGGCATTATTCCTAGTTGGTAGTGAGCCTCTAGAAAAAGGTATGAAGTTACTTGGAGCTCATATCGACTCTCCACGTATTGACTTAAAGCAGGTTCCATTGTATGAAGATACTGAGATGGCTTTATTTGATACTCACTACTACGGTGGTATTAAGAAATATCAGTGGGTAACCTTACCACTTGCAATCCACGGTGTTGTTGTTAAGAAAGATGGAACAAAAGTAAATATCGTAATTGGTGAAAAAGACAGTGATCCAGTGGTTGGTATTACTGATTTACTAGTTCATCTATCTGCAGAACAGATGGAAAAGAAGGCTGCTAAGGTAGTAGAAGGAGAGGACTTAAATGTTCTTATCGGTAGCCAGCCATTAAAAGGGGAAGAAAAAGAAGCTGTAAAAGGTAATATGCTAAAACTGTTAAAAGAGTTTTATGATATTGAAGAGGCAGATTTCTTATCCGCTGAGTTGGAGGTTGTTCCTGCTGGTAAGGCACGTGACTTTGGTATTGACCGAAGCATGGTGATGGGATATGGACAAGACGATAGAGTTTGCTCTTACACTTCCATGAAAGCGTTATTTGAACTTGATAAAATAGACCGTACTGCAGTTTGCTTATTAGTTGATAAGGAAGAGGTTGGAAGCATCGGTGCAACTGGTATGCATTCCAAATTCTTTGAAAATGCAGTTGCTGAATTAATGGATAAGATGGGTGAATATTCTGAGCTTAAATTAAGAAGAGCATTCCAGAATTCCCACATGCTTTCTTCTGACGTAAGTGCAGCATTTGATCCTAACTATCCATCCGTTATGGAGAAGAAAAACTCTGCATATTTTGGAAGAGGAATCGTATTTAATAAATACACAGGAGCTAGAGGAAAATCTGGTTGTAACGATGCAAACCCAGAGTTTATTGCAGCTTTACGTGCAGCTATGGAAAAACATGACGTTAACTTCCAAACCTCAGAGCTTGGTAAAGTAGACCAGGGTGGCGGCGGAACAATCGCTTATATTATGGCTCAATATAACATGGAAGTAATCGATAGTGGTGTAGCAGTATTGAATATGCATGCTCCATGGGAGATTACAAGTAAAGCAGATATCTACGAAGCGATGAGAGGATATGAGGCTTTCCTACGTGAGATGTAAGTGTGAAGTGTGAAGAGAATTTCTAAGGCACCAAAAGACGCTGCCTAAGAAATACTAAAACTTCCGGCCTACTGAGCGGGCATGGTTTCATGTTTAAAGAGTTGAGAGAAAAGCACTTTTAACCTTGGGGCTGTGAAATAGCCGGATATGCAGGCATATCCGGCTGATTTATTCGTATATAAAAATGATAAGGTTAGAATGGAGTTTATATGTCAGTAACAATTAAGATAAAAAAAGTAAGAGAGAATGCCATGTTACCAACAAGAGGAAGCGTGGAGGCGGCAGGATATGATTTATATGCGTGCTTAGACACTGATGTTTGTGAAATAAAGCCACATGAAACAGTGAAAATAGGTACAGGGTTGGCAATTGAAATTCCTGCTGGATATTTTGGTGGTATCTTTGCTCGAAGTGGAATTGCAGCTAAAAACGGATTACGCCCAGCAAATTGTGTTGGTGTTGCAGATAGTGATTATCGTGGTGAGTATATTATCGCACTTCATAATGATTCTGAAATGATACAAACGATTACTAACCATGAACGTATTGCGCAACTCGTTGTTTTACCATATTTATCTGTTGATTTTGCAGAGGTTGAAGAGTTATCGGATACTGTACGCGGTGATGGCGGATTTGGTAGTACTGGGACAAAGTAACAAAAAGTTAAAAATGTATAATTATCATTTATATGAAATATAATAAACATTGATTTTATTTATGTATTAGGCTGCTGTATAATACAAAAGTAATAGGGCATTGTAGCATAACTGTTACAATGCCTTTTTTATCTTGTTTTTGAAGTTAATCTTAAGGAGGAACAATATTATGGTAAAAGCAATTGTCGGTGCTAACTGGGGAGATGAAGGAAAAGGTAAGATAACAGATATGCTAGGTGAGGAATCTGATATCATCGTTCGTTATCAAGGTGGTAGTAATGCAGGACATACCATTATTAATCAGTATGGTAAGTTCGCACTTCACTTACTTCCTTCTGGAGTATTTTATGACCATACTACCTGCATCATTGGAAACGGAGTTGCTTTGAATATTCCTTACTTATTGGAAGAGATAAAATCAATTGTTGATCAAGGTGTTCCAATGCCTAAGATTTTAGTTTCTGATCGTGCCCAGATTATGATGCCTTACCATATACTGTTCGATCAATACGAAGAAGAAAGACTTGGTGGAAAATCTTTTGGCTCTACAAAGTCCGGTATTGCTCCATTTTATTCTGACAAATATGCAAAGATAGGTTTTCAAGTATCTGAATTATTTGATGAAGAGGTGCTAAAAGAAAAAGTGGAACATGTCTGTGAGATGAAAAATATCTTATTAGAGCATATGTATCACAAGCCATTAATTGATAAGAGCGAACTTTACCAGACATTAATGGAATATCGGAATATGGTTGCTCCTTATGTCGCAGATGTTTCAGCTTATTTACATGAAGCAATAAAGGAAGGTAAGAATATCTTATTAGAGGGACAGCTTGGAGCCTTAAAAGATCCTGACTTTGGTATCTACCCAATGGTAACATCCTCTTCTACCTTAGCAGCATATGGTGCAATCGGTGCAGGAATTCCCCCTTATGAAATTAAAGAAATCGTCACTGTTGTAAAGGCGTATTCTTCTGCGGTTGGCGCTGGTGAATTTGTTAGTGAAATCTTCGGTGAAGAGGCAGACGAATTAAGAAAACGTGGTGGTGACGGTGGTGAATATGGTGCAACCACAGGTAGACCAAGGCGTATGGGCTGGTTTGATGCAGTCGCAAGTAGATATGGATGTAGAATGCAGGGGGCAACCGAGGTAGCGTTAACGGTATTAGATGTTCTTGGCTACTTAAAAGAATTACCAGTTTGTGTTGGTTATGAAATCGATGGAGTAATAACGAAAGATTTCCCTACTACAGTAAAGCTTAAGAAAGCAAAACCAGTATACGAAGTACTTCCAGGTTGGGAATGTGATATCAAGGGAATTAAAATGTATGAAGAGCTCCCGGAAAATTGCAGAAAGTATATTGAATTTATTGAAAAAGAACTTGAAGTACCAGTTACCTTAGTTTCTAATGGTCCTGGGCGTGATGATGTTATTCGTAGAAAGTAAATACATGACAAGGAAAAGTTCGCGAAATGTGCTTTTTCTTGCTGAATGAAACGAGAGGAATAAAGACAAGACAAGGTATCGTACTTAACTAAAACGGGTTAAAATACAGAATTAAAAAGGGACTTAAACGGAAAATGAGGTGACCCCTAAAAGTTAGACTTTATGGCGAGGTGGATTTTCCACTTCGCC
>NZ_DAMADT010000025.1:59937-70068 GCF_031997925.1 Lachnoclostridium sp. | reverse complement strand
GCCAACAATGCAACAACAATTGCACCGATAATAAAGAGTTTAGACCAGTCTTGTTTTTTCTTATGCTTCATATATTTCCCTCATCTTCACTAGAAACAAAATTCTGCCATGCAGTCTTGTAGCCTTTGTATAAACTTAAACAGGTGTGCCAAATTTCGACACACCTTCATTATAATGGATATTTAATTTGAATACAACAGCCTATCTAGCCTATCTATACCTTTAATAACTGATCTAAAAACTCTTTTTTGGAATCAATTTGTTCGGTTAAGGTGATCAGCTTTTGAACATTTTTCTGTGGTATCCAAGATTTTTTATTATTATAATAGTAATTTGTAATCTTCCAGAACTTCTCTGGGTAGAGGAGTAATACGTAAAGTAAATGTTTCTCAGCCTTTAAAAGGGTTCTCTGTCTTTGATACTCTTTTAAAATGTTTTGTCCCATGCTGATGTTCCAATCGTTTTTTTCCATTGCCTTCCGGATAAATTGATAAAGATCAGTAACCTGTAATCCAAGGACTGACTTTTCAAAATTCGAGGTTGCTACCATATCACTTTCATGAACCGCAGCAGCAGAACAAAGCTGATTGGTTGCTTTATTACAATTTAAGATAAAAACATTATGATAAGTATAGTTCCCATGGCAAACCATACCCCGGTCTAGCGAATTACACATTAGAGTACAATAAGGGATTTGCTTCATATACTCCATCGCATCCAAGGCATCTTTAAAAAAACGTTCGCACTCACTTAAATAGCATACCTCAAATTCATTTTTCTGCTTTCTTTCCCGTATGTAGCTTTTTACCCGTTTCAGTTCTCTTGTCCTTTTTTCTAAGATTGTAAAAAGGTTTCCTTGCTGATAACATTGCTTCTGCTCTGGACTAACTTCAATTCCCACCATACAATTATGAAGACGAGCTAAATTTGAGGTTGCAAGACATATCTTATCCTCTTTTTTAAGGTTACATTCTTCCCCATCAAACCAGTTCTTAATTACAAACTTTTCGCCAATAGAATTTACGGAAAGAATTGAACCAGCACAGTTTCTAACATAACCATCCGTATTTTCGTATCCATTCGCTGCAATCTGCTGCTTGATTGTATCCTCGAATTCGAGACGTCCTTCTCCACCCTCATATCCGCAAAGCAGCTTCAGTCCCTGATCAGTTTCCAATACATATGCTCCTCTTGTACGGTAGGTATTGTAGATTCTCAAATCATATTTTCCTAGTACCTCTTGGCTTCTATCCTCCACATTACATCCCTCCGACTGAAAACATACTCCCTGAATGCCCTTAGAGGGAGTTCTTTCTAATCATATGATGTAATATGAAAAATCATGCTATGTGGAATGTAAAATTGTACACTTTTGTATAGATTAACAAGCTTTTCTATAAAATTTTGGTTGTCCTTATGGTTGAAAAAATAACATACCAAAGGCACAGCAGTAAAGCTTCCTCCCGATGCAAATAAAATCCGTGGAATACAGAATTAATTTCACATTTGGTTTTAAAATATTTGCTCCCTCAGGTAAAATAATCGATTCAGTATGACCCGAACAATATTCAATAGTTCTCTCATAATGAGAATTACCTATCCTAAATTTGACTTTTACAGAATAGGAAAGAACACCAGTAATTAAAAGCTTCGTATTACAACAAAGCTCTCCCTTTCTTCCTTTTTTTGAAAATGGAAGAAACGTTGATTTCTGGTGTTGATAATCTACCTTTATATCCCTAACAACACCTGATTCCGGTATCTGCTTTGGAAATAGTAAGTTCTGTTCTATGAGACACGGTTTTCCTACTGTTTTAATAATCTTTGCATATACTTCATTAGAAAATACTAAGAACTCTTTTTGAGCAGCTCTACAACGTACTGATATAAAATCCTCTCGTAGCATTTCTGATATACATAGACCAAACCGTACGATTCCCCTTTCGTTGGGTGCCAGAGATAGTAAAATAGCGTCTCCTTTTTTTATTGGCTTACCCCCGTTTTGAATAAGGAACGAATTTGGTATAAGTATTGTTGATTTCGGATGGTCTATCTCAATCCATATATGTGGCATGTACTTATCTGATAAATTTAAAACAAGCATCTCATACTTTAGAATATCAAAAGTATATGCCACTTCTTTTTCTACTGTAAGTGCCATGCATAAATCCAAGCCATCATCCAAAGGAAAAGGAACATCCTTAATCATCACAATTGTCGTACGTTAAAACTAAAGATATGCTACAAAATAGTGTATTTCTAGCTATGATAATAGCAGAAAAGTCCTGAATATCAAAACCTAAAAATACTTGATGGTTACCATTATCCTCTAACGGTACTACGATATTAGTTGAAAATGGTATAACCTTTTCTACAGTATTATTTTTTCTTACTCCATTTTCTACACGTGTTATAACGATTTTGGTATTAAAATATCCAATTACAATAAGATTTTTACCGGTCAATATCTGACCTTCTGCAGATGTTCCCGCTACACTAGGTACAAATCGAATGTTTGATACGCAGATGGACGGAGTTGTTACCGCCACATTATCGTTAATATCAGCCTGCACCAAAAACGTTTGAGTTGCTTGAAACTGGCTAAAAAACTCAGGCATTGTAGTGGGAAATTGAATCGGAAATAGGCAAATTGGAATCGAGGAACAACGAGACATAGTATTCTCCTCATAATTACTAATGTTACTTTATCATATGCTAAAATTGAATAAAAATGTTATAAAATCATGTGCCTTATTCTTAGGCATTTAAATTTTTAATATTCTACTTGTCCATCAATTTCTTATTGTTTTCTTTTGATTTCTGGCTATCTTTAATAATTGTTCTTTCGTATTTAAGGTTGGATCACCAATTACCTTCTCTAATAGCATATCAAGTAATAACCCAATATTTTTGCCTGACTCAAATCCTTGTTCCATTAAGTCCTTTCCATTTACCGCTAAGCTCTTTAGAGATACACATTCTCCATGTTCAATCATATCCTGATATAGCTCTTTGGCACGTCTTAGGTCCTTACTCATCTCATCTATCACTTGAGGATCTTTTGTTTCCATATTACATTCCTGAACTACAAAAAGCATTGGCATGTATTTTTCTCCAATGAGATTGGTTGCTCTTCGAATATCTTCTTTTGAATGGCCAAATTTAAAATTATGATAATAGACTAGTTTTGACACACTCTCTATCGTTTCATTATCAAACTTTAATCTGCGTAAAATAGACTTCGCCATATTTGCACCCTTGACTTGATGCTCCTTACTGTAATTAAGAGCTTGCGAATTATTTTCTTTTATTACTGATTTTGCTACATCATGCAAAAGAATCGCCCAACGATAAATCAATTGTTGCTTTTTATCTTCAACCTCTTTTGAAAATTTCTTGACGAAATAGCGCAAAACCTCCATTGTATGCTCACCAACACTTGAATGTTGGTATGGACCTTGTAACGAAGTAGCAAGCATCTGGTCAAATTCCGGTAAAATAACCTCTGTTAATCCCGTTTCATAGGCAATACTTAATTTTTCTGGATAGCTTGATAATAATAGTTTATTAAGTTCTTCACGAATGCGCTCCGCACTAATATTTCTTAAATTCAAAGCTTTTAAACGGATTGCAGCAAGTGTTTCATCCTCAATCTTAAAATTAAGCTGCGCTGAAAAACGAACCGCACGAAGAATACGAAGTGCATCCTCATCAAACCGCTGGTCTGCACTTCCAACGCAACGTATCTTCTTCTCCTGTAAGTCTTTTAGACCCTCAAATTCATCAACAAGTCCATCTTTGGAATTATAAGCCATCGCATTTATTGTAAAGTCTCTTCGTTTTAAATCTTCTATTAAATTTTTTGTATATTCTACTTGCTTTGGATGACGGTTATCCTCATATTCACCATCAAGGCGATAGGTCGTAACTTCAAAACCTTCTTTCCCAAGCATAACCGTAACTGTTCCATGTTTAATTCCTGTGTCTATAGTTCTTGAAAATATCTGCTTCACCTCATAGGGATTTGCAGAGGTCGTAATATCCCAATCTCCTGGTATTCTACCTAGTAAAGAGTCGCGAACGCAGCCTCCTACCGCATAGCCTTCAAAACCATGAGCCATCAGTTCTTCTATGATATAATTCACCTTATCTGGGAGAGTAATTAACATTTTAGGGTAATTCCTTTCACTTCAATCTGTATTTATTCTATCACAGATGAGATTATTACGCATTACCTTTCAGTATTACCACTTCCAAAATTGATTAGACACTGTTTCCAGTCCTTATTGTATTTTGGAGTTAAGTGGATACCATCCGTAGCTGCATCATCGGGTAGATTTCCTTCTTTGTTTGCAAAATAAGAATACAAATCTAGATAGGATACTCCTTCCTCCTCAGCCATCTTTTTGATTAAATTGTTAAACTTTCTTATATTCGTGTTATTATATACTTTATCTCCTTCATTCATCTTCTTTGACACAGGGTAATTTGCTTGTATGATAATTTCACAGTCTGGTTCTATTTTTTTCAATCCTTTAATAATGTCACGATAATCTTCTATAAAAATGTCAAGACTATTCCATCCAAGTTCATTTATTCCAAACAATAAATATGCTTTAGAAAATGAAGTTTGTTTTGCTGCATCGAATATATTACCTTTTTGTTTATTATCAAGAGTAATATAGTCCTTACCAATTGCTGTGTTTACCATCAAGCCTTGATACGTATAAAACTTTGCATTTTTAATCCCACCAAATTGTCCAAGACCTTCTGTTCTGGAATCTCCGATAAAAATAGTATCTTTAAAAAATTCATCCTCAATTTCACTATTCATATTTTTTGATGTTTCATCTTCCGAAGTATCTTTTTTCGAATTCTCATCCTTTTTGGCGTTTTCATTATTTAAATCATCTTTTGATGAACCATCCGCATTGCCAGTATTTGATTCACCCGCATTTGTTTCTGTTTTATTATTTTCTAAATCCTCATTCTTTTCCTCAATTCCCCACTTGGTAGTTTCACTATCATCCCCATCGGATTCAACCTCTTGATTTCCCTCATTATTCATATCAAGTGGATTCTTATTCTCACCTGTTTCATTTAGTTCGGAATCAATCTCATGAGGATTGTTTGAAGCAATATCTTCTAATTCCTGATTATTTTCTCCCGGATCAACACTAGTCTCTATTCTGTGGGAATTCGCAGCCTTCGCACCAACCCTGCTGCTCCCCCCTTGGGATAAGCATAAATATATGGAAAGCGACAGCATCCCTGTCACACTTATTGCATAAATTACTCTTTTTGTACGATTTCTTCTTCTTTTTTTCTGATAACGTATTTTCAATAGTTCCTTGTTCGTATACATGACAGCGCCTCTCTATTACACATTACTAATTATATCTTTCATAGTATAGATAAGTATTGATACAAGAAAGTTTCAAAAATATTACTATTTCTTTAATATTAATGAATAATTTGTAGAATTAAAACAATTGTAATGTTATAAAGTTATGTATCAAACATTTTTTCCCTTTTTTCCAAAAAAGTAAGAAGAAAGAACTAAGTAGATTCATCACTATAGGCTTCCTAAGTTAAGTCAAAGTAGATATTCGCAATCCGCTTTACGCTACTTGCTCATAACCTCATTGCCACTACTGAGAGGAGAAAAAGTCGGAAGAATCAAACAGACGCTTAAAAACTTCTGTTGATTCTTCCGATTTTTACTTCGTGTTATATTTATTAAATCAAGTTTACTCACGTTGCATTCCATGTTTATTCTTATCTTATGTTCTATTTTTTTATAGAGATTAAGTTCTTTGTCACTTTTACTTATTTTATTTTAGAACTCAACTTTGCTAAGCTTCCAGATATCCCTTACATATTCCTCAATGGTTCGATCCGAAGAGAATTTTCCACATTTAGCAACATTTAATATTGCTGCTTTTGCCCAAGCTTCTTTCTTACGATATGCTGCTTCGACACGTTTTTGAGCTTGCTCGTAAGAGCGAAAATCCTTTAGGATAAAGTATTGATCTGCCTTCTCATAATCGTTTGTATCAAGTAAGGAATTATATAGCTCACGAAATAAATCTTTGTTTTGTGCAGAATAGAATCCATCCACTAATTGATTTATAACACGTTTGATATCAGAATCAGAATTGTAAATATCCCTAGGTTGATAACCTCCGTTTAATTCATAATGAATAACCTCATCAGAACTAAGACCGAAGATAAAGGCATTTTCTAGGCCCACTTCCTCCACAATCTCAATATTTGCTCCATCCATAGTCCCTAAGGTGAGTGCACCATTTAACATAAATTTCATATTCCCTGTTCCAGACGCCTCTTTGCTTGCTGTTGAAATCTGCTCAGAAACATCTGCTGCAGCAAAGATTATCTCCGCATTTGATACTCGGTAATTTTCTATAAATACTACCTTTAATTTATCTCCTATGGAAGTATCATAATTAATGACCTCACCCACGTTATTAATTAATTTAATAATTGCTTTTGCTCTACGATATCCAGCAGAAGCCTTCGCACCAAATATAAAGGTTCTTGGATAAAACTCCATGTCAGGATTCTCTTTTAACTTATTATATAAGTACATCACGTGTAAAATATTTAAAAGCTGGCGTTTGTACTCGTGCAAACGCTTTACTTGAACATCAAAGATTGAATTTGGATTCACATCGATACCATTATGCTCTTTGATATAGGCTGCAAGACGAAGTTTATTGTGATATTTTATCTCCATAAACTTTTCGCCAACCTCTTGATCCACTGCATAAGGGGTTAATTGGTTCATCTGAGATAAATCTAAAATCCACCCATCACCGATTTTTTCAGTAACAAATTCAGCCAGCTCTGGATTTCCGTGCAATAAGAATCTTCTTTGAGTGATGCCATTTGTCTTATTATTAAATTTTTCTGGCCACAATTCATAAAAATCACGTAACTGTTGCTTCTTTAAAATTTCCGTGTGTAGCTTTGCAACACCATTGACAGAAAATCCAGCAACAACCGCAAGATTTGCCATTTTAACCTGTCCGTTATAAAGAATAGCCATCTTTTCAATCTTTTTATAATCCCCAGGATATCGCTGTTGCAGCATAAAGACAAATCGACGATTTATCTCATCAATAATTTGGTATACTCTCGGAAGTAGGCGCTCAAAAAGTTCAATCGGCCATTTTTCTAAAGCTTCTGACATAATAGTATGGTTGGTATAGGCACATGTCTTGTTCGTAACTTCCCACGCTTCCTCCCAGGTTAAATAGTAATCATCCATTAGAATTCTCATTAGCTCAGGAATTGCTACCGTCGGATGCGTATCGTTGAGTTGAAAACATATCTTCTCATGAAGTTTTCGAATATCTCTGTGATTCTGACTGTATTTTGCAACTGCTCGCTGTATACTTGCGGATACAAAGAAATATTGCTGCTTTAATCTTAGCTCTTTTCCTGCATAATGATTATCATTCGGATACAAAACTTCGCAAATGGTTCTCGCAAGGTTTTCCTGTTCCACTGCCTTTTGGTAATCGCCTTTGTCAAATGAATCAAGATTAAATGTATTGATTGCTTCCGCATCCCATATCCTTAAGGTATTTATCATACCATTTCCATAGCCCACTACTGGTAAATCGTATGGAATTGCACGAACAGATTGATAATTTTCTTGAATAAAGATTTCTCTACCGCTTCCGTCCTTTATCATTCGTACATATCCGCCGAATTTCACTTCTTGTGCGTACTCCGTTCGTTTCATTTCAAAAGGGTTTCCATCTTTTAACCACAAGTCGGGAACTTCCACCTGAAATCCATCTTCAATCTTTTGTTCAAACATACCGTATTTATAACGAATACCACAACCATAAGCTGGATAGTTTAAGCTCGCTAAAGATTCTAAGAAGCATGCGGCAAGTCTTCCAAGTCCACCATTTCCAAGTGCTGCATCCGGCTCCTGATCTTCAAGGTTATTAAGATCTACTCCCATTTCCTCCAATGCATCATGCACTACCTTATCAGCCTTTAAGTTGATAATATTATTTCCTAGCGCACGCCCCATAAGAAATTCCATGGATAGGTAGTAGACTATTTTTACATCCTGCTCTTCAAATTTCCTATGAGTCTCCATCCACTGGTCGATGATGATATCCTTCACCGCATAGGACACAGCCTGAAATAACTGCTGTTTCGTTGCATCATTTACATTTCTACGGAACAGTGTCTTTAAAAATTTTTCAACACCTCGTTTAAACTCTTCCTTCTTTAACTCCATACTCATTCCTCCCTTTACTAAGAAGATTCTTTTCTCAGCCTGCACTATCTGATTATTATGTGCATTAAAGTATCTTTTCTCCGCTTCTTAAGTTTTTCAACCACCACTTAAGAGATTGGATTTCTAACTACTGAAAAAATGATTGCTTGTATCTCGTCAAATCATAAAAAGGGTCACTATATCGTATGTCATGATTTTTATATGGTTCCTTTTAAGTCACTTCCTGCTAGTATCCTTAACGAACGTATAAGACAAACTTTATATTACTACGATCTAAAAAAGGTTACTTGATTATAACATTTTGACTTCTTGTAATACAATAGAAATTCATATTTCTCTCTATCTTGCTTGCATAACCGCAGCAATCGCTGGTGGTGCCACAGTTATGAGCCATTTTAACGACTCTAGTTTCTGGCTTGTAAAGTCCTTACTTCAAATCGATGTAAAACAACTTTGAAATCTTGGACTATAGTGGAGACTATTGTTGGTGTAACAGGATTTGTTGGGGCGTTGATTATTTTATTCTTTGTTAAATAGTAACTAGCTAATGTTTTTTCTAGGATCTTGCTGATAAATCATCCTCTATAAAATACTAAGGAGTAACTTTGATTTACCATATCAAAGTTACTCCTGTTTTGTTACTGTTATACGACTGTAGGTAATAAAGCTTGCTACTTAAATTAGTTAAGTTCGACGTTTCTATACTATTCGTTATTTTCACTAGTTTAATTATGATCTATTTGAACAAAAACTTTACTGATTCTCTTCCCTTCAACGTCATGAATCCGTAAGTTTATGTTATTTACTCGTATTTGAGTTCTATCTAGTTCTTCTGGAATGTATCCCAGCTGTTCGATGAAAAATCCTGATAAAGTTTCTGATTTCCCTTTTTTAAGATCAATCGAGAGTTCGTAATTTACATCATCTATTGTCATCGCACCATTTACAAGAAACTCATTTTCATTTAATTCCACAAAATCTACTTCACTGTGCTTATCATCAATATCCCCGACGATTTCTTCCACAATATCTTCCATTGTAACAATACCAAGAAACCCTCCATACTCATCAATTAAGATTGCCATACGATTCTTATCTTTTTGCAATTCCTGAAATAGAGATACTACAGACTTGGTATCATTTACATAATGAGGCTTTCTCATAAGCCTTCTCACATCTTCCGGTAAGAAACTATGGTGTTTCCAGTAAGGAAGACATTCCTTTATGTTTAATATACCAATAATATTATCTTTATTACCGTCATAAACTGGAATTCTTGAATACCTAGATTCAAAAATACCATCCAATTGTTCCTCCATAGGATGATTGATATCGATGCCAAATACATCCTTTCTTGGGACCATGATTTCTCTTGCTGTCTTATTGGTAAACGAAAATACGCCATTGATCATTTCTGTTTCTAACTCATGAAAGACACCTTGCTCACTTCCAGAAGTCAACATCGCCAAAATTTCTTCTTCTGTTACCACATCCTCTACTGTCTGTTTATGAAAACCAAGCAGTCGTAAAACACCATTCGTAGAAAGTGATAATAACCGTATAAATGGAGACATAAATTTTGATATGGTGTTAATTGGATTCACCACAAATAAACTAAAGCTCTCAGCCTTTAGTAGCGCAATCCTTTTTGGTACCAATTCACCGAACACAAGGGTAAAATAAGATAATAAAATAGTCACAAGAACCATAGCAATTGTTTGGCTATAAGGTATCGATAACGACTCCATATAACCGCCAAGTACCTTTGAGATACCAGTTGCTGCAGACGCACTCGAAAAAAAACCTGCTAACGTAATTGCTACCTGAATTGTTGATAAGAATTTGGT
>NZ_DAMADT010000025.1:53312-59927 GCF_031997925.1 Lachnoclostridium sp. | reverse complement strand
CATCAGATAAAGATACGATTAGCTTTGCACGTTTGTTACCGGAATCCGCCAAAATTTTCATCCTGTTCTTGTTTACTGAAACAACTGCCATCTCAGCACCGGCAAAAAATGCATTAACTAATGTTAAAAGAATAAGAATGCTTATTTGAAGCATAATATTACCCGCGTCGGGGTCAGGGTCTGATTCCATAAAATCCTCCTAAATAAATATTTTTGGGATATATTATACTACATGATGTAAATACAAGGAATAGAAATCTTTTGACAAAATTTCCAAATTCTCATCTTACACCTTAGATAATTCTTTTTCTTATTACATTAGTTAAAATTGCTGAGAATAGAAATTTTATGAGCGAAAAAATTTATTACCTATACTTTTCACTCATTATAATTATCCAGCTGTGCTAAGATTAGTATTACTAGTTTTAAAAGAATTATTATGGCATATCGTTGCTTTGAATATGTTCAAAGTTACCCCTTTATCAAAATCCTCTTTTGATACATTATGTAATGAATATAGCATTATTTATATCATACCATCCATTTTATTAACCATCAATATCCAATTATTAATTTACATTGTACTACAAAAAAGGATGAGAGCTAAGCCTCATCCTTTTTTAACTATCACTTTATTTTTTAAGCATTTACTTTCATAAGCCCAAGAGTTACATCCTCACCATTTAAGTTCCACTCTTTGCTAAAGCCCTGAGCTTCTCCATAAACCACATCATCTGCAAGAACGATAGAAGAGATTTCAGCAACATTTTTCTTCACAATTGCTTCTACCTTTTCATTGCCCTTTACAGATACTACAATATGATCCATTACTTCGAATCCAGCATCTTTACGCATAGTCTGAATCTTACTGATAACTTCACGAACAAATCCTTCTTCAATTAACTCCTTCGTAAGGTTCGTATCAAGAACTACAGTAATACCATAGTCACTATCTGTTACATACCCTTCCATCTGAGCTGCATCAATTAAAAGGTCATCCTTTTCAAGAACTTCTTCTGTACCATCTAAAGTAATTGTTAGAGTTCCCTTCTCATTTAATTCATCCATTGCTTCGTTACCATTTAAAGAGGATAATACTTCTTTTAATGCATTTAACTTACTTCCAAAACGGCGACCAAGAGTCTTAAGCTGTGGCTTGAAAGTATAAGAAGTAAAGTTACGAACATCGGAAGTAAACACTACATTCTTCACATTCAATTCATCTTCAATAATTTCCTTATAGAAGTCAGACATTCCTTCTACTACGCTGCCATCGTTTGCTTCATGCGTTAACTCTGCTTTTACATACATCTTAGCAATTGGCTGTCTTTGCTTAATGTTTGCTGTATTTCTACATGCACGGCCAAGAACTACGATCTCAAGAACCGCTTCCATATCTGCCTCAAGCTTAGTATCGATTAACTTCGCATCCCATGTTGGGAAATCACAGAGATGAACACTTAATGGTGCATTCTTATCAATACTTCCTACAAGGTTACGGTAGATATCTTCTGCCATGAATGGAACCATAGGCGCAGAAGCCTTTGCAATCGTTACTAATGCTGTATATAACGTCATGTAAGCATTAATCTTATCCTGCTCCATTCCCTTTGCCCAGAAACGTTCACGACCACGTCTTACATACCAGTTACTTAACTCATCTACGAACTCCTGAAGTGCTCTAGCAGTCTCAGGGATCTTATAAGCAGCAAGGTTTTCATCTACAGTCTTAACCACTGTGTTTAACTTGCTAAGTAACCATTTATCCATAACTGGAAGTTTATCATAATCTAAAGTATATTTGGTTGCGTCAAATTGATCAATATTTGCATAAAGTACGAAGAATGCATAGGTATTCCATAAAGTACCCATAAACTTACGCTGTCCTTCTACTACTGCTTTTCCGTGGAAACGGTTTGGTAACCAAGGGGCAGAGTTAATATAGAAGTACCAACGAATCGCATCTGCACCATATTCTGATAACGCATCAAATGGATCCACTGCATTTCCTTTGGACTTACTCATCTTCTGGCCATTCTCATCTTGTACGTGTCCAAGAACGATAACGTTCTTATATGGAGCTTTATCAAAGATAAGAGTTGATATTGCAAGTAAGGAGTAGAACCAACCTCTCGTCTGGTCAACAGCCTCAGAGATAAAATCTGCTGGGAACTGTGCTTCAAACTTCTCTTTATTTTCAAATGGATAATGATGCTGTGCAAATGGCATTGCACCAGAATCATACCAACAGTCAATCACTTCAGGTACACGATGCATTTCCTTTCCACAATCAGGACAGGTAATCGTTACATTATCAATGTATGGTCTATGAAGCTCAATATCATCTGGACAATTCTTAGACATAGACTTTAATTCTTCGATGCTTCCAATTGAATGCATCTTGCCACAATCACAAGTCCAAACATTTAATGGAGTTCCCCAGTAACGGTTACGGCTGATACCCCAATCCTGAAGGTTCTCTAACCAGTCACCGAAACGTCCTTTACCAATGGTCTCAGGAATCCAGTTAATTGTATTATTGTTTGCAATCATCTTGTCTTTCACTGCTGTCATCTTGATAAACCAGGACTCTCTTGCATAGTAGATAAGTGGTGTATCACATCTCCAGCAGAATGGATAACTATGCTCAAATTTAAGAACCTTAAATAATTGCTTTGTTTCTCCTAATTTCTTAAGGATTCCTTCGTCACTCTTCTTACAGAACAGTCCTACAAAATCAGTCACTTCTTCCTTCATCTGGCCTTTTTCATCTACTAATTGTACGAAAGGTAATTCATAACGATTACCTACATTCGCATCGTCTGCACCAAAAGCTGGAGCAATATGAACGATACCAGTACCATCCGTTAATGTAACATAGTCAGCGCAAGTTACATAATAAGCCTTCTTGCCATTAACATTGTCACGGTTTGCTTTTTCATTTCTAGTTCCATCCACATTGTTATAAGCGTACTCAAATAGTGGATCGTATTTCATATACTCAAGATCAGATCCTTTGTAACGCTCAACTACTTTATAATCTCCTTCAATAACGGAACATAATGCATCTGCTAAGATATAGTATTCTACACCAACTGCAGTATTTTCCTCAGTGATCTCTTCCTCACCCTTAGGGCTCTTTACAACATTACCCTTTGCATTCACTGAAACTTCTACTTTCACATAGTCTTCCTTTGGATTTACACAAAGTGCTACGTTAGATGGAAGTGTCCAAGGTGTTGTTGTCCATGCTAAGAAATACTCATTTGCAGAATCCATTACTTTAAATTTAGCGATAACGGATTTCTCTTTTACATCCTTATATCCTTGCGCTACCTCGTGAGAAGCAAGTGGTGTTCCACATCGTGGACAATAAGGCACAATTTTATAGCCTTTGTATAATAACCCTTTATCCCAGATTTGTTTTAAGGACCACCATACGGATTCAATATATTCATTGTGGTAAGTTACATATGGATCATCCATATCTGCCCAGAAACCAACGGTACCAGAGAAATCTTCCCACATTCCTTTGTATTTCCAAACACTTTCCTTACACTTTGTAATAAATGGCTCTAAACCATATTGTTCAATCTGCTCTTTACCATTTAACTCAAGAAGTTTTTCAACTTCAAGCTCTACTGGAAGACCATGAGTATCCCATCCAGCCTTTCTTGGAACCATACAACCCTTCATAGTACGGTATCTTGGAATCATATCCTTAATAACACGAGTTAATACGTGTCCAATGTGTGGTTTACCGTTTGCTGTTGGAGGTCCATCATAAAATGTAAATGTCTCTCCTTCTTTTCTGGAATCAATACTCTTCTCAAAGATTTCATTCTCTTTCCAGAACTTCAATACTTCTTTTTCTCTGTCAACAAAATTCAGGTTGGTTGATACCTTTTCGTACATGATTCATCTTCCTTTCTTATCTCTTCTATTGTTTCCTTATTTAATCGTTCGCAGTCAGTATTCGTAATCTAAAGTTCAAAAATAGATATGTCTTCGGTTTTTCTCTCCATGAATTAAAAAAAGCTCCCATCCAAAACAGGATGAGAGCGGGAATGCTTCATTATACCACCTATTTCACGTACGCAGACTAAGTCTGTTATACATTATCTATATAACGGTAGAACCCGACAACACCTACTAACTACGTTTCAATGTTGCAACTGATAAAGTGATTTTCAGAAATTCCCTACTCCTACTGCACTCACACTCTCTGCAGCTCGCTGTGATTTTTAAGAATTCTTACTCTCTTCGTCAACGTCTTTACATATACTATTTTATTCTATCGCTTTATCAACTACTACGACAGATGTTATTTTTTCTTTATCTTAGTATAGATTCCGTGCTTTGTCAACATCAAATTCTGATTGCCAACTTCTTCAAAGCATAAATAACACTAAGTTGAGCACATTATCCATGAGGTGATTAATATGATACCATTTTTATCGCAAACAGATGTTTATGGTGTACAAGTAATACCCGCAATATTATTTTTAGATAACTCAATGGATAATTATCTGAACAGGTTAAACTCCAGTGAATATGAAGCCGTTATGCGTATGAAAGATACGTTTCAATCTCGTGATGATGTAGAACGTTTCGTAAACGGTCTTCGGGGCTAATTCATTCTGGTCACCTACACCCCTTCTGCTTGTTCCGTCCATTTTGATAACTTTCTCCTTTGTCTATTCAAACTTAAGGGACAAGCAGACAGGATTAGTAACTATACATCATATATAGGCTATTTCGTTTGATCTTCACGTTCGTCCATTGCTTCATATGCCCTACGATCATGAACACTACGATAAGCGGGACGGATAATTTTTTCTGCACTAACAAGTTCCTCTAAGCGGTGAGCACTCCATCCAACAATTCTTGCTACAGCAAACATTGGAGTATATAATTCTAAAGCAGAAGACGGCATCCGAGATACAAATCCGCTATAGAAATCGACGTTCGCATTAACGCCTTTATAAATCTTTCGCTCTTCTCCAATTAATTTTGGCGCAAGTCTTTCTACAATCGTATATAATTCAAATTCTTTTTCTTGCCCTTTTTCCACTGCAAGTTTCCCTACGAAATTCTTAAAAATATCAGCTCTTGGATCCGAAATAGAATAAACTGAATGGCCAATACCATAAATAAGGCCGGAACGATCAAATTCTTCTTTTCTGAGGATCCTTAGTAGATAAGCCGCAATTGCTTCTTCATCTTTCCAATCACCAATCTTACCCTTTAAGTCATCAAACATTTGCATAACTTTGATATTCGCACCACCATGTCTCGGCCCTTTTAAGGACGCTAATGCCGCTGCCATAACAGAATAAGTATCAGTTCCAGAAGATGTAACAACACGTGTAGTAAAAGAGGAGTTATTACCACCGCCATGCTCCATATGAAGTACTAAAGCTAAATCGAGTACCGCTGCTTCAAAAGGGGTGAATTGTTTATCTGGACGTAACATATATAGGATATTTTCTGCCATCGAAAACTCTTCTTTTGGCGGATGAATATGAAGACTATTCCCAATACTATGGTTATATGCATTGTAGCTATACACAGCCAGCATTGGAAATTGACTTATGAGATTGAGACATTGTCTCATTACATTAGGAATTGAGGTATTCTCTGCCTCTGCATCATAAGAATAGATGGTTAGAATGCTTTTTGCGAGCGATATCATAATATCTTTGCTAGGTGCTTTCATAATAACATCGCGACAGAAATTATGAGGCAATGACCTTCTTTGCCCTAGTTCCACTTTAAATTCATCTAATTGCTCTTTGGTAGGTAATTCTCCAAATAATAATAGATATGTAATCTCTTCAAATCCATATCTACCTTCGGATAAGAAACCATCCGTTAATTCCCTGACATCATAACCACGATAAAAAAGTCTACCATCACATGGTACCTCTTCTCCATTCACAATATCTTTTGCATGCACTTCCGAAATATTCGTAAGCCCGGCGAGGACTCCCTTTCCGTTAAGATCTCTTAGGCCACGCTTCACATCATACTGACGGTATAATTCTGCCGGGACCTTATCCCTGCTCGTACATATGGCAGATAACTTCTTTACCTGTGGGGTGACTTGAAAAATAACATCTTTCATCCAATACCTCCTTTTCGGCTTATGCCCAAGATGATTAACACAGTTAACTAATTTTTAGTTAACACAAGTATTACTTATTTTTTTTTAGTTGTCAATCATTTTTCTCCAACTTTAAGAAATTATTAGAAACATAATTCTACAATTCTATGCATAGTTATAAGATGTTTTCATGAACTACTGTAATATATTATATCTTATGGTATACACTGGAATATCGTGTTGAATCAATTTATATCGTTATTACAAACAAAAAGACCGATAGTGTTAGTGCATAAATATGCGACTATCCTATCAGTCTATCTTATTCCATCGACGATACTTCCAGATCATCTTCTAATATGTTTCCCAACTTTTGAAGAGATTCAACCATTTGTGTTATTTCATCTTTTCCCATTCGTCTTCCTATTCTTAAAAACAACTTTTGAAAAACATCTTGCTCCCTTAAGAGTGCTTGTTTTCCCAATGCCGTTAGTTCGAGATAGTAAATT
>NZ_DAMADT010000025.1:40322-53302 GCF_031997925.1 Lachnoclostridium sp. | reverse complement strand
GGTCTTTCGCATCGCTTATCTTCTGAAGATAGCCCTTTTTCTCCAAAACTGTAAGCATACGAGAGGTTGCCGGCTTCTTTGTACCAAGCTGTTCATTTAAACTAGTCGGTGTCAGTTTTTGATTTTCATCTTGCTGAGATTCTGCAATCATACTCATCGCATAAAATTCTCCAAAAGTCAAATCACTTTGCGGACGCAGCTGACTCACGACAGAGCGCAAATGATGCATCATGATAATAAGATCACTGGGTTCCGTTTGCATATCACATAAACTCCAATTCTATTTCATTACGATAATACTTGATTATTGAAACATGCTTTTTGTTTCAACAAATATGTTATACAGGTGCGTTTTTCGAACCGTCAATCTGATTATCGAAGATTTTTGTTCCGATAATATAGATTGTTAACATGGTTAATTAACCAGTAGAGGATACATTATTTATCTTAACTTGTCAAGGATTGTTTCTATTATGGAAGTAATCCCCTAACATAAAGTATTACAGATAGCAACAAGTTACATATCAGTTACAATTACCCATCCATTTTAATAAAGACCGTATTGTTTGTAATCGTCGCCATGTTTCAATTTAATAAAGATAATGATATTACATTAAAATAGAGGCACATAGAAACAAAAAGACTTTCATCTTTTGCTTCCAATGCCTCTATTTAAGTAATATTTATCTACTTTCAATCATTCGCTTATTCGCGTACTCTAGCATTATAGCTATCTAACAACTGATGTTTCATATGATATAATTCATTAGAAAGATCGACAAAAACATCCTGAGGGTTAACCAAACGTCTTGTTTCATCCCATAGAGTATTAAGCTCTTCCTGACAGTAAGTTCTAATATCCATTACAGCGGGAGCTTCGTATACGCACTCACCATTTAAAAAGATAGGAGCAAGCATTTCTCTCATTTTATAGGTTCCTGGTTTTAAATAGGTCTTCTTCCAAGTTGCCATAGGATCAAAAAGCAATAACGGATTATCTTCGGAATACTTCTCCCCAACTAAAGCAATTAAGTCTGCTTTAATCTTACCACTTTCCTTATCATAGATACGATAAATTGTTTTATTACCTGGATTGGTGATCTTCCATTGGTTTTCAGATAACTTAATTTTAGGTATAAATACATCGTCATGCTTAATTGCAGCTAATTTATAAACTCCACCAAATGCAGGACAATCTTTGGAGGTAATTAGATTTGTTCCTACACCCCAGGAATTAATCTGTGCACCTTGTGTCTTTAGGGAATCGATCAAATATTCATCCAAATCACTGGAAGCACAGATGAAAGCTTCACTAAAACCAGCTTCATTTAACATCTTACGAGCCTTTTTAGATAAATAGGATAAATCACCGCTATCAAGACGGATTCCATAACGGCTGGTAAGCGTTCCCGCCTCTTTCATTTCCTTGAAAACCCTTATTGCATTCGGTACACCGGAACGAAGCGTATCATACGTATCAACTAATAATGTAACATTGTTTGGATAAAGCTCAGCATACTTACGGAATGCTGTTAACTCATCTTCAAAGCTCATAATCCAGCTATGAGCATGTGTTCCTAGAGCAGGTGTTCCAAACATTTTTGCACTTTGAACATTACTAGTACCGATACATCCTCCAATGACCGCAGCCCTGGCACCAAGAGTACCCGCATCTGGTCCTTGAGCTCTACGCAGACCGAATTCCATGACACCTTCGCCACGTGCTGCATAGCAAACACGGGAGGCCTTAGTAGCAATTAAGCTCTGGTGATTGATAATATTTAAGATTGCCGTTTCCACCAGCTGTGCCTCCATAATTGGAGCAATAACTTTTACCAGCGGTTCCATCGGAAATACTACAGATCCTTCTGGTACAGAATAAATATCACCAGAGAATTTAAAGTTTTTCAAATACTCTAAGAAATCTTCATCAAATATGCTAAGGCTACGGAAATAATCAATATCATCTTGTTCGAATCTTAAGTTCTTGATATAATCAATTACTTGTTCCAATCCACAGCAAACCGCATAACCACTGCCAGATGGGTTTGTTCGATAAAATGCATCAAAAACAACCGTGTCGTTAGTTTTATTTTTAAAATAACCTTGCATCATAGTTAGCTCATAAAAATCGGTCAACAACGTTAAATTACGTTCAGCCATAGCGATATCCTCCTTCGCAGTCATCAAGTGCATCTTTTAATAAGCTTTGCCCCAATATACTAATGTTTTAGCTCTTTTGCCACAGCATACACATGTATCAGCAATGTGTTCCTGTGCAAATGGCATACAACGTGAAGTAGCACCTGTCTTTTCCTTAATTTCGTCTTCGCAGGCACGTTCTCCACACCACATAGCTTTTACAAATCCTGGCTTGTTAGCTACAACATCTGCAAATTCCTCTGTAGAATGTGCTTCATAAGTATGTGCATCACGATGAGTTCTAGCACGCTCTAACATTTCTTTCTGCATAGCATCAAGAATTTCACCAATCTTTATATCGATTTCATCAAGAGAAACTACAGTCTTCTCTCTTGTATCACGACGTACAAGAACTGCTTGATTTGCTTCAATGTCTTTTGGACCGATTTCAACACGCACTGGAATACCACGCATCTCATGCTCAGAGAATTTCCATCCTGGACTCTTATCAGCATCATCAACCTTTACACGGAAAGCTCCAAGTTTTTCACGAAGTTCAGCCGCCTTTTCTAATACGCCTTCCTTCTTTTGCATAATTGGAACAATAACAACTTGTGTTGGAGCAATTCTTGGTGGTAATACAAGGCCACTATTATCACCATGTACCATGATTAATGCGCCAATGAGACGAGTCGTCATTCCCCATGATGTCTGGTGTACATATTGTAGTTTGTTTTCTTTATCGGTGTATTGAATGTTAAAGGCTTTTGCAAAACCATCTCCAAAGTTATGGCTAGTTCCTGATTGAAGTGCTTTACCATCATGCATCAATGCTTCAATGGTATAAGTTGCTTCAGCTCCTGCGAATTTTTCTTTGTCAGTCTTTTTACCACGAACCATAGGAATCGCTAACACTTCTTCACAGAAATCAGCATAAAGATTGAGCATTTGAATGGTTCTTTCTTCTGCTTCCTCTGCTGTAGCATGTGCTGTATGACCTTCTTGCCATAAGAACTCTAAAGTACGTAAGAATGGTCTGGTTGTTTTCTCCCAACGTACAACAGAACACCATTGATTGTATAGTTTAGGAAGATCACGATAAGATTCGATAATATGAGAATAAAAGTCACAAAATAAAGTTTCGGAGGTTGGTCTTACACATAAACGTTCTTGCAACTGCTCTCCACCACCGTGAGTAACCCAAGCAACTTCCGGTGCAAAACCCTCTACATGATCTTTTTCTTTGTTTAATAAACTCTCTGGAATAAACATAGGCATGTAAACATTCTCTACTCCAGTTGCCTTAAATCTAGCATCTAATTCCTTTTGGATATTCTCCCAAATAGCATATCCTGCTGGACGGAAAATAGTACATCCTCTTACTCCAGAATAATCTACAAGTTCAGCTTTTTTTACTACATCCGTATACCATTGAGCAAAATCTTCATCCATAGAGGTAATGGATTCTACTAATTTCTTATCGTTTGCCATAATCATTCTCCTTTTTTAATTTCTTATAAATCAAGTGGACTCGCCACTTTCCACAGGTCTTAATCTTTTGGGAAAAGCACCTTTAAATAAAAAAAAGGCCCCTTAAAACAAGGGACCGAAAACTTCGGTGGTACCACCCAAATTAATTGCTTGCGCAATTCACTCCTATCGTTAACGCCGATTTACGCTGTATTTTATACGATATGATAATATCATCTCATATGCTATATTTATAGCGTACAGTGCTCCGAGGTAGGTTCTATTCGGTTTCATAAGAGTTTCCACCAACCACTCTCTCTCTAAAATGACTTCCCGATATACTATTCCTCTTCATCGCAAATTTCTATGCATTGCACAGAATGTAGATTACCATGATTTTATGCTACATACTGGTTTTTGTCAAGAATGATTTTTAGCAAACGTATCGTTCCCCTTATTAAGCATAAATTCTTATATAACAGCCTATTCCTCTGCGTATGTCGCAATCACAGTTTTTATAATAACTAAGCTAAGCGGCCCTAGAAAAAAGCCAATCACTCCAAAAAGCTGTACCCCCACATACATTGCTATCATACTATAGATGGGTTTAACCCCGATTTTATCTCCTAATAACTTTGGTTCCAATATCTCACGCACGATCTGGCATAATAGGAATATGCTCATGATAACAGCTGCGTCAATAAATTTTTTTTGTATCAACATAACGATAGACCAAGGAATTAAGATAAGTCCGCTGCCTAGTACCGGAAAACCATCGAAGATACCAACTGCTATACCAATTAATAAAGCATACGGGTTCTTCAGTATGAAAAAACCTACTGCATTTATTCCAGCTATAATTGACATTAAAATAATTTGTGTTTTCATATAAGCAATTCCAGTGTCCGATAGCTTTTGTGTAATTTTATGAACCGCAGGGTAAAATTCTGATTTTCGAAGCCCTGCCTTATATTCCTCCATATCCTTAATAATTAAAATTGTAGCCACTAAAATAATAAGGAAAATTGCAAGAAACTCTGCTAAACCAATGGCAATTCTTATTGTTTGAATCGTCATCTTAGGTAATATATTCACTTGAACATACTTTATCAACGTTTCCATTCCATCATTGACTACTAATTTTAATGAGCCATCCTTAAAGCCAAATAGTTTATCCCCCGTAACACAAAAAATCTCCACCTGTTGCGTAAAATATTGCTGGTAAATCGGAATATTTCGTAAAAATAATAGAACTTGGTTGAATAAAATTCTTCCAAGATAACATAATATTACTGAAATTACTAGTAATAACAAAAGAACACCAAAACCTCCACCAACCACAAGAGGAATCTTTAATTTTCGATGTAGAAAGCCTACCACTGGTCGTAACAGCCAAGCGATAAAGTAGGCAAATAAAAATGGAACAAACAGCGGTAGTAGGTATTTTAAACCTACATACACAGCAATGATTGTCCCAAAAGTAAGAAGTAACTTTCTTTTATTTTTTGATAGTTTCACTCTCTTCTCCAAACAATCACCTCGCATCAATCCTTAGCTGATTCTGATACTATTGTCTGTAGAAGATTCTTATCTATGCCAAAAAATATCATGTAACATATCCCATCCTTTAGAATACTTAATATCTCTGGCTTTTCAGTTTTTGTTAGTTTCTGTTAAGCATTCTGCCTAATAATGTTATGGAAGTACACCCAAAACTAGGTTAGTATTTTACAAAATTAATCCTAATAAAATAAATTATATCTTTAATATAAAGTAACCGAAACAAAAGGAATTCCTTTTTCTGCTGCTTGCTTTACAAGTTCCATTCCACGAATTACCTTATAATCGTCTTCTGTTTTTTCAATAACGATATCACCTTCTAAATAAAGCTTCTCTGGATCTGCAGACATTGTAGCATCCTCTATCCCAAGACGCTTTGGAGACATTAAAATCTTTGTTTCTTTCTTTTCGCCATTTTCCTTGTACTTTTGAGCTTCTTCTAAAATAACCTTGGATAGAACTTTTGGTGTACAGTACGTACTGTCTAAAATCAAATTATAATTTAAGAAATTAAAATAATCCAAATTATAAATATCTTTATAACGAATATCCTCTGTTTGAGCACGAAGTTTTAATTGCTGTTTCGCATCTTCTACGCTTGAATATTTTTCAACATTACCACGATTATCCCCATAAACGCGGTCAGCCGCAACATTAAGACTAACGGATAGAAAAACTTTGTATGATGTTTCAACAAAGTTCCATGCCAATCTGGAATCAAATACAATCGCCTTATCCGGATTCTCACGACTAATTTTTGCAGTAGTATCATCAATCATATTATCATACTTGTGGTCCTTGCACATGAGTTGGTTCATCTCAAGTACACTGATTCCTAAATCTTCTGCCAGCTTACGCTGTACCTTACCCGTAGAATAAATTTCATAATGATGTTCCGTTTCTAAAATCTTGCAAATCGTAGATTTCCCGCTTCCGAGATTTCCGGTTAACGTGATATGCATTTGTTTTTCCTCCTATTTAAAAGCACCTAATTCTTTAAGCTTAATATTTTCTTCCTATCATAGCATGTCTTATTTCATCTTGGAAGAGTATTTTTTAGGAATTTAGCACCTTTTCCCCACATACTACTTCCAAAACCATCATTTCCTCTTATATTTTATCCAATTAACGTATCATAATACCTTAAATGATGCAAACAGGAAGCCAGATTTACTGGCTTCCTGTGTATTAAATTTATTTCCGCATCATTATTTTATATACCATATGCAGTTTTAGTATCATTACCTATAAGATATAGTTCAAATAATCTTTCTCTTATATCATATATCTTATTCAATCACAATACTATCAAATATTTTATTTATCATTTTTAAATTTTCTTTTGATACGGCGGTACCTGCTAATTGCATAACAGTTCCATCTTTTTCAAAATACATCATAGATTGATATACAGTAGCTGTATCGTTTACATTCGTACCAGTTGGAAGGTTTGCTACAATATCAAAAGTGAAATAATCCATGCCATCCTTGGTTGTCTTTACAGGCTCTGTGATGTCACAAGTGGCGCCCATGTTCTTATACTGGTTCTTTGTAGCAGTACCAAATTCTCCAACCATAGACTCTAAACTAAGTCCACCAAGTAATTCAGAAGGTATTGTTTGTACAATAAAGTTATCGGTAGCACCATTTTCCTGTATCTCAGAATTTGTTGCCATGAACAAATAGCTCAGCCCTTGTGCTTCAATCGCTGACTTAAGTGCTTCCCCACTCTCATAGGCATTTCCCATAGTGGCATTTAGATAATCATAGGTTCCTCCTTGCTCTAGGACAACCCACTTTTCTGGCATTGTTATTGAAAATCCGTAACCTTCACTCTTATAAGTTGTTCCGTCAATAGTTGCCTTTGGGTCAACTAACGTTATTGGTGCTACAGTAGGAGTCGCCACAGTTTCTGTAGGTATTGGTGTAGGTTCCACTGTAGGTGTAGGTTCCACTGTAGGTGTCGCCTCTGCCTGATTTGTAGGCTCTGCAGTTACTGCTGGAGTTAAAATATCATTCTCTTTATTACCACAAGCAGCAAGTAAAATTGTTGACAATGTTACTATCATTAAAATCTTTAAAACTCTTTTATTAAGCTTCATAATCTCTCCCTTTCCTATATTCCCATGTTATTCCATGAAGGCTTAAATTTTATTTTAGCAAAATTATCCTATTATAGCAAACATTATTTACAATTTATATCCTATTTTATGATACTGCTAGTTATCTCAAAGAATTTATGAAAGAAATAATAATTTTGCATGTAGCGCTTCCAATTCCGACTTATCATGTGTCACAAGGATGACTGTCCTTCCAGATAATGATTCTTTAAGATACGATATTACTTGTTCTTTTAAGATTTCATCCAGCCCTTTCAAAGGTTCATCCAGAATAATCACATCGCTCTTTCGCATTACTGCTCTAACAATGGCTACCCTACGTTTCATACCGCCGCTTAATTTACTTACAGATTTCCCTTTATAGTCAGTAAGATGAACCTTTGAAAACTCTTTCTCCACTTGTTCTGTACCTATATCAGTTGGTAACACCATCTTTACATTTGTGATTGCATCAAACCCCTCGCATAAACGGTCTTCTTGGAACACAGCAGAAAACTTTTTATTCTCCAATCCAACTACCTTTCCCGTAGATGGTTTTAATAATCCCAATAGTACTTTCGCAAATGTTGTTTTTCCAATACCAGAAGCCCCCATGATACCGATAACTTCCCCTTGCTTTATCGTAAGATTTAAATCCTTTAGAACCTGTTTTTCACCAAAATTTACAGAGACATTCTCAAAGATAATTTCATTCCTACTCATCTTATCCTCCAATAAGGTGCTTTAACACCTTTCATATTAGTAGTAAGGTTGTACACCGCCCATAATATCATTGCACTTCTACCCCTATTTCTCCAACAATTCTTTGGTTAAAGCATGGTTTAATTTTTTTATAAGTAAAAGAATAAGCTTTTCAAATACTACACTAATTCCTATAATCACAACAGTCCAAGCAAACATCTCTTTCGTCATAAGATATAATTTGGCCTCATATAATTGCTCTCCAATTGAGTTTTTGGGTAAGCCAATTACCTCCGCAGCAATCCCTGATTTCCAACAAAAGCCCAAACCTACTGAACAAGCAGAGACAAAATATGGCATCACAGCTGGAAGATAAATAAATTTTAGTTTTCTAAATCCACTCATATGAAAAACTTCTGCCATTTCAAGTAACTCTTGATCAGCTGATTCTACCCCTTTTAACACATTCGTATAGATAATAGGAAGAACCATAAGAAAAGAAATTAGTATCGATAGGTTTCGAGCCCTCACCCATAAAAGTGCTAAAATTACAAAAGAGGCAACTGGAATGGATTTAATCACTCTCATCGCAACCGTAAAAAATTCTTTTAAAAATACATTATGATAAGCTCCAAGTGATAATAATACACCGGTTACTACCGCTAAAATAAATCCTAGACTTATTTTTAGAAAAGAAGACGAGATGCTAAACCAAAAACTTTTTTCAAAGATTAATTTCGCTATCGTCGTCACTACTTGTATGGGGGAAGCAATTAATATATTACTATTTATCACTATGCTTGCTACTTGCCACAATATCAACCATAAAGCGATTGCAAGCAAACTTACATATCTTTTATGTACATCCTTTTTTAAGTGTTTCATCTATACCCTCATTTCTGCGTCAGCTTTTCGTCTTGCCTGTATGACAATGCGTACTGTAAATTCAATTTAGTAAAAATAGCATACTGTACATCAATATAGTAAACTCCTGTCATATAAAGCCTACTGTAACATCATCACGCTTCCATTATATAAATTAGCCATACTGTCAAGTTCTATCATATACCATGATACTTCCCCTTGACAAGCATGGCTATCCACTTACTCACAAATTGAGTTCTTTAATACTTTGATAAAATCAATTACTGGCTGAACACACTGCTTCTGATACTTTGCTATAATATTTACAATTGCACTACCGACAATCACACCATCCGATATCTCTGCCATCTCTCTTGCTTGTTCTGGTGTAGAAATTCCAAATCCAACTACACAAGGAATATCGGCTACTTTCCTCGCCTCTTCTATCATACAATTCACCTGGCTTCCTATCTCTGTTCTTTCTCCGGTTATCCCAAGAGAAGAAACACAGTATAAGAAACCTTCTGCTTCCTTTGCAATGGTTTGAATTCTTTCTTTGGAGGTTAGCGCTATCATGGAAATCAATGTAATACCATGCAATTTACAAAGAGGAAGTAGTTCTTCCTTTTCTTCATAAGGAAGGTCTGGTACAATTACTCCATCGATTCCAGCCTCCTTGCAACGCTTCAAAAATCGGTCTGCACCATAGGTATAGATTGGGTTTATATAAGTCATAAATACTAGAGGTACCAAAACCTGGCTTCTTACCCTTTCTACCATATCAAACAGTAGGTCTGTGGTTGTTCCCGCCTTTAATGCTCTTTCATTTGCCTCCTGTATAATAGGTCCCTCTGCAATCGGATCAGAAAATGGGATCCCTATCTCAATTAGATCTGCTCCACCCATAGCCATCTGAATTATTAATTCTTCTGTAACTTCAATTCCTGGATCTCCACCTGTAATAAAGGTAATGAGTGCTTTTCCCTTCGTAAATGCTTGTTCTATCCTAGTCATATAACTTCACCCCCCTGTATCTAGCAATCGCAGCGACATCCTTATCTCCACGTCCAGAGATATTTACCACAAGAATACTATCTTTTCTCATCGTCGGTGCTAACTTCTTTGCATATGCAACTGCATGAGCACTTTCTATTGCAGGTATAATCCCTTCTGTCCTTGAGAGATATTCAAATGCCTCCACCGCTTCATCATCCGTAACTGGTACATAGGTTGCTCGTTTAATATCATGTAACATTGCATGCTCCGGTCCAATTCCAGGGTAATCAAGTCCAGCAGAAATAGAGTAAACAGGAGCAATCTGACCATATTCATCCTGACAAAAGTAGGATTTCATTCCATGGAAAATACCTTCTGTTCCATTTGCTATGGTTGCTGCATTTTTAGGATGATCCACACCAAGCCCTGCTGCTTCACAACCGTATAAAGCTACACTAGGGTCATTCAAGAATTCATAAAATGCTCCCATAGCATTACTCCCTCCACCAACACAGGCTACGATTGCATCCGGTAGCTTACCTTCTCTTTCCTGTAGTTGTTCTTTGATTTCCTTACCGATCACCTTCTGAAAATCTCGAACAATCGTTGGAAATGGATGAGGTCCCATAACAGAACCTAACACATAATGGGTGTCCTCTACTCTCTTCGTCCACTCACCCATTGTTTCGTTTACCGCATCCTTAAGGGTCATAGTTCCTGAGGTTACTGGATACACCTTAGCACCTAGCAACTCCATTCGATAGACATTAAGTGCTTGTCTGTCTGTATCCTCTTTTCCCATAAAGATTTCACATTCCAGTCCCATAAGTGCCGCAGCTGTTGCTGTTGCCACACCATGTTGACCAGCTCCTGTTTCTGCTATGACACGTGTCTTACCCATTTTTTTAGCTAATAATACCTGACCTAGTACATTATTAATCTTGTGAGATCCTGTATGATTTAGATCCTCTCGCTTTAAGTAAATTTTCGCCCCTGAAAGATCCTCGGTCATTTTCTTAGCGAAATATAACAATGATGGTCTTCCTGCATATTCGCGGTATAAGGTATCAAGTTCCTTACAAAAATCAGGATCCTTTTTATAATGCTCATATGCTTTTTCTACCTCTAAAACCGCTTTCATTAAGGTCTCCGGTACATATTGACCGCCATATTGAAGAAATCTTCCTTCTTTCATATTTTCCTCCATTCTCGCGTACACTTTTTATATTCACAAAGTGATTTATTGCTTTTTATATTCATAAAGTGACTTACCACTCTAGGCCTAAGCCTACTCTTGAATGCGAAGACACTTTATAACAACTACCCACAGGTGAATGCACATCTTTTCCCTTTTAATTTCTGCATAGAAGCCTAACTTATTTTTGAAGCAGCAAGCAGAAACTCTCTTATTTTTTCTTCATCCTTTTGTCCCATACTTTCTACTCCACTGCTTACATCAACTCCGTAAGGTCTTAGCCTACTATCCAAAAGGCTTACACTTTGCGCTGTTAATCCTCCTGCTATAAAATAAGGCTTTTTATAATCCGGAGGGTACTTATTCACAATTTCAACCTCGCAAGGAGACTTTAATCCACAAATCTTTGTTTTCATTCACATCATCCTTACCTCATTTCTGCACACGCATCTAATATTTTAAAAACAAAAAATCAGTATCCAAGGTATAGAAGAGAATACTTTTATCTTTAGGGTGAAGATACTTTGCCTAGGCAAAAACGCTTGCAAAACCCATAAGATAAATGAGTATCCCTTAGAGAGTTTAAAATTCGTGACATGGAGAAGTTTAAGGCTTACTTTTCTTATTTATAGGTAATTGTAGAGTTAATTCCTTAAAACAAAAAAAGCTTCTGCCCCTAGACTAAGGGACAAAAGCTTAATACTTCTGCGATACCACCCAATTTGGTGCAATGCACCCACTCTCTTTGTATACCATCATATACACCCTACTGATAACGGACAGGGTCCCCGTTGGCGTCTACTTCCTTATGGTTTCAAGCCACCCTCACAAGTCCATTCACTAAATTCTACGAGGATACCCTCTGTCTTACCGTATCACACCAACCACGGCTCTCTGTAAAGACTTCCTCTAGCTACTTCTCTTGCTCATCGGTTTTTTTCTATTTTTGGATTACTGATTAAATTGGGTAAAGTATATTCTTAAATACCCCAATTGTCAAGTAAATGTTTTTATATTCCTATATTACAGCACAAGCAAAAAAATAAAGCTTCGCAACATTGTCTTTGCTAGTGTGGTTTACGCCTTAAATCCACGATGGATATCACTTGGGTTTAAACTTGATTCATTTAAAGTTCCCCTACCATAAGTTAACCCTGCATAAATCTGCTGTGTATTTTGCATCATTGGTCCTGAGTTATCTTGTTTACTAACTTCTAAAAAACCAACTCTTAAGTCATTTATTAGATCAAGTATCTCTGGAAAGTCTTGATTACTTCGTGACATTTGGGCACAAACCAGCTTTTTATTTAAGTAAGAATATAGACTTAGTAAATCGTATGCTAATGGATAGCGATAGTCTAAGGCACCCATGAGTTGATTTATAACACGACTTGCATGTCTTAATTCTTTTTCGTATGTTTTATAATCCTTCGCGTTAATTGCATCTGTCGCACTTTCTAAGTCTGCCTCTAAAATGTCATAGAGAATTACAATTAGCTGGCTTTGGTTTGCTTGTGTGACTCTAACGGCGAACTCTCGCAATCGATCCTTATTCATTGCCACTCCAATCTTGGTTTCCCATTATTACTGCATATTGATTTTAAAGTATTAGCCTTGTAATAAGGATAGGATATTTTGTGGTCTCTCATTTGCTTGTGCTAACATAGCAGTACCTGCTTGTACTAACACGTTTTTCTGAGTAAATATCGACATTTCTTTTGCCATATCAGTATCTTCGATACGAGATAAAGCCTCTGTAATATTTTCAGCTCCAACATCAAGGTTTGCAATCGCATGCTCCAAACGATTTTGATAAGCACCAAGCTTAGCACGAATATCAGTTACCATAGTAATCGCTTTATCTAGAATCGAAATTGCACTAGAAGCCCCATCCTGAGTACAAACATTTACAATATTCGTTCCAAGAGTATAAGTATCTACACGAGGAACAC
>NZ_DAMADT010000025.1:21782-40312 GCF_031997925.1 Lachnoclostridium sp. | reverse complement strand
TCATTAGCACCAATCTGAAGATCCATAGGTCCAGCCTGTAAAACAGTAATACATACATTATCAGAACCAGCACCATCTGTTATACTTGCCCCATCATTATTTACCGTTTGATCAGTAAATGTAGTTTTAGCAGCTCCAGGAGTAGCCTTAAATTTGATTTCAAAGCCGTCACCGTCTGTTACCGTAATAATGTTACCACTACAAGAAGCTGTAGCAGTGGACGAAAAACCATTTCCTAACGTCGCTTTTGCATCTACACCAACAGCTTTAGCACCACCACTGCTAATACCAAATAGGCCACTAAGTTTATCGTTATCACAATGCATCTCAATCGTCTGATTGGAACCATATTCTTTTGTCATAAATACAAGTGATCCATTGTCAATCGGTCCACTCTCATAACCAGCAAAGTCTGGGTCCCCTGATGTACCAATTTGAGCAAATACCTTAATATTCATTGTATCACAGGCTTCACGAAGCTTTTCAAATACCTGCTCCATGGTATCACCAGCGTTAATTTTTATTTCTGTACCATTAATATTAATAATACCTGCCTCATCATCAGCAATTTGATCAGAAAGTCCACCTAATTGCATTCCTGTCATAACAGCTTGTCTTGCATCTTGATTTATAATAAAATTATAGTCTTTTGCATCTACGTTATCGGATAGAGAAATCATTTCCACATCAGAGGTATTGGAATAGCTCTGGCAATCTAAATTTCCATTTAGTAAAGGTTTTGTATTAAACTCAGTGTCTGTTGAAATACGAGTAATTTCGTTGTTTAACTGGTTA
The DNA here is from genome assembly GCF_031997925.1 of Lachnoclostridium sp. Classification (NCBI taxonomy): domain Bacteria; kingdom Bacillati; phylum Bacillota; class Clostridia; order Lachnospirales; family Lachnospiraceae; genus Lachnoclostridium; species Lachnoclostridium sp. The sequence continues at coordinate 39,517 of NZ_DAMADT010000025.1, read as the reverse complement.
ATTTCTTTTTGAATTGCCAAGCGATCTTCTGCAGTGTTGGTACCATTTGCAGCTTGCACTGAAAGTTCTCTCATTCGCTGTAACATTGCATTAACCTCATTTAATGCACCCTCTGCTGTCTGAATAACTGACACACCGTCAGAAGCATTTCTTGAAGATTGCTCTAACCCTTCAATCTGTGTTTTCATTTTTCTTGAGATAGCAAGTCCTGCTGCATCATCGGCAGCACGATTAATTCGGTATCCGCTACTTAATCTCTCTAAACTCTTATCTAATGCATTATTATTAATTTTTAATTGATTATTACCGCGAAGTGCTGAAATATTATGATTTATTCTCATCTCTTTACCTGCATCCTTTCTTATTCCTTCTCTTTCGAAACTTCTAGTTTCTGAAAACTCTGTATGATTGTTTTTGCTGCAAGATATAACGTTTCGGTATCATATCTGTTTTCTGTTGCATCCGGTGTTAATGAATTATCCTTAACCTTTTCCGAGGCAGATTCTAACTGTGCTTCCCTATAAAACTTCCCGCTCTTATAAAGATAACCCTGCGCGGTTTTTGACTTTATTCCAATGTTTATCGAAGCAATCGAAATGTCCTGATTTTTTAATGCTTCAAGCAAGATTTCCTGATTCTCTTTCAAGTTTTCTAAAGCAGCTTTATCCTCTACTGTGATAAAGCATTTCGCAGTTTCATCGCTTGCATATAGCTCCGCTTGTACCGTTCCAAACGTATTTGACGGATAAGATATGTACACCTTTCCCTCATTCGTTGTCCCATGGATTACCGTTAAATTAATATTGGTAATAGAATCTTCTGTTATTAATGGAATATTATAATGTTCTTTTTTATTTAAGCCTTGATTTAACCGAATCATAGATTTTAACTGCTTTATCTCTAATACCTGATTTGCAGTAACATCTGGTTCTAAAAGAACCTCATCGGAAGCTACCGAAAGAGAATGGTAAAACTCCTCTAACGAAGAAATAAGTTTCTCTTTGTTATCAATGCAATCAATAGGATATTTCTTTAACTCTTCTATGCTTTTCTTTTGAAGTAGCCTAGATGCATTTTTGTAAATACTATCATTCTGGCTTAAAAGTTCTTTTGTAGCAGCAATATTATGAATACTATTTGACAACCCATAATCTTTTAGGAAACGTAACTCATCACTGCTGTTGTTGGATATTTCTCGTATTTGTTCTAATCGGTCACTCTCATACAAGTCGGCCTTGTGAAGTAGATCCTTCTTGTTAAGGGATTCCTCCATAAATTTCTCAGACTCTAGACTATTCTGTGTCTTATTTTGAGAGTCCTGCCCATTCACTTTCGATAGTTTTTCTGATAGTTCCTCTAAGGTACTATCATAGACAGATGTATTCGACATGGACATTACTTCCTTTAGTGCACTTGGAGTAATCTCTTTTTGAATTTCCCGAACCAACTTTTCTCCATAGAAAGCAGCATCAATCTGTGCGGTTATCGAATTACTATACCCTGCCCCTTTTGTTAGCTTTCCAAAATCATCATCAATCCGTTCATCCATCGAACCATGCTTTGAGGAACGAACTGCTGTTAATAAATTTTTAAGGTTCAACTCCCCTCCCGCCTTAACAATTGCACCAATTGCAGCGCCATCGGACTTCTGTATCTGATGAAGTAGACGATAGATTCCAATGTATGATTCACGCTCTGGCGGGCTAATTTCTCCATTTGCCTCAAGTTCTACTAAAAACTTTGCAAACCCATCGGTACTGTCTGTTCCATTGTCTTTTAAATGTTCCTTTAATGTGCTAGATAACTCATCAAGGTTCATAGTTAGAGGGTTAACCCCATCTTTAATTAAGGAGGCTGTAACAGATGGTTTTAAGCCTTCTATTACTTCTGACACTTTAGCATCATATGCCTTCATAGCTAAGACGTTATCCTGTGTAATTTCTATGTTGTTATATCCTAGAATACGAACAGCTCTCTGATTCGCAGTTGTAGTATCAAGTTGTATCTCTTTTAAAAGAGAATCTACAGATCCAAATGCTTTTTTAATGGAATCCCCCATATCTGCGCGTGGTGAAGTCATTAAATGTTCATAGGCTTCCTTTGCATTTTTTAACTGATCACTCTCTAACGTACTAGTGTCATATAACCGACTAAGCGACACCTGTTGTCTGATTGTAAAGGTGGAACTAAGAACGGTTGCAGACGACTGCTTTAATGTATCCACTGTTGATACTGTCTGCTTTAACAAATCTATTTGGGACCTAGCATCTATACCAACTTCTTGTCCGAGTTTTTCATAATATTCCTCTTCCAGTTGTTTTAATCCCTCAACAACTTTTGCTATACTCTCTGTTTCTAGAGAAATACCTTTCGCAGATAGCTTTAAGGAAGCTTCTACTGTAAGCTTTAGTCGTATTTCCTCTAACTGACGTTTCGCAGTGATGGAGGCTATATCGCCTGTATCAGCATTCACCTTTAAGTTGTTTATTCCTTCAATATCACTTTTTATCTCACCATTTTGTACCTGCATAAGAAACTTTAGACTTAGTTTTTCAAGGCTTTGATTACTACCTTTCTCAATCCTTAAGTAGGCGGTAGCCTTATCTATCGTTTCTTCTGAGATTTGATGGATAGTTTCAATAAAATCCTTAAACTTATCCTCCTCTGTAGATAGGAGTACACCTTGCCTTGGATCTTTACCATCTTTTAATGCATTTACTGCACCGGTAAGTACCATGTTTTCTTGATCTTCTGGCTTAATCGAGGATAAATTCATTTTGTATCGTATATTATCACTTGTGACTGGTAAATTACGTTCAAATAGCCACTTTGCTTCTTGTAAAGACTCTTCCTCTACTGGAATATTTCCTTCTTTTAGAATCTGTTTAACTGCACCTTCTAGCTCACGAAAGGCTTCCTCATTTTCTTGTTTCCGTGCTATATTCCCGCTATGCTCTGCTTTATAGATACTTTCAATGGTTGGCTTAAGGTTATGTTGTATCAGGTAAGCCATCGTGTTTTCACTTAGACCACTCCCTGAAGGTGCAATCTTCGATGAAGATGCAATCTTTAATGAAGATGCAATCTTTAATGAAGATGCAATCTTCATTGCATTGACAATCTGTTCCACATTCTCTACTGTTACAGGCAAATCTGCATTTAATAAACGGTCAACAATCTGCTTTGCCATACCCTCATCAGGGATACATGCTCTTGCAATCTTTTCAGCCATCTCCCTGGTTCTTTTCATGATTTCTTTCTGAGCATCTAATGATTCTCCCCTTATTACCTTCTGTGTTTTAATTCGTTCTAAGGCTCGTGCGAGACGCTCTTGTTCAAAATCCTCGATTGAAAATCCTTCTTCTGATAATTCGTGATAATCTTCCTCGGTCATACAAGTAGCAGTCTGCTTAAGATCCTGCTCCTCATCTTTAACCGAAGTTTCTCCACTCATCTGTGTAGAAACCGTTCCTTTTCCTGCATCAACCTGAGTAAACAATAGAGTTACCTCTTTTTTGTTCTCCTGTTTCTCTGCACTTCCAACTTCCTTTAGCACAATACCATTCTTCGATACATCCGTTATCTTAAATTTCCTAATCTCGCCTTCCTTGGCATTTGGGACTGTTTCTTTCGAGAACTTGCATTCTCGTCCACTAAAGTTGATGAAAATCTGATCTGAAACATCTAAGACTATGCCTTCTAATATCTGACCTACTTCATAAGTCGGCTGATTTGCACCTTCTTTGGAAATCGCTTCTATTTGATTTTTTTGTTGATTTCCAGTTGCATAAATCCCATTCATATTCATGATTATTCCCCTTGCCCGCTTTAGCGGAATCAAAATCAGTAGTTGAAAGTGATTTCTTTCAGTTGAAAGACATTATCTTTCAATACACTCTCACTTTACTTCGTTATAACGAAATACGTTAATATGCCTTCATTACTATCATGTATTTCGGATATTTTTATAAAAACTTAACTGGTTCGCTCAAAATTCCTAGAACTGGTTATGTAACCAAACTATTTTACATACATTAAACTATACGTTCTGCTTCGTGCTAAGCCTTAGGAATAAGATAAAAAATTTTACCGTTTCACTACACCTCCATAAATGGTATGAAATTGTAATAGATAATGTAAAAAAACTTCCACTAATCTTAAACTTAGTAATGAATTTGTAGGATATACGAAATTGTGCTGTCGCCCAAATTCGAGGGATTGCGACAGAATGGAGGAGCTTTATGAAAAAATTAAACAGATTATTTGCCTTATTTCTAAGCCTTATTCTAGTCATAAGTCTGGTTGGATGTAAGGAAAAAACGCAGGAAGACATACAGAAAAGTTATCATACTTTTCTTGATAAGTTATTTAAAGATCAGGTTACAAGTGACTCCCTATCACTTCATTACACTTTGGCAAACCCTGAAAACTACGGTATAAAAAATATCAAACCGACGCTGGGTACGTTTTCCATAGATCAGATGAAGAAGGATATAATCGATGCAGAAAACAACAGAAACAAATTACAAGAGTTTAATTACGATTGGCTGACGAAAGAAGATCAGATTACTTATGAGATTCTAAATGACGTATTTTCCAAAAATCTTGCTATAGGTACTTACCCATATCTTGTAGAACAGCTTGGTCCAACGACTGGCCTGCAAGCGCAGTTACCAATTCTTTTTGCGGAATATGCCTTTTACTCGAAAGACGACATTACTACATATATTAAACTTCTGAATTGCGTAGATGATTATTTTACATCCCTTGAAGAATTTGAGAAAGAAAAATCCCAAAAAGGTTATTTTATGACGGATGACATTGCGGATGACATAATCGCTCAGTGTCAAGATTTTATTAAAAGCCCTGAAGATAACTTCTTAATCACATCATTTAAGGAAAGAATGGAAATCATTCCAGATTTAACAGATAAGGAAAAAAGTGATTTTGAAGAGAAGAATAAAGCTGCAATTTTAACTTCCGTGATTCCTGCCTATCATAGCTTAATTGATACATTGATTTCTTTAAAAGGTAGTTCAAAAAATGAAAACGGACTTTGCGGTTTCGAGGGCGGAAAAGAATATTATGAGTTAAAAGTTCAGTCATCCACTGGTTCATCAAAAACAATTCCAGAGATGAAAAGGAGCTTAAAAGCCTTACTAAACCGTTGCTTATCTACCATTACCACACTAAGTATCAAAGATCCAACCCTTTATGACCAATATATAAATATTACCTTCCCAGAAACAGAACCGAATGCTACAATGGAGTACCTCGCGGCTCAAATTACTAAGGATTTTCCTGTTTTGGATAGCGTTAATTATACCGTAAAGTATGTTCCTGATTCCTTAGAAAATCATCTTAGTCCAGCAATGTACTTAGTACCACCGATTGACTTTTATACGGAAAATTGTATCTACATTAATGATAATCCAAACTTTGATATGACAAAGTTGTTCCCAACGATAGCACATGAAGGTTATCCAGGTCATCTCTATCAAAATGTGTATTTTAGAAAACTTAATAAACATCCAATACGTAGTGTTATTAATGTAACTGGTTACGATGAGGGCTGGGCTACCTATGTGGAATGCTATTCCTATGGTATAGCTGGACTAAGTCAGAATCTTTCTGACTTCCTAAAAGCAAATATGATAGCCGTACATTGCTTATACTCTCTAACAGATATCGGTATACACTATGAAGGATGGACGAAAGAGGAAACTATAGATTTTTGGAGTAATTACGTATCCTCTCCGGAAGATGCTGAGGGAATCTATAATTCCATTCTTGGTGAGCCAGGCATTTATCTTCCTTACTGTGTGGGCTATATTGAAATAATGGAGCTAAAAAGTCTAGCAAAATCCACATTGCAGGAGAATTTCCGTCTAAAAGATTTTCATACCTTCTTATTGGATTTTGGACCAGCGCCATATGATATCATAGAAAAATATTTAAAAAACTGGCTGACAGAAAAAACTGGATCTAATTCTGAAAAAAAATAAAAATTTTTTACTCACCACTATAGCCCTAGATTATTTCTATAAAGAATAAGCAAATTGTACCGCTTCACGAAGCGGATACTCGGAACCATCTTCGCTAAGAAGCGGGGGACATCTTCTGTAAGGTTATATTATAAGAACGTGAAAGCAAGAAATTTTTTGTGCTCCGTCATTCATTGTAGCGTCAAAAAATTCTCTTGCTTTTACTATAACTCGTATCATGCAGTAATAAGCAGATATCATCTCTTTGATATTTTCAAATTTGTTGCTTTTTTAACATAGCAAATACTAACTTTAGGCCTGTTTTTATGAATTTATTACATTAATTTTGTCTAATCTTATAAGTTTGTTAAATATTTGATATAAATATTGACATTTACATGCAATAAATTTATACTTAAATTGGTAGAAATTGATAATATCGTCACAAGTGTTCCCGTTTTAAGGGTTTCCATATTGTTCGTTTGATCAATTTATTTTCTGCCAGTAGAAGCATTCTTTCGCTTCCGGTGAGCAGCAAATATATTAGATATATCATAATTCATAGGAGGAAATCAATCATGTCAACAAAAGCGTATTATAAGCGCGACGAAATCGGTGTTGGAAAACCAGGATTTACAAAAACTCGCTCAATTATTGAAGCCGCTTTTTATGGCAACAATGTTGTGAAAGTCAACACCCTAAAGGAAGCCTACGAGCTTGCGAAAAATTCTCCTGGTACTGTGGTAACTGATATGCCAGTATACAGAGGAGAAGAATTTGGTCTAGAGAAAGACTCAAAAGTGCTCTTATTTAATGACGGCTCTATTACAGGACGTTATGCTGCTGCAAGAAGAATCGCTGGTGAGCCAAATGTTGATTGTGCGGAATTAGACAAAATCGTTATGGATGCCATTTATGATACAAGATGGGATACCATGTACCATGCAGAAGTTTACATAGGCTTAGATCCTGAATTTATAGTAAAAGCCCATCTGCTAATTCCAGAAGGTGAAGAAAACATTATGTACTCATGGATGTTAAACTTTCAATACATGTCAGATGAGTATGTAAGGATGTACAAAAATTCAAAACCTATTGGTAACGAACCGGACATCTATATTTTCTCAAATCCGCAATGGACCGGAACCACTAATCCTAAGTATGATCCTAAGTGTTTATGCTATTTTAACACTGCTGAAAACTGTGCTGCAATCTTAGGTATGAGATACTTTGGAGAACATAAAAAAGGAACTCTCACGATCGGATGGGCTGTTGCTAACCGAAATGGATATGCATCTTGCCATGGTGGTCAAAAAAGATACAACCTTCCGAATAGCAAATCTTATGTAGCATCAGTATTCGGTCTTTCTGGATCAGGAAAATCTACGATAACGCATGCGAAACATAATGGTAAGTATGACATAACCGTACTTCATGATGATGCATTTATTATCAATACAGAGACTGGATCCTCTATCGCGATGGAGCCAACTTATTTTGATAAAACTGCTGACTACCCTACATACTGCGAAGATAATAAATATCTATTAACAGCTCAAAACTGCTCCGCTACCATTGATGAGGATGGTAAGGTAGTTTTGGTAACGGAGGATATCCGTAATGGTAATGGTCGTGCCATTAAATCAAAATTATGGTCACCGAACCGTGTTGATAAAATAGAAGAGCCCGTAAATGCTATCTTCTGGATTATGAAAGATCCTACTATCCCTCCAATAGTAAAATTAAAAGGAGCTTCGCTTGCTTCTGTTATGGGAGCAACATTGGCAACAAAAAGATCAAATGCAGAAAGATTAGCAGAAGGTATTGACCCTAAAGCATTAGTAGTGGAACCATATGCAAACCCATTTAGAACTTATCCTTTAGCAAATGATTATGATAAATTCAAAAAGTTAGTAGCTGAAAGAAACGTAGATTGTTACATTATCAATACTGGCGACTTCATGGGTAAAAAGGTAAAACCAGCAGATACACTTGGCGTTATAGAAGCAGTTGTCGAAGGTAAGGCTGATTTTAAACAATGGGGGCCTTTTGAAGATATTGAAATCTTTGAGTGGAACGGATTTATTCCAAATCTAGATGACCCAGAATATATTGATCAGTTAAAAGCTAGAATGCTAGATCGTGTTAAATTTGTTGAGAGTAGAGAAAGCATGAAAGGCGGATATGATAAACTTCCAGAAGATGCTCTTTTAGCTCTTAAGAAGGTAGTATCTGAGTTAAACTAAAGGTTATTATTCTATTTTTCATCCACTATAGATACAAAGATTGTGCGATGATTAGCGCACAACAACGGCACGCTATCCTTATTGTGGTAGCGTGCTATTTGTTGTATTTTTTTATTGTAAAATATGGCTTGTTTTGCCCTATTTCTCCCCGCTTATGAAGTCGACAAAACGATACAAGAAAGAGCAAGATTACAATATCGATTAATCCCTGTAATGTGCTAATATACAAGTAGGGTAATAGAAAGTTATATCCGAGAATCGGTTTTAATCTTCTATTGCCTATTTGTTGGAACAGGATTTGTTCCGATAATCAGATTAGCGGTGCAAAAAACGCACTTGTTATCTAAATCTTTAAAGGAGGCATGTATGCAATACGGACATTTTGATCAAGAAAAAAAAGAGTATGTCATCGACCGCGTTGACCTTCCAACCTCATGGACCAATTATCTAGGGGTTAAAGACACTTGTGTGGTTGTAAATCAAACCGCAGGTGGCTACATGTTTTATAAATCACCAGAATACCACCGTGTTACAAGATTTCGCGGAAATAGTGTACCAATGGATCGCCCAGGGCATTATGTATACCTTAGGGACAATGAGACGAAGGATTACTGGAGTGTTTCATGGCAACCAGTAGGTAAGCCATTAGATGAAGCTAAGTATACCTGCCGTCATGGAATGTCCTACTCCGTCTACGAATGTGATTATCAAAAATTAAAGGCGACACAAACACTTGTTGTACCAATCGATGAAGATGTGGAACTTTGGGATGTAACAGTTACGAATAACGATTCCAAACCAAGAAATATTAGCCTATTTACATATTGTGAATTTTCTTTTCATCATATTATGATAGATAATCAGAACTTCCAAATGAGCCTTTACTGTGCTGGTTCTTCCTATGAAGATGGCATTATAGAGCATGACTTATTCTATGAAGAATTTGGTTATCAATACTTTACCTCAACCTTAGCACCAGATGGTTATGAATGTCTCCGTGATAAATTCCTTGGTCTTTATCATACAGAAACTAATCCAATCGGAGTTATGAATGGTGAATTAAGTGGTAGTACCGAACTTGGAAATAATCACTGTGGTTCTCTTCAACATAATTTTGTTATTCAGCCAAACGAAACAATACGAATTGTTTATATGTTAGGTGAAGGGAATCGTAGTGCCGGCAAGCGTATTCGCGAAAAATATAGTAATTTATCCGCAGTCGATCAAGTTTATCATGACTTAAAGACTTTCTGGAATGAAAAACAAAGTAAATTACAGATTCAAACTCCAAATGAGGGAATGAATACTTTAATTAATACATGGACTTTATACCAAGCTGAAATTAATGTTATGTTCTCTCGCTTTGCTTCCTTTATTGAAGTTGGTGGAAGAACAGGTCTTGGATACCGAGATACTGCACAAGATTCCATGACAATACCTCATTCTAATCCAGAAAAATGTAAACAGCGTATTCGTGAGTTAATGCAAGGTCTTGTGTCCGTTGGTTATGGACTTCATTTATTCCAACCAGAATGGTTTGTGAAAGATGAAGATAAAAAACCTTTCAAATCACCAACCGTAGTTCCATCTCCGGATAAAAACAGCATCGTTCATGGTATCAAAGATGCTTGCTCTGATGATGCATTATGGCTCGTATCCTCTGTTGTAGAATACATAAAAGAGACCGGAGAATTTGAATTAGCAGACGAAGTGATTACTTACGCAGATGGTGGTGAGGGGACTGTATATGAACATCTAACCAAAATCTTAGATTTTTCTTCAAAGCAAGTTGGAGCAACCGGTATCTGCAAAGGACTTCGCGCCGATTGGAACGACTGTCTAAACCTTGGTGGTGGAGAAAGTGCAATGGTTTCTTTCTTACACTACTGGGCTCTTAATAATTTTATCTCTCTTGCGAAATTTTTAAATCGTGAAGAGGATGTACAAAAATACACGGCTTTAGCTGATCATGTCAAAGAAGTATGTAACAAAGAACTATGGGATCAGGAATGGTTCATCCGTGGTATAACGAAAAACGGTAAAAAAATTGGTACAATAAATGATAAAGAAGGTAAGATTCACTTAGAATCTAACTCTTGGGCTGTATTATCTGGTGCTGCTACCAATGAAAAAGGCCTCAAAGCTATGGATAGTGTATATCAGCATTTATATACTCCATATGGAATTTTACTAAATGCACCTTCCTATACAGTGCCAGATGATGATATTGGTTTTGTAACTCGTGTTTATCCTGGCTTAAAGGAAAATGGAGCAATTTTTAGTCACCCCAATCCATGGGCATGGGCAGCAGAGTGTGAACTTGGTCGTGGTGACAGAGCAATGGAATTTTATAATGCTCTTTGCCCATATTATCAAAATGATAAAATCGAGATTCGTGAAGCAGAACCATATTCTTATTGCCAATTTATTATGGGTAGGGATCACACTGCTTTCGGCCGTGCAAGACACCCATTTATGACTGGTACCGGCGGTTGGGCATATTTTAGTGCCACTAGATATATGCTCGGTATTAAGCCTCAATTTGACTATTTAGAGATTAATCCTTGCATTCCAGGCTCATGGGACAGCTTCCATGTAACCAGAGAATGGAGAGGTGCAGTCTATGAGATTGCTGTCGAAAATCCAGATGGAGTTATGAAGGGCGTTAAAGAAATCTATCTTGATGGAAAATTGGTAGAAAGACTTCCGGTTCAGGAGCCAAATACCACGCACCATGTTCGTATTGTGATGGGAGCGTTAAAGAACAAAGTTTTTTAAAGTGAATTTTAATTCACTTTGCTAATATTGTGCCTGCGGCCTATCGTTTGCAGGCTAGGGAAAGGCATGGTTATAATTATGATTAAATTTGGTACTGGGGGCTGGCGTGCTATCATTGGAGATGACTTCACCAAGTCAAACATACAGCTACTCGCAAAAGGTCTTTGCGATAAAATGAAAGCAGAAGGTGTTGCTGATATAGGAGTTGTATTAGGCTATGACCGCCGCTTTCTGGCAAAAGAAGCTATGCAATGGGCAGCGACTGTCTTTGCAAAAGAAGGAATACACGCTTCTCTTGTGAATAAGTCTTCGCCTACACCGCTGATTATGTTCTATGTGATGAAACATAATCTTCCATATGGACTTATGATTACCGCTAGTCATAATCCTGCGATTTATAACGGAATTAAGGTTTTCTCTGCTGGTGGTAGAGATGCAGATGAACTCCAAACACAAGACTTGGAAAGTTATATAAGCAACTTAACTGCGGAAGATGTTAACGACATGAGCTATGAGGAGGCAATCTCAAAAGGTCTTATTAAAGAAATCTATCCTTTGAATGAGTACCTTGATAATATTATTGCTACTGTGGATATGGATGCTATTCGAAAAAGAAGCTTAAAAATAGTTATCGACCCAATGTATGGTGTTAGTGAAACTTCTCTAACCACAATTTTTCATACTGCACGTTGTGAAGTTTACACGATTCATGACCGACATGATACACTTTTTGGTGGTAAGCTTCCTTCACCTTCCGCTGCTACTCTTCACTCCTTACAGCGTGCTGTCATTGATCGTAAATGTGATATCGGTATTGCAACAGATGGTGATGCAGACCGTATCGGCGTGATTGATGATACTGGACATTTTCTACATCCAAACGATATTCTTGTACTACTTTATTATTATCTTGTAAAGTACAGAGGCTGGGAAGGTCCAGTCGTAAGAAATATCGCTACTACTCATATGCTTGATAAGGTAGCGAAAAAATTTGGTCAAGAATGCTATGAAGTTCCTGTTGGCTTTAAGCATATCTCTGCTAAAATGAATGCCACAAATGCAATCATCGGGGGAGAGTCCTCAGGCGGTCTTACTGTCCGAGGTCATATCAAAGGAAAAGATGGCGTATATGCTGCTGCTCTTTTGGTAGAAATGATTGCAATTACCGGAAAAAGATTATCCGAAATCTATAGAGATATTGAACAAGAATTTGGTTCGATTGAGATGGAGGAAGCAAACTATCATTTTAGTCAAGATAAGAAGGATGAAATCTATAAAGTATTAATGGAAGATAAAAAACTTCCTATTTTCCCAACAGAAATAGATCATGTTTCTTATCTTGATGGAAGTAAAGTATATTTTAAGAACGGTGGTTGGGTTGTAGCAAGATTCTCAGGAACTGAACCATTACTTCGAATCTTTTGTGAAATGAGCTCCATAAAAACAGCTCGTAAAATAATCTCTCTTTATGAAGACTTCTTAGGACTCACACCAGAGCCTTAATATACTATCTTCGTTCCCCTGTGTCCTCCTCTCTCTTGGGCACAGGATACCCTCCAACTTGGAGGCGAAGTCACTTTGCCCGCAGGGTGAGTGCACATCCCTCGGAGAGATTTTGTTAAGTGCCCACTTAACATAGTAAACATTATAAAATTATAAATCGAAATAATTTAAGTATCATGGTATAATAGTTGTAAGTACCATGATAAATAAAAAGCAGAAATTCTATATGTTTGGGATTTCTGCTTTTATTGTCTTTTTTGTTAACAGATGGGGGTAATGATGAAAATACATATTAAGTCAAACAATGAAGTTTCTCTAAAATGGAGTATGATGCGTACTCTAATCTTATGTTGGGTATTACCGTTTACATTACTAACAATTATCGTTATAGAATTTGTTTATCATAACTTAAATCAACAGACAGAGCAAACGATTGTAAACTCCACAGAAAAAGCGGTAGAAATTTGCCTTTCAAGGATGCAAGATTCGATTATTGCATCGAAAAATGCTTCCTATCTTCCAACCATTCGGGAAAGATATAATCAATATCTTCTTGATAATAACTATCTAGTGCTATACGAAAAGGTAACCTTATTTTTAACACAACAATATAAATTCGATGATCGCTTACTAAGTACTATGCTAATATTTACAGATAACCCGAACGATGTTTATTATACATACAGCAACAAATATAAATCTACATATTCCAACGTCCAGTATTTCAAACGTAATGTTTTAGCCAAGGTTATCGAAATCTCAAAAGATTTAGATACTAAAGTTAAGTTCCTTCCATTTGATGATCGTGTTTACATGGTAAGAAATCTTATGACACCAAATTTTGAGCCATATGCAGTTATTGCAATGGAACTAAATAATGAGACTGTCTTTGAAAGCATTAGTACCATCTGGGGATACGAAGCAGGTACCATCTATAAAAATGGAAGTTTTCTATGGGGCTCCAAAGAAAATGAATATCTGACCCGTTATGATGACATTACCAATCAAAGCGTCTACTATAAAAATGAAAAAGGGTCTTATGTATACAAAACACTAAAGTACAATCAAGATGTACTGACTTTCGTAGCAAAATTGGACAGTGAAGTCATACTCTATGAGATGGATGCATTAAGATACATCGTTACTTTATCGATTCCTTTGCTGATTGCATTCGCGCTCATTGTATTTCGATTCTTCCATCGAAAGATAACAAAACCGATAGTCCAACTAATATCAGCATCTCATAAAATTGAAGACGGAGATTATGGAACTCAAATTCAAATAATAGAAGGTAGTCAAGAATTTTCTTTCCTTAGCGAAGCATTTAACTCAATGTCCCTAAAACTTAAGTATCAGTTTGAGCAAATTTATCTGGAAGAGCTAGCTCTAAAGGATGCAAGGATCATGGCATTGCAATCACAGATAAATCCTCACTTTTTAAACAATACCTTAGAAATCATAAACTGGGAAGCAAGACTTATGGAAAATTATAAAGTAAGTGGTATGATTGAGGCCTTGTCAACCATTCTAGGCGCTACAATGAATCGAAAACACCAACAGCATATCCCGCTTGCAGAAGAACTTTCCTATGCAGATGCTTACTTCTTTATCATTTCTACAAGGCTTGGTGAACGGTTTCAAGTTGTCAAGGAAATTGATGAGAGTTTATTACAAGTTCCAGTACCTAGGCTTATTATTCAGCCAATTATTGAAAATGCTGTCGAGCATGGGATGAACGCACAAAACCAAGGCGTGGTTACTCTTCATATCTTTTCCGAGGAGGATAAATTATTTATCGAGGTTAGAAATCAAGGAGAATTAACAGTGAGAGACAAAGAGAGAATAGATGCCTTATTAAGTGATGATTACGACGCAGAGAATGAGCGCTCCACAAGTCTTGGTATTCGTAATGTGAACCGACGTCTAAAGATTATTTACGGGAGTGATTGCGGATTATCCATCAAAAGTGACAAAGACGGTTCTACGGTAAGTACAATTATCGTCAAATTAAACAAAACAAACTCAGACAAATAATAACAATTCAAAACATTAACCTTTCCCCATTCTTAAGGTATGATGGTATCAGATGATAAAAGCATCTAAAAATTTCACGGGAGGTTATTTTATGAAAAAATTACTTGCGTTACTGTTAACTCTTACAATGGTAGTATCTATGGCTGCCTGCGCTAAAAAAGAGGATCCAGCTACTAATAACCCTAGTAGTAATAACGACAATAGCTCTAATAAAGCTACTGCTACAACGGCTCCTACTGCTGCACCTAAGAAAGTTACATTAAATGTTACTACTACATATGCCGGAAACGATGGCAATGCTCAAAACTACCAAGACGCTGTTGCTAATTGGGAAAAAACAACTGGAAACAAAGTAAATGATTCCTCATCAACTTCTGATGAAACTTTTAAAGCAAGAGTTTTAACAGACTTCGAAACAGGGTCTGAACCAGATGTATTATTCTTCTTTAACGGTGTGGATTCCAATGCCTTCGTTCAAGCAGGCAAAGTAGTTTCTATCGATGAAATTCGTCAATCTTACCCTGACTATGCATCGAATATGAAAGATGGTATGCTAGGCGCTTCTCCTGTTGATGGAAAGAACTATTCCGTTCCTGTAAATGGTTACTGGGAAGGTATGTTTGTAAACAAAGAAGTATGTAAAGCTGCTGGTGTTCAGATTCCAGATGCTAACACTACATGGGATCAGTTCCTTGAGACTTGTCAGAAGATTAAAGATGCAGGTTATGCTCCTATCGCTGTTTCTTTAGCAACTGTACCTCACTACTGGTTTGAGTTCTCTATTTACAATTTCTTATCACCATCAACACATAATGTTCTTCCAAAAAACACAACTGATACTCAGGGACAGGCATGGGTTAACGGTCTTAACGATATTAAGATGCTTTATGAAAAAGGTTATTTCCCAGAAAATACTTTAACAGGTACTGACGATGAAACTGTTCAGTTATTTATTGATAATAAAGCAGCATTCTTAATCGATGGTTCTTGGAAAGTTGGTGGAATCGAAGGTTTAACAAGCGATATTGATAACTTTACTGTTACTTATGTTCCAGGAAAGGGCGACAGAAAGACTACTGATATCATCGGTGGATTATCTAGTGGATATTTTATCTCAAAGAAAGCTTGGGAAGATCCAGATAAACGTGCTGCTGCTGTTGATTTTATTACTTTCATGACAAGTGATGAGTTAGTTTCTAATTTCGCACAAGTATCAGCTACAGCATTAAAGAATGGTCCTACAGTAGATGAATCTACATTATCATCTCTTGCTAAAGATGGCCTTAAGTATGTAAAAGGCGCTACTGGAATGGCAAGCGCTGTAGAAGATCAGGTTCCAAGAGAGTGCAGAGTTCCTGTTTTTGATGGAATGCCTAACTTAGTAACTGGTAAAGCCGATATTTCAGAAGCAATACAAAGCGTTTTAGATTTAATAGCTGCTCAATAATCATACAAATAAAAGAATATTCGAGACTTTTCTTTGTCATGAATAAGAGGTGTCTGTACAGACCCACTTATTAGAAAAAAAATTGAGGCCGGAGAAATGCACTTTCTCTGGCCTTATTTTAAGAGAGGAGAAACTATGACAGCTCATATCTATAAAAACAAAAAACCGATAATTTTCTTCCTCGCACCAGCATTCGCCTTTATTATCGTATTCTTATATTATCCTTTTATACAGAATATCATTAACAGCTTTCAGGAAATTAGCGGGCTTGGTTCTGCAGCAAAGGGTTGGCAGGATCCATGGTATAGTAATTATACTACTCTAGTAAAAGATGAAAATATGCAGATAGCTCTAAAAAATACTCTGATTATGCTATTTGTAACAGTCTTTGGTCAGGTAGGTATTGCTCTTTTACTTTCCATTCTTACTGACCGTATCTCCCATGGTGCGAAGTTTTTCAGGGTCGTTTATTTCTTCCCTATTGTAATATCGGCCACTGCACTTGGATTATTAATATGGCTTATTGTTCTCTATGATAAGGGAATGCTCAACCAACTACGCGAGTTTTTTGGTGCAACAGACTTAATCGATTTTAAAAGAAAACCTTATGCTTTATTTACTATGTTTATTCCGGTTATGTGGCAATACGTCGGGTTTTATTTTATCATCCTTGTAACTGGATTAAATAATATTTCCTCTGAGTTATACGAAGCTGCAGCAATTGATGGTGCAACACCTTACCAACAGGTAAAATACATCTCCCTACCACTTCTTCGTAATGTAATTTGTACCTGTGTTGTTCTTGCCGTAACTGGTTCCTTAAAGGTGTTCGATCTTCCTTGGACATTATTCCCTAAAGGAATGTCAGATACCTGGCTTACCGGAACCTATATGTACTATCAGGTATTTAATGCAAACAATGTAGATTATAGTTCTGCTATTGCAGTTGTGATTGTTATCTTAGGCGTTGTTCTATCAAAACTTGTTAACACAATTTTCAAAGAAAAAGAATATTAAAGGAGGGTTGCTATGAAAACTATTACAGTAAAAAATAAAAGAAAAATATCCATAGGGCAACCCATTATCTATTTAATATTAAGTCTTTGGGCAGTTACTACAATTTATCCAATTGTATGGGTCGTAATAAATTCCTTTAAAGACCGAAGATACATCTTAAAAAATTCTTTTTCACTACCTATAGGAGAAGTTTTTACCCTAAGTAACTACGAATTGGCATTCAGACGTGTAAATATTCTCAATGCTTATAAAAATAGTTTAGTGATTTCCACCACTGTAGCTGTGACTGTTATAATATTTGCAGGATTAGCCTCTTACGTATTAGTAAGATATGAGTTTCGTTTAAAGAAATTATTATATGGTTTAGTAATTGCAGGTATGATGTTTCCTGTATACTCGACAATTATTCCTGTATTTCGTATGGAACATTCCTGGGGTATAGTAAATACCGATAAACTATATCTATCCCTGCTCTCCTGTGCTCTTCCGCAAATAGCGGGTAACTTATCCTTTGCTATTGTCGTCTTAATGGGGTATATTAAAAGCCTTCCAATAGAGCTTGAAGAAGCCGCATATATGGAAGGATGTAATATTTTTCAAATTTTCTTTCGTGTTATTGTTCCGTTAACCAAGCCGTCTTTTGCAACGGTTGCAATCTTCTCCTTTTTATGGAGCTATAATGATTTATTTACTCAGATGTTCTTCCTACGTACCAAGACACAGTGG
>NZ_DAMADT010000025.1:19134-21768 GCF_031997925.1 Lachnoclostridium sp. | reverse complement strand
AATTTATTAAATCAATTAACTTCCCAGGAAGGTACTAACTACGGACTTATGGCATCGGCGGTAACACTTGTAATTATTCCTATTCTAATCTTATATATCTTCTTACAGAAATATATCATTAAAGGAATGACTGCAGGTGCGGTCAAAGGTTGATTTTTGTGTTATAATATTAGTGTAGAACTAAACTATATCTGGATTTAGTTCTAGATGATAATTTAGTTCTACATTCTGATTTAGTTCTACATTTTGATTTGGTTCTAGATTATAATTTGGTTCTACACTTTGAGTTAGTTCTAAATAATAATTTCGTTCTACATTTTTGAGATAGTTCTAAATAATAATTTGGTTCTACATTTTAATTTAGTCTAGATTATGATTTAGTTCTACATTCATTGGATGGCTAGCTTTGAAGTTTTTCCTGTTATACATGATGGATATGCTTACTAATTTAGTATATCTCCATGTAAAGTATCATACTATGAATAAGATAAGCTAGTGTGCTAAGATATGAATAACCAGATAATTATTAACCTTAAATACATAAGCGTGAGAACAGGCTGACAGGAGGTTGCCATGTACAAGGTAATTATCATTGATGACGAACCGGTTATCGTAAGGGGATTGTCTCAGACAATACCATGGGAGAAACATAATTGTCAGGTGGTAGGAACTGCATTTAATGGGAAAGACGGACTGGAGTTAATTCGAAACCAAAAGCCAGATATTTTAATTTCTGATATCTGTATGCCCGGTATGGATGGCTTAACCATGATTGCAAGTATAAAATCACAATTTCCAAAGATGCAGATTTGTATCTTAACTGGATTCCGTGATTTTGATTACGCCCAGCGGGCTATTTGTCTTGGTGTTACCCGTTTCTTATTAAAACCATCGAAAATGAATGAATTATTAGATGCACTTGATGTTATGACAACCAATTTATCAAGTTCTGATGTTGAGATAAAAAAAGAAGAAACAATGATATCTGACGAAGAACAGCAAGGCTCACCAGAAGAAAATACCGCCAGCAGCTTTATCGTGAAAAATGCCTTACAATATATTGATGAAAACTACCAACAAAAAATAATGTTATCGGAAGTTGCTGAGCATATCTATGTCAGCCAATGGCATTTAAGTAAATTACTCCACCGACATACTGGACAAAATTTTTCTGAAATTCTTAATAATGTTCGTATTGAAAAGGCAAAAGAATTACTCAATAATCCAGCACTTCGTATCGGTGAGGTAGCCGAAAAAGTTGGCTTCGTTGATATGGCTCATTTTTCAAGAGTATTTAAAAAAATAGTTGGTATTTCTGCAAATGAGTTTCGAAATACAGTATTATCTAAGTAATATACATAACAAAAATATCTCTTCTCTTTCGTGTAGATTGGTAAGATGGACCGCTTCTATCGTCCCTTGCCTGGACAAGAGAGCAAAAAAGCCTTAGAGCTTTCTTGTCGAAAAAAACAGGCTGTGACCCTCTCACAGCTTGTTTTTTTTATTGACGAATAAATACAAAAGTGCTAGAATAATATGGTAGTAACTAAGCGGATATAGTTCAATGGTAGAATATGAGCTTCCCAAGCTTAGGATGCGGGTTCGATTCCCGTTATCCGCTGTAGAAAGATTAAAAGCATCAGCCAGAACGCTGATGCTTATTTTACGTGCCATTAAAAATAAAACTCTGCTTTGACGTGAGGAAACGCCTCACGTCTTTTCTTTTTGATAGAATATGAATGAGTTCTGATTTCAAAAAGGGGATAGGGGATACTGAAATGCTTGGTTAAGACTTGCGTTTGACGATGAATAAGGAATATTTATATTAAAAATAAATATACTGATTAAGGGTGGACATGCTATTACTTAATTCTTGAACTTTGAAGGGTTGTTTCCTTATGTTTTTTGGAAGTTTTATTGTAAATTAATTACTAATAAATACACGTTTTATTAATAATGTTGTACATTGAATTTCTAACGTGTATCCACTAGTATACAAGTATGTAAGCTTAAGCCAGTTTGTCTCGTGAAGTTATTACTATTACCTTAATGCAAACCATTGACACAGTACCCAATGAAGCGTGAAGGTGTAAAAGGAGGTGTTCGTAACCGGAAGAATCAAACAGAAGATGGGATGTCTCACCCAATAAAAGACCGTTTGGCCACGCTGCACGTTAGCAATGAGTCTGAAAAGGGAGAACCCCAACTCCAGAATAAAAGAGGCAGAACATATCATATTAATAGGAGGTAAATTTATATGAAGAAAAGAATTATTTCTTTTCTACTGTGTGCACTGATGGTACTGCAGCTCCTGCCTATCGAGCTTATGCCTAACAGTTCGTCAATCGCCGACGCGGCATCGACAACCGCATACTCCATGGCGTCCGATAGTGATATCCAGAGCAAAGCAGTCGGTACCACATTCGATGGCACCACATGGTTACAGATGTCCGGTAGCCCGACGCTGACCATTATTGACAATGGAGGAGTTAAAGCCATCAGCGTTACCAGCCGTACCTCTGATTGGTATTGCCTGGATTTGAAAAATCTGACCACATTGTCAGATGGATCTAATTACACCATCAAGGTGACCGGCCGTACCGCCGAAGATGCCAAGATGAAACTGTCCCAGAC
>NZ_DAMADT010000025.1:0-19124 GCF_031997925.1 Lachnoclostridium sp. | reverse complement strand
TGTCTCAGCTTGTCGATACAGCGGGAACTTTCTCACTTGAAAAGACCTTCACCTATGAACAGTTACAGACCGAGAAGACCGTTCGTATCCAGTCGGAAGGAACAACCGACGACTTTACAATTAACAGCATTGTTATCACCCAGACGGCGGTCTCAGGTGGCGGAACACCTACACCTACACCAACCCCAGTCTCTGATGGTGCGACTACTAGCGATATCTCTATAACCTTCCATACTGACGACAATACCAAGTGGGGTAGCGCTTTTAGCGTGTCCAACACAGCCAATGCCGTAATTGAATGGGTTTCTGAATTCGGTAATGGTGATAATTTCGCACTTAAGGGTATCCACCTGTCTACCTCGACTGACTATACCGGCGCTAACAACGCCATCCGTCTGACATTTCCAGAGCCATTGGCTAAAAACGCCGTTTACACTATTTCGTATAGTGTCTTTGTCCCAGCCGTAGGCAACGAGGGCAAAGATGCACTTGTAGGTCCGGGCATCGTCCTGAGTGGCGATTATGCAGGATCAACAGGCGTGACCAAATTCCCGGCTGACTTCGGCACAATTAGTACAGAGACATGGAAAGAGGTTAGTATAACCACACCGGAAGGTGGCCTGAACGAGACACTAAAGAGTCTCGACTTCCGTTTCGTTGTAAACGAAGCAGCGAAGCATCCCGACGTGTGGTATATCGATAATATCAAGATCTCGCAGAGATTAATTCATGTTGAAAACGTAGCTCCGGATTACAAAAGTTATCCGCCACTAAAGGATGTCTACAAAGATTATTTCCTCGTTGGCGTGGCATCGAGCAATTACCGGATGTCCGGTGACAAGCTTGATATAATCAAATATCATTTCAACACATTTACGCCCGAGAACGAGATGAAGCCCTCGAGTGTACAAAGTGCCAAGGATGTATTTACATATAGCACCCTAGACGATCAGTTCGCTAAGCTTTCTGGCTTTAGTTTGATCGGCCACACTCTGGCTTGGCACTCACAGTCTCCTACCTGGATGTGGGGTTCACCGACCCCTCTGCCTGCTGCAGATGCGAAAACCAATTTAGACGCACACATTACGGATGTTTTGGGCCGTTATGGTGCAAACCTTTACAGTATCGATGTCGTTAACGAGGCC
This sequence comes from Lachnoclostridium sp., assembly GCF_031997925.1. NCBI lineage: Bacteria > Bacillati > Bacillota > Clostridia > Lachnospirales > Lachnospiraceae > Lachnoclostridium > Lachnoclostridium sp. The sequence goes on along the minus strand of NZ_DAMADT010000025.1, from coordinate 17,979 downwards.
ATGGCCGACGGTATGAACAATGCCGACTGGCGGCAGAATCTAAGAAACAATGAGGGTTGGTACACTGCTCTTGGTTCAGAGTGGGTTGAAGACGCATTCCTTCGGGCGGCTGAGATTGTTGACTCCAACGGTTGGAACTGTAAACTTTACTACAATGATTTCAACCTCGACTATGCCGACAAGGCAGCATCTGTGTATAAAATGGTTAAGGACATCAACGAGCGTTATGCCGGAAGACGTCCAAACGGCAAGCCACTTATCGAGGGTATCGGTATGCAAGGACACTATAACGAGAACACCAACGTAGCTAACGTCGAGAACTCGATAAATCTCTTTTCAACTCTTCCCGGCGTCTCTATTAGTGTTACCGAGCTAGACATTACATACTTAAATTCGGGTAGTCTCACCGAAGCTCAGGCTTATAGCCAGGCCGTTAAGTACGCACAACTCTTTGATGTCTATAAGAGGAATGCTGCAGGCCCAGCAAATGGAGGAAAGGGCCGCATCGAGCGTGTTACCTTCTGGGGAACAAACGACGCTGATAGTTGGCGTGCATCAACCTTCCCTTTGCTCTTTGACAAGAATTTACGCGCGAAAGAAGCTTTCAAGGCCGTTCTTGATCCAACTAAGTACATAAGCACCGAGATCCCTGCCGCAGGTCAGCCTTATGATAAATATCCTGCACTGAAAGACGTCTACAGGGATTATTTCACCATGGGTATTTTCGGCGCGGGCGAGATGAATGCCTTAGTTTACAATTTTGCAGCGTATGCACCTGGCAATGAGATGAAGCCAGAAAATACACAAAATGTCAAAGGAACTTTTACATACAACAGCGCGGACACCGCGTTTAGCAATCTTATAAGTAGGAACCCGAACATGCTATTCTACGGACATACGCTTGCATGGCATTCGCAGTCACCAACGTGGATGTGGGACGCACCACCTGCTAGATACGGACAACCAGGTACCTACGACAGAGCCACCGCATTGGCCAATTTAAATAATCATATAGAAAATGTACTCGGCTACTACGGAGGACGTCTTGAAGGAATCGATGTAGTGAATGAAGCCATCGGTACCGCAAACCCGAGCGACTGGAAAGCCTCATTGGCGAAAGGGGAAGGCTGGTATATGGCACTTGGCTCAGACTGGGTTGAACTCGCATTCTTAAAAGCTGCCGAAGTTGTTGACAGTCATCCGGATTGGAATTGCAAGTTGATATATAACGATTTCGGTCTTGATTCTCCAAACAAAGCACGCGCAGTCTACGAGATGGTCAAGAGCATTAACGAACGTTATGAAGGAGTACGCCCGAACGGGAAAAAACTGATTGAGGTCATCGGTATGCAAGAACATGATAATCTCACTACAAACGTTACAAATGTAGAAAACTCCATCAAACTGTTTGCGACACTCCCTGGTGTCAAACTAAATATTACAGAGATGGATATCGGATGCCCACCTGTCGGAACTCTCACCTCGGATAATGAGAACAACCAGGCAATGAAGTATGCTGAGTTGTTCCAGATTTTTAAAAAATATGCTACGGGCCCAGCTAATAACACGAGTAATCCGAAGGTAATCGATCGCGTGAGTATTTGCGGCGTTAGAGACGCTACCACCGGTTGGCGCGCTGGCGAATATGCACTGCTATTTACATCGGCAGGATTAGGAAAACAAGCCTTAGTAGCAGTTCTGGATCCCGAAGCATTTCTTGCGGGACATAAATACATTGATACTGATCCAAAACCGGAGATAAAGCCAGTTGACGGCGTCTTCGTCTATGATGCAGGCAAAGGAGACGGATGGTCAGGTGCGAATATTATCTTGAGCAACGACGCATCAAAGTGGCCTTGGTCGATAGCATCAGAGGATGGCAAAGTGGCATTTACTCCTGAGAAGGACGTGGCATACCGTCTCACCATTAACTACACATCAGTAGGTACATCAGCCATTCGTGTGCGTTGGGTCAAAGACAACACAAACGGTGGATATACCACTGCAGACGGATCGGTTGTCAGCTCTCCTCCATATAACACTAGTTTAAATCCTAGCATGGTGTCACCTAGAATTCCTGCGTACTTCAACAGCGGCATGGTGGCTGGTGGAACCTACAGTTTAGTTACTGAAATCAAGCTAGACGGTTCTCAGGCTGCAAATGGACTAATTGGTAACATCGCTATCCGTGGTGGAGCTGGCGGTAACGCCTTCTCTATTAACTCAATTAAGGTGGAGAAGATCGGTACCGGAGCACCCGATCAGCTGTTAGTTAACTGGCCGGCACCTCCAACCACAACATATACCGCAATAGCAAATGGTGTCGCAAATACCACTAGTTCCAATTCTATTGCACTAACCTTTGATAAACCGGTACCGGGATTGGTAGCCACCGACATCACCCTCACAGCAGGCACCGCTAATGCAACATTAGGCGCATTGACTGTAGTGGACGGCTCGAACGATACAAAATACAACCTTGCTATCAGTGGAGTTACTATGGAAGGAAACGTTAATCTCAAAATTACAAAGGACGGCGTAGACAATACAGTAAAGGTCGTTGATATTCATAGAAATTTGATTGCCTTTACTGTAGCAAACGTTGGCGGTAATGCATTTGTGAGCAATAGTACTGCAATAAGACTAACATTTAATGCAGCTGTAGCAAGTTTGTCGGCAGATGACATCATTCTACTACCTGGAACTCCTGCTGCTGTATCTAACTACGCAAGTTCCTTAGCTCAGAAGGGCCTTCTTACAAAAATAAGCGACACAATATATGAGCTTGCGCTCACAGGCATTACCAAAACAGGTACACTTGGAGTTAAAGTCAATAAAATAGGGATTGAAGCCAATCAGAAGAATGTAATTGTAAATGCAAAAGTTGATAAGACCGCATTGCAACCTACACCCCCTCGAAGATATTTCCCTCAGAATATAACCAACTTACCAAAATCATCAGGCTTAAACGATCTGTTCCAGTTCTTGGATCCTAATGCAGGTACCAATGGCCGGGTTGGAACCACGGTTGATTGGACGTCACGTAAGGCCGAACTCAGAGATTTGATTCAATACTATTACTACGGCAGATATTATCCGACAGCAAAGAATTGTATTACGGTGAATACCGCTGCGAACCAGGTCAATGTCACTATAAATGATAATGGCAGAAGCGTGACCGGAAGCCTTGGTACCGTAACTGTTCCTACTGGTACAGCGCCCGAAGGCGGCTGGCCAGTTATTATCGCCTTTGGTTTCGGTCAGACGTCAATGGCAACCCAGAACGGTTACGCAGTAATTAACGTCACCAACTGGGGCGGTGGTTTTTTGGGAAACAGATCCGGAAACTACTATAATCTTTATCCGTTTAACGCCTACGATTACAATTTCAATACAGGCTCAATTATGACAGCGGCATGGACTGTCTCCCGTATCATAGACGCGATGGAGATCAGCAAAACAGCGAATGGCGGTAAGAATCAATGGAACATCAACCCGTATAAGTCCATCACAACAGGCGTATCCATTAACGGCAAATATGCTCTGATGGCAGCAGCTATGGACGATCGTGTTGGTGCAGCAGCGCCTGTCGATTGTGGACAATCCGGTGCATCTAGCTTCCGTTATACTGCCGAAGGAAAATTATTCTACTATAATTCACCACTAGACCGTATCTATCGCAGGAACCAGAAAGGTTTAAACAGTATTCAGTATAACGGTGAATCTACCTGGCTGGGTCTTGGAACAGCGGCTGGATTCCAACAACAGATAGATATGGATTATTTACCTTTTGACGCGCATGCCGTTGAGGCTCTGGTAGCACCTAGACCACTTATCGCGTTTACCGCAGATAATAATTTCGACTGGACGACCCCGCCGTCCTCAGTAATGGATATGTTTGCTGCTAAGGAAGTCTACGAGTTCTTAGGTAACGGCGGTAACATCGCTGTACGTACACGCGACGGAGCACATGCAATACAGGACAGAGATGTTCCGTTCATGTTAGCAATTATGGACAATGCATTTAGCGGAAAGTCACTTGAAGTCAGAAATCTCTACCCTAATAGCAACCCGCCAAGCTATGGAATAGGAACCTATGCTAATATTTCAGATATGTCGATTTTCCCTTACGATATTGACAGCTCCTACATTCGTTGGTCTCGTCCAGGCAAATACACGCTATGGACCGAAAACGAAATTGTCACCGAAGGCATCCCTGCAACAATCAAGGTTCATTCAGATGCCGGGCAGGTTAAATTGACGATTCTTAATGCAGACAACAAGCCGACAGAGTCTGAATGGATAGCAAATGTAGTTGGCGGCATAGCTGTGTTTAACCTAACAGCGGATCAAGTAAAGATAGGGCGTTACCAAATTACGACTGTTGGTGCCGCAAAGGATGGCAAGACTGTGTACTTCCAAGGCATAGACGTAGCTACCGCACTGCGACACGGCACCGCTAAGAATGACAACGGCGCGGCTGTTATGTATGGATTTACCAGTAAGATTAATAAAGATATGGTAGAAGTTTACGCAGATGGCAATAAGCTGACAAAGTCCCTCCAGGAGGACACTGAACAGGCTTGGATTCTCAATTATGGCGTAACAACTAACCCGAATGAGAACAATCGCATACTAAATAACGCTTTCAATGTAGTTACAATGAAAAAGCTGCAGATGGAAGCCATGCCTGGCTACACGTTTGAGATTTCCATCGACAAGTCTAAGCTTGCGAACAATCAGGAAACTGTCAGTTGGAACGCGTCGGCAGCGGTACAAAAGATCGGTCCTTCGCCGAACTGGCCTCTGTATCCAAACAGCTTGACAGATGACGGATCTCGCCCATTACGCCCGGCGACAACTACCAACTTTAGTGCAACTACGAATTTCAGTTTGAATGATCTGACGAATCTTGATGCTGGCGATAAACTGATGATTGCATTCAGTGAGCCTATGTACAAAGGCGATTTCGGTATCGGATTTGATTTCTCCGATGACTTCTCGCTTGCATGGGCAGATGATAACAAATCAGTTGAAGTGACATTTAACAATGTAACAAAAGATAAAGGAGAAGTTTGTAATATATACATCATGCGCCTGCGTGATGCCGCTGGTTATATGATTGCGGCTCCGATCCACCATTCGTTCTCCAATCCATTCACAAGCATTATCAGTAGCACTCCAACAGCGTTTGTTAAGAAGCTTATAGGAAATACGAACGAACTTACAATCACAGTGACTGACGTCTATGCCACTGGTTTGAGGAAGACGTATACTGTGACTCTCACCATCAATAATAACGCCGTTGGCACCTATGAGGTAGGCCCGCACAAGGTCTATGTCGACACCAAGGGCAACACTAAAGTCCGCGAGTGCCGTATCGTGAAGTAACAGGTTTCGTTAACCAAAAGGACTCCTAGTATTGCATAAGCCCCGCATCAGTTCCGTATGGAATAGGTGCGGGGCTTTGCTATGAAGAGAAGAAAACTATAGAAAAGCCTCCTAGTGCTAGTCTCGTAAACAAATCACTATGAGGTGTAAAAATTGCTAAATAATTTTATCAATCAAATATGTGAGATAACTTCAAATTGATGACGTATGTATTTCATTCTTACTTTAATCCTGACCACATCACTGCTGCCGCGTTGTATAAGGCTTCTCCAGACCAAACACCATTTACGAACGGAACAAACCAAGCAGCAACCAGTTTTTCTGTAGGATCAATAATGAGGCAGCATCCGCCGGCTCCCTCATGGAAGAAGGTTCCCTGAGTATATAAACTACCTTCATTACAGCGCATATCAGGTCCTAAACCATACTGGCGATAAAGTCCGCCCGCATTCCAGCAATAATCCTTAATATGAGGTGCTGTATAAAGTGCGGACATTTTTTCTATTGCTTTTCGCCCAATTACTCTGGTTCCATCGATATACCCTCCCTGCAATAGCATAGTACCAAAGCGGCATAAATCATATGCTGTGGAATACATGCCTCCACCTGTACCAGGTATCTTCGACCAGAAGCTGTCTTGTTCCTCTGTACTTTGTTGTCCATTCAGTATATCATTAATAAACTTTTCACTACGCTCATTTGGGATATTGGTTCTGCTTACAACTTCCTTGTTATCATAGCTAAAACCGGAATCCTTCATACCACAAGGCTTAATAATATGCTCGGTAATATAATCATTGGCAAATTGTCCGCTGACTCTTGTAATAATTTCTCCAAGTATTACATAACCAAAACTGCAATAAGCCCATTCTTCCCCAGGTTTTTTCCGTATTCCACTTCTCAAAGAAGCAGCTATCCAGTTCATACCCTTGTCATGTTCGATAAATGCCCATGGTGGTACAAAATATTTATTTTCGAAGCATCCTTCATCTGCCTGAAACCCCGAGGTATGGGATAGCAGATGTGCGATTGTGATTTCATTAAAAGGTTTTGTATCAAACTCTTCAATGAATTCCCCAACCCTTTGACTTACTCTTAATTTTCCATCCTCCGCTAACTGCCAGATAGCGGTTGCAGTAATCAGCTTAGTAATGGAAGCAATCCGCTGAATGGTGTCCGGTCTTAACTCTCTTGTGTCCTCTTCCCGAAAAGAGAGCTTACCGACTGCATTGTTGGCAAATACCTTGCCGTCCCTAGCCAAACAATAATTTGCAGAGAGCAATATCTTTCTTTCTGTCAAATCCTCAAAAAAATGGTTCAGTTTTACTATCCTCTCCTCGTCATACCCAACATCTTCCGGTGTAAATTCCGTCTTAAAGCTGATCATATTCACTACCTCCTTTTGAATTGTAAAAGTCGAACTGAGTAGAATTCATAACTCATATTAAAAGGTTATTTGTATTTTTTTACATGTAAATATATTCTAATATTATACATTTTTAGGCCTAGAAAGTAAACTATGAAAAAGTATTGATTTCTATTAACAAGCTTTATATCACTAAATAATTTTGGCTCATTTGTGACCGCATCCTTGCCATCTGACAAGCATTAAACTTGTACTCTGTGGTTTTTTTAGGTGTTCGATTTTATCCGCTAATTATTAAAGATCAGTCTTTCGACTGATCTGAGCAATATTGTATAATTAGTTGTTTATAGAAGTAGTCATAAATTCGAGACTCTGTGGGTAAATCTGCAGAAACTCAAGTAAATTAGTATTATTAAATATAATATTGATTATAGGAAGCTTTTCATGCTCCCTTAAACAAATCTTCTCTTTCCAGTCACATATTCCAATGTAATTTGATAAATTGTCATCACCTTTAGAGCTTCCTCATTAATGGGATACCCGTCAAATCCACAATGAGCTACAAGTAATTCAAGCCCTTTTATTGCTTCTTGATCAAACACCTTAACTGCCTCACCATACCCAATGATACTTTCGTATTCGCGGGTGACACTATGTCCTGTATCAGTAAAGCGATGACAGATGTCTGCTTCTATACACACCTTACTGTTTCTTCCTATAAGGTCATGCTTTTTCCCTTCTTTCGCACCATGTACATATAATATGATTTTATTGTCTATTACTTCATATCCAAACGATAACGGTACGACATAGGGATACTCTTCTCCAAAAATTCCGATACGAATCGTATCACAACGCTCTAACACATCAACAACTTCATTAAAGTCTTTAATTTCACGATCTGCTTTTCTCATATAATCCTCCAATTATTTAATAGTAGTAGAAGTAATGTTTTTATTCTAACTTCTATTTTCAAATATGCCAAGTACTTACTTAAATATATATAGAAAATGTGCCCCACCACACGCTTAAGCCCTATCTTGATTCGATGACTTTTCATCGATACCCATTAGGTGGATTGCAACCCTCTGAGCGTTTTTAATTTATAGATAACTGAAGTTATTCCTTTAAATAAGAAAAAGTATGCTTCACAAGCTTCCCTTGAGAATGCGCCCATGCTGGGCTCACCGAAAAAAAGAAGTACGCCTTTAGGTTTGCGTACTTCTTTTTTGATGATAGTAAGATAACTTACTCTTCAATAATAACTTTAATTGATTTCTTAACTCCATCTACGATTACATAAATCCAATCTGTTTCTGGAGAAACTGCCTTAACAGTTGCAGTCGTACTTCCTGAATTCTTCTTTACAACTGCACCATCTTTTTTACTTGACTTCCAGATGATACTATCTTCATCCAATCCATTTACTTTAATTTCGAATACCGCTTCTTCTCCCACTTTCATACGTACAGTACTTTCCACAAAGTCTATGGTTGCCTTTTTCACAGATATCTTTCTAGTATAAACTTCCCTCGTACCATCCTGCATTGTTACAGTGGCTGTAATAATAGCAACACCAGATTCTTTCGCAATGAGGCGACCATTTTGTTTTACTGTTATAATACCTGGTTTATTTGATTTATAAGTAACTGTAATCGGTACAAGACCTTCTTCAAGATTACTTAATGTTTCTTTATCAAAGTTCGTTACTTTTACAACGTTCTTCGGAAGTTTTAAACCAAACCATCCAAGGTTAGAACTATTGCCACCAACATAGAGAGAACCTGTACGCTTTGGTGTTAAGTGCTCAAGAATCTCTTCATTTGTCAACTCTGGAGTTGGTGTAGCTGTTGGCGTTGGAGATACTGTTGGTACAGGTGTTCCTGATGGTGTCTCAGTAGTTGGTGGTGTTACGATTTCAGGAACTTCAGGTCCAATAACAACAACTTCGGATGGTGCGCCTTTCATTCTAGCACCTACACCTTCTGGTACCTTATCAGTTAATTCTAGCAAACCATTCATTCTGATTGTTCCATCTTCGTTTCTTCCAATTGCTATAGTTGTATCAATATCCACAAACCAGTCAACAGCAACTTCTTCACCTAAACTATTCGTTGATCTTCCATCCTTCCAATAATAGTTTGTTGCTCCGAACATTTTATTAGAATCCTGTTTTTCTTCTAATATGTTTTCGTTTTCTTTTAAAAACTCAGTCTTATAGGATAAAATTCCGTCAGCAAAAAAGTCTGTGGTTGGGGAATTATTTGTATAAAACGCTATATTATTTTTTCCATTATTGAAAGATGTCGATTGATATACTCGTATGTCTGGACAGCTATTAGAATCAATTCCCTTTGCCTTATTGTTAAATGAAACACTGTTAATTAATTCATGGCGTCCAGTAATACTTTCTCCGCCCAACTTGAAACCATTTCCGTTACCTGCATTGGTTCCGTTAGGTAAATATCCATTTCCGTATGCAACGCTATTTTTAATTATTACCTTTCCAATCGGGCCAGTCTCTACTTTGGCAAATAAGTCCCATCCATCGTCTGCGTTATTATAAGCAATACATCCATCAAATACATTGCCTTCACCAATAGTTAACTTTGCTGCGAATCCATCAGCATCCTCATAACCCTTATCCGCATTACCGTAAGAGGTACAATTTAATACTAAGTTATTCGAAGGCCAGAAATCCTTGTCATCAAAATCTTGATACCTACTTATCTGGACACCTGTGTTTCCGTTGTAATAGGTATTAACTTGATCTAAAGTACAATTGCTTCCTGACAATTGGATGCCCTTTTGTGCATCTTTAGATCTCGTAACATCAAATCCCTTAAAGTACCAATGGTCACCTACTAATACCATTCCCGCGCAAGCACCATTAAAATCAAATACTGGACGTTCTGAGCTGTTAGGGTCTGCTACCATATAAATCTTCTTATCTGCTGTTCCACTAATTCCTCTTTCAATTGTTATAGTTCTATTCAAACTATATCTTCCACCAGCTAATACGATGGTTTGACCTGGCTGAACATGTTTAACAGCTGTATAAATATCCAATGGATTTGCTTTAGTACCTGAGCCATTGGTTGTTCCTAGAGGCGATACATAAATCGTCTGTCCTTCTTTACCATAAGTTTTATATACTACAGAATGAGTAAATGTTCTTGTATCATAATCTTTTAATATCTTATATTCGCCTGGTATATAATCCTCATCTGGTGTAAATGTAATCGTAAATATATTATTTCCTTTGTTTAAGCTAACTCTCTTCGAAACGTTCGTATTCGCTGTAACATGCTCTTCTTTAGTAATAATTTTGCCTAAAGAGTCTGTAATTGTCAAAACACCGTCTGCATTTCCACGATATACTAAATCATAATCAGAAGTACCTACCGCCTTTGCAGAAACTACCTTATAAATTGGTGTTACCTTCTTGATTGGGCGTTCTTCAGCTGGTGGGTCTGTAGCAGGATCTGAAGTCGATAATTCAATGTCTGTTACAGTAATACTTGCATTCCTTGATGCAAAGAATCCAACGTAAATATTATCTTTATCAATCCCACTTAATGCAACGCGATCTACATCATAGAAAGTCTCACTTTGAATATTACCTTCATAATCAACAAAACTAATACGATACCCTGTGTTATCCCTCTGGATAGTTAATCTAAACTCATCCATGGCGATATCTTCTGTGGAAAGTCCATCATTTGTATAATTCTTTACAATATTGTAAGTACCAGCACCATTTTTAGCACAACTAGTCTCCAATGTTGTCATTGTTGATGAAAATCCAGGAACAGAGGTAATACCACTATTAGGCTGATTCATCAAATCAAGCTTTTCCTGAGTAACACCGATTTTTTCCTGTGCCCCAACTCCTAATTTCATTGTGATCTTTTCACCGGCATCAGATACACTCTCTTGTTCTGTATCCCATAAATACTCAACTTTTGTAACAGACGCCATATAAGAGTTATTCCAGAATGTGGTTGGATCTTCATTCTTTCCTACCGCATCCGCAGCCATTAATCCAAAGCCTTCTTGTCCATTTGACAATTTCCAATTATCTACCTTGACAGTTGCAGATAGCTTAAAGTTTTCATCTGCATCTACCATTGTATAATAGAACGCTAACCCATCAGTGGAAGCTGGAACCAACTTACCCTTACCTTCATTACTCCACACTTTCACTACACCATCTACGGAATCATCGTATCCGTTTGTCTTCTTATCAACACCACTTCCAAATGCACTGAACTTCCAACTTGTTTCAGATATCGCATCAACAACTTTAGAAACGATATCAGATTCAGATTCTTTATTATCACTACCACGAACTGCTTTTATTTTAATGTAATAAGTAGCACCTATAGATAGTCCAGTAAGTGTTGCCTTAGTTGATTCTGTTTCTAATTTCTTCTCAAATGTATTACCATCATCACTAATTAATACTTGGTATCCGCTAGCCTCTGCCACCTTATTCCAAACTATCTTAATAGAACCATTTCCTGCATTACTAACAAATTCAATTTTGGGTTTTGCAAGTGGTAAAACAAACCCATATTCTTGTGACATTTCACTGATTTTATCTACTTCTTGACCTCTGGATAATATCGCTCTAAACTGATAGTTTCCACTGGCATCTGGTGTAAAGTCAACCGTTCCATTAACTCCTGGTGCAGATCTCTTTTCTATTTTCTTAAGCGTACCACCTTCGTACATCTCAATAGTAATAGAGTCCGCATAACCGTTTCCAACCTTACCAGAAAATTCTACTGTGATCTTACCTTCAATTACTGTCACGTTATTGATTGATGGGGCTTCTATATCTCCCCAACCAACAGAATCATCACCGTAGATGATAGATAAACCATAAATTGCAATTTTAGTATCATTACCATAGAAGTAATATGACTTTCCTGCTGATACATCGAATGTTTTAGCCATAAATTCTTCAGCAACTGCTGTATATTCAGAAATAATATTACTATCATCAACAAAATAATACTTTTTCCCAACATTTAGCTTAAATGCAACTGTAAATTTACCATCCTCTTCCGGAGTGACCTTAACAACGGAACCTGAAGTAGGGACTTTTCCTCCCTTAGGGCTCGGATTATTAATTCCTGCTACGGAACCTGTATAGGGTACCCCCTCAATTGTACTAGAACCAGCCTTATATGGCATATCCTCAAGAACTTCTATACCATAATAATTAGTACCAGTCTTAAGTCCTGCAGTAAGATCAATATCATGCTTTACGGAAGATTTCTTAAATGACATACTATAGATAGAAATCTTTGTTCCTTGCCCATAAAAGTAATAAGTTTCTCCTGCTTTTATTTCGTAACTTTTCTTAAGATAAGGATCATTCGTTCCTTTATCTTCTACAATAGTTCCATCTTGTTTTACAACATAAAATATTTTTCCCCCAGTTCCTTTCGCAATAATCGTAAATTCTCCTCCTACTGTCGGACTAACCTTAACGACAGCTCCTGCGGTAGGAATAGCACCCGCGTTAGGGGTTGGATTATCTTTCCCCTGTATATAGCCAGGATAAGTAACTCCTTCGACCTCTAATGATGTATTTTTATAAGTCATCTCTTGCATCACTGTGATGCCAGCCTCACCACCATACACAGTCCCAGCCATTAAACCATCTTTTAGATTAACTTCATTATTAGAAACATTCCCCATATCTTCTGGTACTGTTATTCCTCCCCCAGAAGCTACGTTCACATCCATTACCTCAAATCCCTCTGGTAGGCTATCATCAGCCTCTAGGCTTTCCACAGCAGGATCCTCTTGAACGTATGCTGTTTCCTCTTCATTCACTTCCTCTGCATATGTAATGCTCACTGGCGCAATTACCGTGAAAACCATAACAACAGCCAGTAAACATGCAAGGATTTTGCTTTTCATGTTCCTCTGAATATAAAACATTATTACCCTCCTTTAAATTTTCATATATTTTATGTTGTAACCGTTTACATAGTTTGATAAATAAATTAATTATAAAACTACATACTTTTAAAGCATTGTAACCGTTTACAACACAAAAATACAAAATAATCAGAAATATAAATCCTTTACAAAATGTAAGTGCTTACATTTTGTAACACAAAACTTCTATTAAAATATAACATATTTTATCTATTTTGTAAAGATATTACTTGTGAATTTTGCATATCTTTTTTTATAATAAGCTTTTACTTTTGTGCAATCTTTCTACATATTTTGTAGTAATTCTTTATATGTATTTTAATATTAATTTTTCTATGGCTTTTAACATAATACAAGATATATTTATCTTATATTCCCGATAGTTACTATAATTAATACGCTGTAGGTTACCCAAAAGGATAAATAATCATGAAGATCGGAGTTTGCAATTATCAAAGTACTAAAAATATTTATTAAACTAAACTGCTTAACATAATTACCTCAAAATAAAAAAGAAACTCAACGAAACTAACTCTCTCGCTAGTTTCTTTTGAGTTTCTTTTAAGAATATAATCTTTCTCTCACTCTGGTACCACTTTATTTAAAATACTATCTTTCTCTACTCCCAAAAAAATCCTTCCTCCGGTAATTTTCCACCCACCGATTCCGGCTTTTGATCATAGAGTACCTTTAGATATCCATTCACTTTACTTTTCATTTCCTCACCACGAATTAATGTAATATTGCAATAAGGAAGTGCTTGCTTAGCAACAGGCGCTTTAACAATACCGAACTTTTCAACTAGGGCAGAAGCCTCCTCCACATTACTATTTACATAAGTAACGCTATCCTTATACTCAGATAAAAAGGCTTCTACTGCTTCTTTATTCTCATCAGCAAATTTTTTATTAACCACAACGACACCAGTAACTACAGAACTATCGGAATTTAATGCTTCCCATTCTTTCGTTACATCCAAAGCCACTCTTACTTTATCGTTTGTCATCTGTACTGTGGTAACATAAGGTTGTGGAAGCATCGCAATTGCATTATCGGTTTCACTTAATATTGCTGCAACTTCGGTTGCTTCGGATTTATATTCAATGGTTACGTCCTTACTTGGATCGATTCCATGAGAACTAAGGAGATAATTTAGAGTAAATTCTGGTGTTGTTCCCTTACCCGTTGAGTAAATTGTTTTCCCCTTCAAATCTTCTACACTTTTTATGGAATCACCAGTTTCAACAATATATAATACTCCAAGTGTATTAATGCCTGCTACCTGAATCTTCCCTTCACTGTTTTGGTATAGAATAGAAGCTAAGTTACAAGGAATTGCAGCAATTTGAAAGTCTCCCTTAATTAAGTTTGTTGTGATTTCGTCTGCTGTTCCAGCGATTGTAAAGTCATAATTGTTTGCAGTCTCTCCGTTTTCTGCTCTCTCCATCAACTCTACCATTCCCATTGCTGTTGGTCCTTTTAGGGCTGCAATATTCATTGTAATTTTCTCAGCAGTGTTCTCCTCCTCTTTCGTTGGTTCTTCGGTTGGAGTTACTGTTATTTCTTCTGCCTTGGTTGGCTCTGGTGTTATATTGTTATCCTCTGCATTCTTTTTTGCCTGGCAACCCGCTAACACCACCATACTAAAAATAAGTGTAAGAATCAAATATTTATATTTCTTCATAAAAACCTCTATTCCGGTGCACTTTACACCTTTTATTAATAAGCAATTTACTTTCAATGCAAAAAAACATTATACTATTTCAGTCAACATTATTAGCCTAGTTGATAATTAAACTGAAATGTATGCCATTTACTTGCGAATTGAGGTAAAGCCTGCTTAATTCCAAGCCTTGCTACCTACTCATATCCGTAATTTAACTATGATGATTTTGAATACATCGTCTTAACGCTGATTCCCTTCACCATACCTAATTTACCAGATAAAGAACTAATCACATTATTTTCTGCATCTACTACCACACTAATTATACTGACATCCTTATCTTTATAAGGAAGGCCCATTCTACCGATTATATAACTGCTATATTCATGTAAGATATGATTCACCTCTGCTGATGCACTAAGCTGCTCCACTATGATTCCAATTAATGCAATTCTAGTATCCAAGATTATCCCCCTTTCAATTTTTATTAAGTAAAGCTACTCCCATGAAGGACAGTAAAAAAGATACTTTAAAACGTCTCATAGACAAAAAGCAATTCAACCCATCGCATCCTAAGTTATTACTCCTTCGCTATGATTGGTTGAAACCTTATTTACTAATTCTCAAACACATTCTTCCTACTTTAATAAGTATCCGAAATAGAGGGAAGAGCTAAAACAAAAATGGCTTTTGAAAGCTGAGATGAATTCCTCATCTTCTTTCAAAAGCCTGATTTACGCTTTTATCGTTTTCTTTAAAAACAGAACTAATTTTTCTGTCTACAAAACTCTTCAAATTGCGCTTCTTTATCAGGTGATTCCTTCTATGTCAGCGACTACATTATATAGCATATTTTAACAACTGTCAAACTTTAAAGCGGTATCCAACACCCCAGATTGTTTCAATGTATTGTGGTTTTGAAGTATTTGCTTCAATCTTTTCTCGAATCTTTTTAATATGAACAGTAACCGTAGCAATATCACCGATTGACTCCATATCCCATATCTCTTGAAATAGTTCTTCCTTGGTATAAACATGATTTGGATTTTGTGCTAGAAAGGTAAGTAAGTCAAATTCTTTGGTTGTAAATGCCTTTTCCTCTCCATTTATATAAACACGGCGAGCAGTTTTATCAATTTTGATACCACGGATTTCTATCATTTCATTTTCCTTCATTCCGGTACCAATCAATCGCTCATACCTTGCTAAATGCGCTTTCACCCTTGCGACCAATTCACTTGGACTAAATGGCTTTGTCATATAATCATCTGCCCCAAGTCCAAGTCCTCGAATCTTATCAATGTCATCCTTTTTTGCAGACACCATAATAACAGGAATGTTCTTTTCCTCTCTTACACGCTTACAAATTTCAAATCCATCCACGTTTGGTAACATTAAATCAAGAATAATTAACTTATAATCCCCTGTAAGAGCCGCTTCTAAACCTTTATCTCCTGTATTTTGAATATCTACTTCAAAACCAGATAGCTCTAAATAATCCTTCTCAAGTTCTGCAATTGCAGCTTCATCTTCTACTATTAATATCTTATCCATAAAATCTCCTTTCTTCCGCTACCGTGTAAAAATTGTCTTTATTCTCAACTAGTCAAAATGCCTGCTTAGCCTTGGCATTAATCATAAAAATTGGTTTTTATTTTTCATACTTAAAACATGCCTGCTTAGTAGTAGGCAGTGTGAAAATTGTCTTTTATTTTTTCACACTTCTTTCTTAATCTTTTACTTTAAGTACTAACCCTTTTTTTATTTTAGAGAGTTTCTTCTCAATACGCTCTTTGTCAGTCCATTTCATTATGGTAAAGATAATGCTTGTTCCAACACCGACTTCACTCTTTGCCCAGATATTACCGCCATGCTCCTCAATTACTTTTTTAGCAATCGCTAAGCCAAGTCCAGACCCCCCTTGCTTAGAATTTCTGGATGCATCTGCACGGTAAAAACGTTCAAATATATTCGGAAGGTCTTTCGCTGCAATACCGCAACCATCATCTTCAACTGAAACTTGTACCATATCACCAGCATCGGTTAGCCTTACCCTAATGGTTCCTTCCGCTTTTCCCATGTATTTTACTGCATTTCCTACAATATTATGAATCACTCGTTTTAATTGCTCTGTATCAACAATTACTTTACATTCCGGTGATACCATATTCTCATATTCTAACTTAATATTCTTAATCTCAAGTTCAAAACTAAGCTCATCTACGCAATCACTAAAGTAATCATCGATACCAATTATGTTAAAGTTATAAGGAACTGTATTATTATCAATCCTTGCATAAAGCGATAATTCATCTACTAAGGAAGACATATCATTTGCCTTTGTATAAATTGTTTTGACGTATCGATCAAGCTTTTCAGGGGTATCTGCTACCCCATCGATAATCCCTTCCGAATATCCTTTGATTGCAGTAAGCGGCGTCTTTAAGTCATGGGATATATTACTTAATAACTCTCTCGAGTTTTCTTCATACTGCATCTTTACTTCAATGAGTTCTTTTAGATGAATTCTCATTTCTTCAAAATCTTCACATAGCTGTCCAATCTCATCATTGGTTCTTACAGAAATCGAATAATTTAAATTTCCTTCCTTCATCTCCTTGGTAGCACGTTTTAGTACATCAAGTGGTTTTATAATTCCTCTGTAAAGCCATACAATTAAGATAAAAGCGGTTATTACGATAATTAATACAAAGGATATTACGGCTTGAATTGCAGACGCTTTTATCTGTGGAACAACATTATCAACATCTGTTAATACAAATATTGTTCCCTCAGAACCATCCTGATACAAAAAGTCTTGTTGTTTTAATAAAATGGGATTTTTACCCCCAATATAAGTACCTCCATCAACTTCTGTGCTATGATTATTATAACTTGGAAGATTGTTCTTTACCGTTGAAAATTTCGCAGAATCACCTACAAAGATAATCTCTTGATCCTTTCTGACAACTAAGAAAGAATATTTTTCTTGAAGTTCTGAATTAAGCGCTTTAATATATTCTAAATCTTCTAATTCCCAAGGTGTTTTGATTGCTTTTGTTTTAATTCTGTTAAAGGCATCCCTTGTAACCCGATTTAATATCTGTATTGGATTCGTTATTACCTGCATGGTATCAAACTCTACGTCATAGGTTTTCTGAATGGAGTTTAACTGGTACTCAATTATTAGCTTACCGGTCATAACAGCTAGACATATGGGTAGAATAATAATGATTATGAACGACATCTTTAGTCTGTTTTTTAAATTCACTTTCCTTCCTCCGTATCTATGTCTCATACTAAAAGGTCTTTCTTCCTATTAAAAACAGTAACACCTATTAAATGGAATGTGATAACTATAAACATTTAATCCTACCGATGTTAGTGTTTAAATGTTCCTAACTTTTTATTCTATTCTATCAAGAAATAACAAGTTTTACTATTTCCTCATTTCATTATAACATATCATAGACTAGCTTACACATAAACAATCTATAAAAACATCTATAAAAACTATTAAAAAGGACTTACCACGCAAAGCTGTGAGGTGACCCCTAAAAGTTAGACTTTATGGCGAGGTGGATTTTCCACTTCGCCT
>NZ_DAMADT010000024.1:67185-70966 GCF_031997925.1 Lachnoclostridium sp. | reverse complement strand
CCTCATTGCCACTACGTGGCATTTCAGCAGGAGCTTGAACTCCTGCTAAAACAGGTAAGTTCCTTCCCTGATGAGGTTATATTACAATACCGACTCATCATTAATTTTGCTTGTAAAATAATTCGCGGTTAGCAGTAAAATTACTGAAACAATAGAAACCCCTAATCCTACCGCTGCTGCATAAGAGAAATCTCCCTGCGTGATACCCATTCGGTAAACATAAGAATCGATTACCTCAGCTTTCGCACGGTTTTGTGAATTCATTAATACTAATGTCTGATCAAGATTTGATTTTAATAGTCCGCTTACTGTTAAAATAAAGTTCAAACTAATAATCGTTTTTAATAAAGGTAAAGTGATATGCATGATTTGTCTTATACGACTTGCACCATCAATCTTAGCCGCTTCGTAATATGTACTGTCAATACCTGCCATGGCTGCCAAATATAGAATCGTTCCCCAACCTGCTTCCTTCCAAACATCAGATAGTACCGCAATCATCCAGTACTTATTCGCATCCAGCAAGATGTTCTTTGGCTCACTTATTAATCCAAGAGAACGTAATATTTCGTTAAACATACCTGTTGTTGACATCCAGCTAATCATCATACCCCCTAGTACAATCCAGGAAAGAAAGTGCGGTAAATAGGAAATCGTCTGCATGATTCTCTTAAACGGTCCGTCCTTAACCTCATAAATCATAACAGAGAGTATGATGGGAATCGTAAAACCAATGAATAATTTTAGGAAGCTGATTCCCAATGTATTAATTACCGATTTCCAAAAGAACTTATCCCGAAACGCTATTATAAAATTATGAAAGCCTACCCACTTTGCAGTTGATAATGTATCCACAACTGTGTAGTTTTTGAATGCAATGCTCAATCCATAGATAGGCATAAAACTAAATATAATCATGAATATAACACCTGGTATAACCATACTTTGAAAGCCAGCCTGTTTTTCAACTGTCTTCAAAAAGCTTAGCTTCTTTTTACTCATCTTGAACCTCCATTGTTAGCTTTTATAGCTTCGTTAAAACGTTTTAATCTACATGTGAAATATTAACATCCCCCGTGCTCATATCTATTTCCAAACTTAAAAACAGACATGCCCACACTTTGCAACTGATATGCTTTTCTTTAAATCTTTTCCTCCAATCCACCTGACTCGATTAACTTAGCACACTTCTTTAAACTTTTTATTTTTATATTAAAACGTTTTAATAATTGGTAGTATATCACATTATTTTTAAATTTACAATATATTCATTTAACCTTTTTAGTAATAATATACAACCATAATTTTAATAGTCATGACTTTATTGTACTATTTTCAGCTAAAATATCATATTTTCGTAGTTGTAATAACGTTTTAATACATGCTTAAAAAAAGGTAGGAACAAAGAATCATATTTACTATATTCTTTGCTCCCACCTTCGCTTTTAACAGCTATTTTTTTCTTGTACAGGATTTCCTTATTATTAAATTACCTTCTAATTTCACAATGGTTCCTTGTTCCTTCCCATCAATCATATCAATCAAAGTACCAATAGCCAGTGTTCCCTGCCTAGCAATCGGATTTCTTACCGTTGTCAGACCAGGAGTAAAATATCTAGCGATATCAATATCATCAAATCCAATGACACTAAAGTCTTCAGGTACTTGAAAACCATCAGACTGCAAGGCTTTGATACAACCAATTGCACTTAAATCGTTACCTGCTAAGAAGGCATCAGGAAGATCCGTTGAATGAAGCTTTAAAAGAGTTTTTATCGTATTGTATGTATATCCCTCTTCAAAAGCTCCTTTTAAAATGAATTTTTCCTCCACTGGTAAATTACATTCCGCTAGAGCAGCCTTATACCCCTCTTTACGGCGCAAACTATCTGTTACCTCATCGACACATTCAATAAACGCTATTTTTTTATGTCCTAGATTGATAAGATGTTTTGTAGCCTCATATCCTGCTTCATACGAATCAAATACTATGCTAGAAACACCTTTCTTACTAACTTCACGGTCCAAAAATACTACCTTTATTCCTTCTTCTTCGAAAATACGTATTTCATTTTCATTTACCGTGGTATCTTCATAAATTAGAACACCATCAAGATTCTTACCTAGTATATTTCCCATAATAACAGAGGAATCCTTTGTAATAAAAACATTAAGATTATATTCTCTACGCTCACATTCCCGACTCATATAGTCCATTAACTGACAAAAGTAAGGACCTGATATACTATTGGTAAAAAATCCGAGGTTTTTTGTAGCACCAGCCTTTAAATATCTGCCATTCAGATTTGGAATATAATTCAGTTTTTTTACCGCCTCCATAACCCTTTGCTTCGTATCAGGATTAATATATCGATTACCATTTAAAGCATTGGAAACAGTTCCTATGGACACCCCTGCTTCTTTTGCTACATCTTTAATCGTAATATTCGCCATATCTTCACCTACCCATATCTCTTGAATTAAAACGTTATAATATGGTTTAGAATATCATATTATATGCTACTTGACAAGTGAAATGATAGCACACAAATCCTCCTGATGGTATAAGCGCCTATTACTTCGCTGTCTTTGACTAGTTCCCCCTGCTTGTAATATTCTGGTTGCTTGTCGGAGAACTACATAGGACGTGCTAGGGCGTCAAAGCGGATATTCTCGATCCGCTTACACTACTTGCTCATAGCCTCATTGCCCTACGCTGACCGCAATTTCAGATCTTTTTAACATCCTAAATTCCTTAATAAATCCCCATACCATATGATAACTTCCTGCAGCCTATAAAGCTCCGATTCTCTGCTATCCGTCCTCCAGATTTCCTTGTAATCATAGAACCAGTATTCCAGCTCTTTAGCAAGATCTTTCTTTACTTCCCCGTTTATCCCGTATTTTGCATGGGCAATGGTAGCACCGATGTTATTAAAGAGCTCTATTCCATTTACAGCTACTAGATAAGCCTTTAGTAGGCCTCTCTTCTCCGGTTTCATAAAAACAATACCTTCATACAGTTCTCTTTTTAATTTATGTAAGACTTCATTGGCTGCTGAAACCCTTACCATAGTTTCCTCTGTGGCAAAGTCTGTATTTCCATATTCCTTATACATTACTACATGCCACCAATCAAATACGGACGTGGAGCCAGATGTAGCAATTCTGTCCACGAACCGCTCGCTATTGTCCCCGTACTCAATGCAAGATATCTGCCTGTTGATATCTGAGAATGTCAATTGCTTCTGGTTCCAAGAAAAAGCAGCTCCGTATATAAGCCCTGTAGTTGAGAATTCCGGATGGTTGATATGTCCAAAATCGCCCCAGTCCGTATTCAAAACTCCCAGAGCCTGATATTTATGAGCGTAGGAACACATTTTTGTTATATTATGATAGGAGCTTTCTATCAAGTTAATGAACTGGTTCCAGCCTCCTACTCCTGGGCATACATATTGTACGGCTCCCGCATCAAAAAGAGCTTTTGTTTCATTCTCTCTCTGCTCCGCCGCGTATCCCCAATTCAGACAGATAACATCTTTCGGTAATTCACGGATCGTTTCCGGAAATCCTGCAATAACATCTCCCCAGAACATAGGGCGTTTTCCTTTTTCTATAACAAATTCGCAAAGTTCTTTTACAAAGTCCAGATAGAGTCTGTGGATTCCTTTACTTTCAGCCAGTTCCCTACTCTTTCCCTTACCAAGGTCAAAGGTTTCATCTGCGCAGATATTAAAATGTTCTGATGTAAATAAAGGCAGAAACTCCTCTATTTGTTTCT
>NZ_DAMADT010000024.1:60485-67175 GCF_031997925.1 Lachnoclostridium sp. | reverse complement strand
TTGCAAATTCAATGCTTCCTTTATTGGATACATCTAAGGTGTGATGATGCATCCGGTCATTGAAAGAAAATTCTTCTTTTACCAGTTCGGGAGCTTCACAGAATACTCCATAAGTTTTCGTATTCAATACCTTATATAGATGCCCAAAAGTTGATACGGAAGGTACCAGCTCAATATTTAGACCCCGGCAATAAGCATCTAGCTCCATAATATCCTGGGCTGTTAAAGGTGTGTCATCTCTCCAGACCTCACTTTGATTCTTAAAAAGGTAGCTGTGTTCTATGTACAATTGCAGCTGGTTCATTTTATAATAACTTAACTTATCTGCCAGTGCCTTAAGGCTTTCCATGGTAGGAATACGACCTCTGGTAACGTCAAAATAATATCCTCGGTTGGCAATATTCGGATAATCCTTGATTTCACAGCAAGGAAGCAAAGCCCCTACCTGCGAAACCATCTGACGCAGAGTCTGTACGCCATATAAAAGTCCCTTTTCACTTCCAAATTTCAGATGTAAGCCTTCCGTACAGATATCCAAATGATATTCTTCTTCTAACAGCGATGAGTTATGTACTAGTAGGATATCACCTGCAGAACTCTCTCCCCTTGTAATGGCAGGAGCATAGCCCAATTGTTTTTTCAAACCCTCTTGCAAAAGCTTTGCATATTCATAAACATGTTCCGTAACTGTAGCTTCCACTACTATTTTATAATGGTAATCTAGTAAAAATAAGCCTTCTTTTTCTTCCCAATGCTGGGGTACCGGTAAAATATACATGATTTTTCCCCTTCCGGTGCAATATTTTAGCGCATCTAAAGTCAAATTCTACTCATCTTCCAAATAAAAATCTGCAAAAAGAAGAATGCGAACACCATTCCTGCACTACTCTACTAATAAGTTTTCTTCCCATATATCATTGATACCGTCATTTAAAATTAATCGGAATTCTCCTTCTTCCAACACAAATTCCATATCTTGATTCCATAATGACAGATCCTTTTCACATAAAGTCAATTGGCAGGACCTGGTTTCGTTCTTTAAAACCTGAACTTTCTTAAATGCTTTCAGTTCTTTTATCCTGGTTACAACACTAGCAGCATTGTCTTTAATATACAATAAAATCACTGTACTACTATGGTAATTTCCGGAATTGGAAACAAGTACGTCTATAGTTATCCCATATTTTCTTAAATCTTCTGCTTTCACTATATGCTGTCTTTTCCCAGCATCACACCTTTTTTCACAGAGCCTCCTGTTTACTTTCAATTCTATATTGCTATATTGAAAAGTTGAGTAACTTAATCCATAGCCAAAGGGATATAATGGTTTCTGCTCTATATCATAATATCCCATTGCTCGGTAGGATTTCTTATAATTATAATAAGCAGGTATCTGCCCTGAACATCTTGGAATAGAAACTGGAAGATGTCCGGAAGGACTTATTTTCCCAAAAAGTATATCTGCGATGGCTTCTCCTGCTTTTACCCCTCCATAAAAGGAAGTAATCAGGGCGCTTGATTTCTCAGCAATGGTGCTTATCGCATAAGGTCTTCCCTGTATCATAATTGTAATGACTTTTTTCCCTGCTTTAAAAACCTCTTTTGCCAGTTTTTGCTGTATAAGAGGTAAATTAATATCGGCACAGTCAATTCCTTCCCCACAATCCATGGATGATATTTCTTTTCCGGTCACAGCAGCTCCATTTAAGTCAAATTCTGCACCCAAAAAGCGGCTGGAGGATCCCCCTAATACCATAATAACAAGATCCACCGAATTTGCTATTTCTACTGCCTTTTCTATTTCTTCTTCCATTCCTTCTAAAATACCGCAGCCTTTGGCATAACGGACTTCAATTGATAATCCATTTTCTTTTATCCACTCTTTTATGCCTTTAAGAGTTGTAATCCCATCCTCCTCTTCAATTGGAGGAGTATAATCGCCTAATTGATTATATATTTCATCTGCATTAGGACCAATGATGCCAATAGATTTTATATTCTGATATTGAATTGGAAGGATTTGCTCTTCATTCTTAAGAAGAATTATCGATTCTCTTGCTAATTCTAAAGCCTGAGGAAAATTATCATAGTGATAGGAAAGATATCCATTGGTTTCTGGAATATAGGGTTCATCAAAAAGACCTCTTTCATATTTCATAGTAAGTATACGAAGTACCGACCTATTAATATTCTCTATTGTAATATATCCTAGTTCCAAAGCCTCTTCCAGTTTTGAAAAACCAGTATCCCATAGTCCTATATCCACACCAGCTTTCAGTGCCAGTGCACCGGAAAGTACACGATCACCTGTCATGACATCCAACTGATCGATTGCCACTCCGTCCGACATCACAATTCCTTCAAATCCCATTTGCTTGCGTAATATATCCGTTAACAATTTTTTATTAGCGTGGCAAAAAACACCGTCAATTTCATTGTAAGCAGCCATAATACCTTTTACGCCAATTTCGCAGCATGCTTTTACTGCCGGTAAATGTATCTCTCTTAGCTCTCTTTCACCTATCCTTGCAGCACTAGCATTGATTCCCCCTGTCCCTTCACCTTGGGCACAGAAATGCTTCGCGACTACATATACACCTGTTTCTTGAATTCCTTCGACAGTGGATTTTGCCATTTCAGAAGCTAAATACGGATCCTCGGAAAAGCATTCTTCACTCCTTCCCCATCTTGGATCTCTTAATATATCAAGATTGGATACCAAAGCAAAATCTACACCCATCTCTTTTAACTGCATTCCGCATACCTTACATGCCGCTTTCAATAAATCTGGATTAAAAGTAGCACCTGTTGCTAGATTTACAGGTAGCAGATAGCCTCCTAACGCTTGATGTCCATGTGGACACTCCGTACTTAACATCATCGGAATAGAGAGTCTGGAGTGCTTTATTACATAATCCTGAACCATATTGTAAGCTTTGGGAGCTAATTCCTTATACAAGCCTGTAACTTTATCTCTATTTGACCAGGGATCAGCCCTGTACAGCCCATATAGCATGCCTAAACCACTATACTTTTTTACTTCTTGTTTTAGTTCCTCTGTTAAAACAAGATCATCTCCCCGCCTTTCATAAACATGGAATCCAAATAACCTTTGATTTAATTGTCCTATTTTCTCCTTTAACGTCATCTTTGCAAGTAATTCCTCTGCTCTTTCCATTGCAGAAATCTTTTTTGCTATATTTTCATTTTTCATGTACTCCTCCTAAGTACTTTAAATTTACATAGGCTGTAACAAAATGAAAGAATTTTATACATTTTGCTACAGCCCTGCTATAAACTTAAATTACAAAAATTGTTCTACTTAGTAATAATACGATATGTCTTTACTTCATAGGGTTTTATTATAATGTCAAAACCATTTGCGCACGGCTGTACATCAGATATCTTCTCTTCTATCAGATTACACTCCTCAACGGATACCACCTGATCCGCATCGTTCATTGTAACATGAACACTTGTTAAACTATTATGATACTCATACATACGCAGAATCATACCGTTTCCGTCTTCTGCTAATTTAATTGTTTCAAGCATAACATTATCTTTGTCTACTTTAACAAGAGAGGTTTCTCTACCCCATATTCCTCCTTTGACGGTGTATACTGGCTGATTTAGTTTTCCAGCCTCTTTTGCTGTTTCTGCAAAACGCCAATTTTCTTTATGTGGATATATTGCATATGTAAAATAATGCTCTTCCTGATCCGTGGTTTTATTAGGCTCAATTCCCGATTTAATCAGAGTAATGGCCATATTACCATCTTTTACGGAATGTCCATATTTGCAATCATTCAATAAACTTACTCCATAGTGTCCTTCGGACAGATCAATCCATTTTTGTCCACAACTTTCAAACCTAGCCATATCCCAACTTGTGTTGGAATGTACCTTTCTAGTTACATTGCCAAATTGAATTTCAAAAGTTGCTTCATCGGAATGTATATTTACAGGAAAATGCACTTTTAATAAGTGCTGATGTTCATGCCAATCAACATAGGTTATAAACTCAATTCTTCTGCTGTGGGCATAAAAATAAATTTCTTGTTTTATGACAGAATTACTGATTTTTCTCTCAATGGATAAAGTAGCACGAACACTTCCAAGCTCCGTCCATTCCATATGAGTTATCTGATCCGCATCCCAATATTTTTCTGTGTAGTAAATATCAATGTCCCAATTATCATAATATATTGGTTTATCTTCATACATCCTCATTAGGTTACCACGTTGGTTCTCCTTAATTACTTCCCTGTTGTTTTCTTTATCAAAAATAGAGGTAAACATTCCCTGCTCATCTACCTTTATAATATAGTAGGGTGTAGTAAGACGGTTGTTCTCAATCTTAAATGGTGAATTTTCTTCTGTATTTACAACTGTAAATGTTTTACTTCCCTTAGATGGTAATCCTTTAACATAAGAAACAGCTCCCTCTTTTGTCCGTTGAACAGGATAATAACTTCCGCTTTCATCCATTAGAGCGTTCCCATCACATTCTTCCATATAAACCACATCATCTCTTAAAAATCCCAATGAGTTATATACTGTAATGTTTTCACTATATGAAGTCAATGCTTTCAGTCTTTCTTGAATCATGGACTCTGCATCCTGTTTAATCTCTCCATATTCCTTTTTGGTAACTTCATATACTTCTTTGATAGAAGATCCGGGTAAAATATCATGGAATTGATTTAAAAGCACTGTTTTCCACATAGAATTCAGTTTCTTAGCTGGATAATACATTCCTTCTTTTTCAGCTAGATAAGAGAAAAGTTCCAGATCCATAAGCATTAACTCACTCTTTCTGTTAGAACGCTTATTTCTTGCCATGGAAGTATAAGTTCCTCTATGATATTCAAAATAAAATTCTCCCTCCCAAACAGGAAGTCTTTTGTTATCACTTACCCTTTCATATAACTGATCAAAATATGTCCTTGAGAATTCCTGACGTACTTTTGGAATCCCTTTTACTCCCTTTTCCATGCGAAGGGAAGTTTCTAGCATCTCTCTGGTTGGACCACCGCCACCGTCTCCATAGCCAAAGGAAATCAAAATATCATTATTAATCTCCTTATTCTGGTATCTTTCCCATCCTCCCATAATTGCATCAGGATGGAGCATGCCATTGTAAGTGGTAAAGAAATTAGCAGCACTTTGTCCGACTCCCAATGTAGTAATTAAATGAGTAAAGACCTCTGTACCATCAATTCCTCTCCACATAAAAGTATCAAATGGAACCTTGTTAAATTGATTCCATGCTAATTTAGTTGTCATGAAGTAGTCAATTCCACACTTTTTCATAATCTGAGGAAGTGCACCGGAATAACCAAATACATCAGGCAGCCATAAAATTTTATTATCTATTCCAAATTCTTCTTTGAAGAATTGTTTTCCATGCATAAACTGTCGTACTAAAGATTCCCCAGAAGTCAAATTGCAGTCTGCTTCTACCCACATTCCACCTTCTGGTTCCCATCTTCCTTCTTTAATACGAGCTTTCACTTTATTATATAATTCAGGATACCTCTCTTTTAAGAAATAATATAACTGAGGTTGGCTAGACATAAACTTATAGTTCGGATATTCTTCCATTAGTTTTAGCACAGTAGCAAAGCTACGACCCACTTTTTCTTTCGTCTGCTCTACTGTCCACCACCAGGCTACATCAATGTGAGTATGTCCGATACAGGTGGCAATAACATCATTATAACCTACCATATCTTCATATAGAGCTTTTTCTAAATATTGATCTGCTTTTTCAATAGAATCATAAAATTTTCTGGAATAGGTATCCCTAAGATCCAGATGATTTATACAGTTATTTAAGATAGTCTCAATATCTCTTCGGTTTTTATCGTCTTTCTCCATTCTTCTAAAAGCTTCAAGAGGAACTTTTATATCATAATAAAGCTTTTCGATTTTGGGGTCTACTTCTATCATCTCTACAAATAGATTAAATTCAGAATGCAAAGTTCCTGTATATGACTGTAAATCAATTTGATAAATATCATTTGCAACTGTCTTATCTGTAATAAAAGCATGTCTATGGTTCATGTCAATTCCCTGAATTGCCTCACCGTTTAAAAACAATAAAAATTGAGGGTTCTTTCCATCATCCCATTCATCAATCTGTGTTTTTACATGAAGCCACATAGGCTTATTATGTAGGCATTCTGGTACACTAAATTCCGACCGAAACCAATAATGCTCATCCGGTCCATACCAGTGCATGGTCTTACTGTCAAACTCCAACCATTCTTCTTTTGCTTTATCAGCATCTTCCGGATATACATAATTCCCTTTTTTATATTTCCAATTATGGATTGAAATTTTTTGTGTTACAGATATTCTTTTTAATTCATCACAAATAACGCCTATTCTTTTATCAATAAATTCCATATATACTCCTATCTATCCCCATCCGGATTGCATTACTGGTTTTATCTTACAATCTTATTTTAAGTATCATTGCGTTACCAATGGATTTTTCTTCATATATTTCATTAATTCATCAACTGTTGTGAATGCAAGACCTGTTACTGTATCTGCACATCCATAATATATGGCAATTCTTCCTGTATCTCCATCCGTTAATGATGCACAAGGGAATACAACATTAGGTACATCCCCCACACATTCGTATATTTTCTGAGGTCCTAAAATATAATATTTGGA
>NZ_DAMADT010000024.1:48412-60475 GCF_031997925.1 Lachnoclostridium sp. | reverse complement strand
AGCGGAGTAATACTTTCCATGGTTCATTAATATCTAAAAGTGCACAACCCATACGGTATACAAATCCATTACAAGTATTAATAACCCCATGATAGATTATAAGCCATCCATCCTCCGTCTCAATTGGTATAGGGCCCGCACCAATTTTGGTAGACTGCCAAGCAGATTCATCACCCTTATGAGTAGACATAACATGTCTGTGGTGTCCCCAGTATTCCATATCTGTACTCTGGCTATAAAAAATATCACCAAATGCCGTATGTCCTGTATCACTTGGCCTGCTTAACATGGCAAACTTTTCGTTTATTTTTCTAGGGAACAACACACCATTTCTATTATAAGGCAAAAACGCATTTTCTAACTGATAGAAATCTTTAAAATCAAAGGTATATCCCACTCCGATTGTTGGTCCATAATATCCATTACACCAGGTAATATAAAATCTATCTTCAATGTAACATACTCTGGGATCATACCGATACTCCCTTTTTAAAATCTCTTCATCATCTCCTTGAAAAGAAATAGGAGTTGAATTGATGTTCCATGTAATTCCATCTTTACTGAATCCGACGTACAGATCCATACTGACAGCCTTGCTGTCACATCGGAATACTCCTGCAAAACCATCTTTAAAAGGAACAATCGCACTATTAAAAACACTATTAGAACTCTCAATTGCGTCTCTATCTATAATCGGATTTTCCTTATATCTCCAAACAGGCATTGCATAACCTTCTGGCTTGTCCTGCCATGGCATATTGGGTAATGGATTACTTATTATTCTGCTCATACATTCAGCCTCCTGTAATTCTTAGCTTCACAATATAACCCTAAAACAAGATGAATCATAATACAAATAATATCGTATTATAAATAGTCAGATGTATTATGATTCATCTTATAGATTCAACTATCTGTTATAGCCCCTTACAATTATTATTTTTTAGCATCAATCTGATCTTGTGTTTCTTTTACAATAGTCTCAAAGCCTGCTGCATATAGTTCTTTCGTGATTGTTTTAACTAATTCTCTCGGTTCTTTTGCGCCTGTTAACAGTTCGCTTTTATATTTTTCATATACTGCACGACAATTTGCTAATTCTGTCTCAATATTGGAAGTATCTAAATTAAAACCTAATAGTACAGATGGTTTTGCACCACTGTTTAATGTTTTTACTTCTTCCCATTGATTACTGTCATCACCAGCCAATTTAGTTACATTAAAGAAAGTACCCTGAGTGTAACCTGCCATGGACCAATCATTATTTATCCTCTCTACTTCACCTTTTTCATTATATTTAAAGTTTTCTCCTTCAAGTCCATAATAAAAAGCATCTCTTACTACAGAATCCAAATTTACCAATTGCAAAAATTGTAAACATTTTTCAGGATATTTTGTACCAGAATAAATACCACTCAAAGAACCACGAACCGTTGTATTGGAAACTATAGTATCCGTATATTGTACTGCTACTGCCTCTGATCCCATATTAGGTCCCCACGTTGTTTTAGCTGCTGCTGACCACCCCTGTGCTATCTGCAATGTTCTATATTTTGGAGCTTCATCAAGTGTTGGTGCATCTGGACTGATAATTCCCGCTTTATAGAATTTATGAAGCATATCTAATTGCTTTAATACATCTTCCTGCTCTAATACATTTACAACTTTACGGGTAGTATCATCATAGCGCACACCTAGTGCTGCAAGACCTACACCCATCTGATCATAGTAAACAAGTACTGCATCCACACCATTTTTATCCATGATAAAAGGGTTTTTCCCTTCTCCTTCTTTTATCTTAGCTAATGCCGCTTCCAACTCTTCGAAAGTACGGATATTATCATAATCAATTTGATATTTATCCGTCATTACCTTATCCCAAACCATATACTCTGTGCATGAACTGTCCTTATAAGTAGGTACAGAATAAATTTTACCTTTTACCGATACGGCATCCCAGTAATTTTTAGGAATATAGGAAACCAACTCTGCAGCATTTTTTTCTATTAGATCTGTAATATCCAAGAAAGCTCCCATATTAACCTGACTGCTGTATTTTGATGAATCTGTAAATAGAATATCAAAATATTCTCCTGAATTAACAATTACATTTCTTCGGTTGTCCCAATCACTCCATGGAACAACTTCAACTTCTATATGTACGCCAATCTTCTCTCCAAGATATTCATTAATATGTTTCTGCCAAGCTTCATAATTAGTTGGCATTCCATTTCCTACCTGAATCCATTTCAAGGTAACAATCTCATCTTTATTAGTTGTTCCCTTTGTTTCATTTGGTTTCTTTGTTTCAACTGAGGTTTGATTTTCTGTTTCCTTTTTAGAACAACCCCAAAACAGTCCCACAGTTACTAACATTGCAATCAATAACACCATTGCTTTTCTTAGTTTCATGATTCCTCCATTCCGCCGTTTTTTACGGCATACATATTTTTTTCCCCATAAATTTATATAAATATTTCCTAAATACATAGGCATAAATAAAATTACCGCTTTACCATGTATCTATCAGAAATAATTTATATCCATGCCTACCCTTTCACAGCACCAATTGTTAATCCGCTAATAAAATATCTTTGAAAAAACGGATACGCACAGGCAATAGGAATGATTATTACTATGGCTATTGCCATCCTAACACCTTCCTGGGGCATCTGTGCCTTATATTGCTGAAGAGTTAAACCGGCTGACGGATTATTTGCCAGATATTCAATACTTTTCTGAATGTTATTTAATAATGCCTGTAAAGATATAAGCTTTGTATTATTAATATATAAGGATGATTGAAACCAATCATTCCAATAACTGAAGCAGGAAAATAATCCAATGGTAGCCAAAACAGGTTTGGAAATAGGTAGTACTATCTTTGAAAATATTTTAAATTGATTTGCTCCATCTATCTTTGCGGATTCTACAATAGAATCCGGTATGGTGGTTTTGAAAAAAGTTTTACAAACTATAACATTAAATGAAGACACTGCAAGTGGCAATATCAATGCCCAAACCGAATCCTTTAATCCCAATAAGTTGGTATTTACTACATAGGAAGATAGCATACCTCCATTAAATATCATTGGTATAAAGACGATCCAAGTGAGAAAGCCATTTAACTTATATTCCTTTCTAGATAGCACATAACCCATTGCTGTGGTTAGTATAATAGCAATAATGGTACCTACCACTGTAACAAAAATTGATACTTCCAGTGCATTTACTATCATTTTCCCTTCTCGAAGAAGAAACCGATAAGCATCTAAGGAAAATTCTTTCGGCCAGAACCGGTATCCATTATCTGTAAGGGAACTCTCTGAAGTGATGGAAATCATAAATACAAATGCCACCGGAATCACGCACATAATAGAAATGACTAAAAAAATTAAATTAAAAATAGTATTTGTTGGTTTTGAAATTCGATTTAATTTTGAAATGCTCTCTGATCCTTTATTTATTTTACAAGACATTATATTCCTCCTAAATTATTGCGCTTTCTTCGTCAATTTTACTTACAATTTTGTTAGTCAAAAGAATTGTGATACAACATGCAACAGACTGAAAGAAAGTGGCCGCCATAGTCATTCCGATCGGGGAAGAAGATAAAAGTGCCTTATAAATATATGTATCCAAAGTAGATGCAACATCGTATAATGATCCCGGCACACCTCTTGTGACCTGATAAAACAGTCCAAAATCCGAATAAAAAATCCTACCTACATTTAAAATAAACATCATAATTACTATTGTCTTAAGACACGGTAGTGTTATGTACTTAACCTGTTGCCACTTTGTTGCTCCATCTATTGTAGCTGCCTCATAATATGTTCCATCAATTCCTGTGATACTTGCCAGATACACAACCATACTATACCCAAGAGTTTTCCATAACTGCGTAATTGTCAGGATAAAAGGCCAGTATTTTGCTTCCATGTACCATTGGATTGATTCTCTACCAAAGGATTGTCGAATACTGTTAATCATGCCTTTATCCATGCTTAAAAATGCATAGACAAAATAACTAACTACAACCCATGACATAAAATACGGAAAAAACATCATAGTCTGATATACTTTTGACTTCTTTTTTCCATGAATCAAGCTAACCATAATTGCTAAAGTGACAGGAATAATAATTCCTAATGTTATAAAAATCAGGTTATAACCTATTGTATTTCTTAATAAAACAAACAGTGCATTAGACTTAATCAAAAAATCAAAATTCTTAAGTCCTACCCAATCGCTGTGAATTAAGTTATATACAAAACTCCTCCCTGGCATAATTCTATAATTTTTGAACGCAAGAATTAATCCAAACATTGGTAGAAAGCAAAAAAGCAAATACCAAATTGTAGTAGGCAACGCTAATAAACTTAATTCCGTATCATCTCTTGACCATCGCTTTTTCTTATATTTTCTTTTACCACTAACCTTATTTGTCTTTTTCATTCTTATATCCAGTCCTTTCATATACTCAAAAACAAGTCATTACGAAATATTGGCATCAAGCAAATCATTTTGAAATTAAATAGAGTCCAAAGTCTTTTGTTATGCTTACATTCTTTACTTTTGTCAATTTTAATTTCCTCATAGTTAAAATTTTCTTTATCATTTTTCTATATCTAATTTAACATAAATTAAAATAAAGTGCAATGTAATTCTAATTTTTTCCTGTTGTTTTTTTACATAATTAACAATCACTTTTTTGCTTATTCTTTGTAAATCATTAGTTTATCTAATTATTATACAATATCCATCAATATTCTTAATTATGATATTATGTTAAATATGTTTAATATTTTATTTATCATTTTTAACATTTAAGTTTATTTACAATTGTTAAACTAAATGTTAAGATATATCCATAAAGTAAAAAAATAATATTGCAAACGAGGTCTGTATATGAAAAAAGTAACAATGCAAGAACTTGCAGATTCACTTAATGTATCACGGGTCACAGTCTGGAAAGTTATTAATAATATTTCCGGCGTTTCTGACAATTTGCGAGATCTGATTTTGAATAAAGCAAAAGAAATGGGATATTTCAAAGCTGGTCACCCAATAATGGACGAAAAAGAAGATGAATCATATTCTTTTTCATCACACCATGGACAAATAACAGTTTCTGTGGTTGTTTCACGCCCAGAATCCTCTGCATTTTGGATGAATATTATTCATCAGATTGCAAAGAAATTAGACGAATCAAATATAAACCTAATGTACACCTACCTGCCTTCCAAATTTACAGCAGACTATGTTTTGCCAGCTGTATTAACGAACGGAACAATCCATGGGATGATTATTTTAAACGTTTATGATTACCATTTATTTACCATGTTGAACAATTTGTCAATTCCCAAAGTATTTTTAGATATGGTCACTTCTCTCACGATAGATTCCATAACAGGTGACTTATTCTTATTAGAGGGTAAATCCACTGTAGAGGAAATAACAGATTTTATTATCCAAAAAGGAAGAACCGAAATCGGTTTTATCGGAGATATTCAATATGCCAAAACAAATCAGAATCGGTACGAAGGTTATGTAGCAGCCATGGTAAAAAACCAAATAGGTATAAAAAAGGAATACTGTTTGACGAAAAATATTGGCATCTATACTTATCAGGAAGAAATAAACGAATTTTTATCCAGTCTCCCTCATATGCCCCAGGCTTTTGTCTGTGCAAGCGATTACGTTGCACATTTTTTACTTAAATATCTCAAAGAACACAGCTATCGTGTTCCCGAAGATATAGCGGTATCCGGCTATGATAATAATACTGAATATCCCGGTATAGCAGGTAACTTAACCACAGTTCAAGTTCAAACAAAGGAATTAGGTAAGCGTCTGGCAACGCAATTATTATACAGAATGGATGTTACCGATTCTCCTTATGAGGTTACTTATCTTCACCCTAAAATAATTTGGGGAAAATCCACGGACTTTTAATTGCAAATGCTTCCCATATCACCTCTACAAAAACAGGATGAATACACATACAAAGGACTCCAATAAAACAAGGGGTGGAACTATTTGAGTTCCACCCCTTGTTTTATACAGACCCAACTACACAAATTTAACCAACCATCTGCTCTCCACTTAGGATAAAGCGATTCACTGCTTTTGCTACTCCATCCTCGTCATTCGTTGCAGTAACATAATTCGATACTTCTTTTGCTTCTTTGCATGCATTCCCCATAGCTACACCTAGACCAGCATATTGTAGCATTGTAATATCATTAAGTCCATCTCCGCATGCCATTAATTCTTCTCTGCTTAACTGTAAGCGATTTAACAGGAGTTCAAGGGATGCGGATTTTTCAACTCCTAAAGGCATAATTTCAAGGAAGAATGGTTCAGAGAAATAGATGCTAAGTTCATCCCCATATTTTTCTTTTAAATAATCTCTCACAGGAAGGAGTTTTTCGTGATCTCCAACTACAAGGCATTTTGGTACCGGATAAGTAACATGGCTAACGATATCCTCTATTTTACGTACTTTTACTTTGTTGATAAAACATTCTCGTAAAACATATGGGTCTGTGTCATCTTCCGTTATGATATCCTCACCATCATATGTGAGCATTGACACACCAAATTGTTTTGCCACTTCATAGATTGATGCTATTCTCTCTACATTAAGTACTTTTTGATACACTTCTTTTCCTGTATGACAATCAATAATTTGTCCACCATTATAAGCAAGAATATAACCACTGTATTTTGAAAGCTCTAATTCTTTCGCTAAAGGCTTAATCCCAACCAAAGGCCTTCCTGAAGCAAGTACCACTGTTACTCCATCTTCCATCGCTCTTTGTAAGGTTTCTTTTGTATTTAGAGTAATCTTTTTTTCACTATTTGTTAGTGTCCCATCCAAATCAAGTGCTAAAATTTTTATGTCCATATTAACCTTCGTAACCTTTCTATTCTATATAATTCATAGATTAATAAATTTCTCCCTATGAATTCTTTTATCCTTATAAATAAGTCCTCTCAACAAACGTACTATAACGTAAACATACGAAAGGTATAAGAGAGACTCAAGCTACATAAAACGCTTACATCTTATCTTATTTTCTCTTTTCTGTCAATTTTATTCTAAAATCATAACAATTACATTTGCAATTCAAAAAAGTGCCAGTAAGAACTTATCTCTTCTTACCAACACTTTCTTAAAGCTCTAGTTCTTATTATGTTTTAACATAACAAGTTTCTATTTTATTAATTATTAACAGCTCTAACGTTCCTCACGGAAATAATTCACTCCACAAGAAGCTGGCTGAGCATTCTTCTTTGAATTCTTTACTGATGCCATAATTAGAACAATAGTTGTAATAATGTATGGTATCATATCGTAGATCGCTCCTGGAATTCCGATAGAACTAGGAACATAGTACTTTAATTGGCGAAGGGCACCAAAGATAAAGGAACCAAAGATTGCTTTGGTTGGACTCCAGGAAGCAAAAATAACAAGCGCTACAGAAATCCATCCAAGACCGTTAACACAGTCACTTATCCAAACACCTTTATTAATAATCATAATGGTAAATGCACCACCGATTCCACAGATACCACCGCCAAGACATACATTAATATACTTCCATTTTGTTACCTTTATTCCAGCAGCATCTGCAGCTGCAGGATTTTCACCAATTGCTCTAACATTAAGTCCGCGTTTTGTACGATTAAAATAAAATGCAAGAAGGATCGCTGTTATAATTCCAAGGTAAACAAATGGATTATAAGAAAATAGCAAAGGTCCAATCACAGGAATATCACTAAGACCAGGAATATGAATTGCTCTCATCTGAGCAGTTATTTTTTCTGGAAGTTTTAAGGATTCTACACCTAAGCTTTGTCTAGCGAAGTGACCGCAAAAATTCGCAAGTCCTACACCAAAGATGGTTAAGGTTAAACCTGTAACATTTTGGTTTGCCATAAATGTAATCGTTAAGATACCATAGATTAGTGCAGCCAATGCACCTGCCAAAAATGCTGCAATAATCGCAATCACAAAACTATCCGTAGAATATCCCGCCATAAAACCTGCAAAAGCACCGATTGCCATCATACCTTCTACACCTAGATTTAAATGGCCAACCTTCTCAGTAACGATTTCACCCAAAGTACCAAAAAGAATTGGGGTACCTGAGGTTATGGAGGCTGCTATAAAAATGATGATCATATCAAAATCCATTATGCCTTACCTCCTTTTTTTCTTACAGCAAATTTATAGCGAACAAAGAACTCACAACCAATCACAAAGAAAAGAATAATTCCTTGTAGAACATCTGCACACGCCTCTGAAACACCAAACGTAGATTCTACAACACTACTTCCCTTTTCCATGATACTGAATAAAGAGGCGATTACAAAAATAGACAATGGTTTTAAGTTAGCTAACCAAGCAACAATAATTGCAGTAAAACCAACACCTCTTGTGACACCTTCTGTCATAGTACCAGCATTACCACTAACCTCAATCATACCAACCAAACCGCAGATTGCACCACTTAAAAACATTGTACGAAGAATAATACGTTTTACATTCATCCCAGCATAACTTGCAGTCGCTTGACTTTCTCCGACAACATCAACTTCATAACATTGTTTTGTAAATTTCGTATAGATGAATACAACAATAAGTACAATAATAGCAATAATCCAACCCGCGTGAATACCGAACACTTTATCTAATCGAGCACTCGCAGGGAAGATAGCAAATTTTTTGTAACCAAGAGAAGTAGGATCTGCCCATGGTCCTTCTCTTAAAAATACAACAAAATTTAATGCGATATAATTTAACATTAGCGTAAACAATGTCTCATTTGTATTATATTTTGCTTTGAAATATGCAGGTAATAGCCCGGTTAACCCGCCACCTATCATACCAGCAATAATCATCACTGTAATCAATAGCCAATGTGGCATGTTTCCATGAAAAATAGCAAAATAAGATGCGAATACGGCACCCATAATAATCTGACCTTCTGCACCAATATTCCAGAACTTCATACGAAATGCCAAGGTGATACCAAGAGAGGTAATCACTAAAGGAATCATTATCTTTACCGTACCTTGAAATGCTAACTTCGAACGAAATGCACCTTTTACCATAGTTGCATATACTGCCAATGGATTATTTCCAATACATAAAATAAAGATTGCTCCTGCAATTAATGCTAAGAAAAGAGCTGCAAGTCTTAGGGCAAGCGCACGATTTTTTGATAACTCTGCTCGTTTTATAGTTCGAATGAATGGTTCGCTTTTTATAGATTTTCCAATACTTTTACTCATCCTTAGCTACCTCCTTCGTACTTCCACCAGTCATTAAGATACCTAGCTCTTCCTTGGTTGCCTTTTTCGCATTTACGATTCCTGTAATCTTACCATGGCAAAGAACCATAATATTGTCACAAAGCTCTAATAAAACATCTAGGTCCTCACCGGCAAAAATGACTGCTACATTCTTTTTCTTCTGTTCATTTAATAGATTATAAATCATATAGGAGGAATTAATATCTAGTCCACGTACTGGATATGCTGTGATTAAAACATTCGGACAAGATTCTATTTCACGTCCTAACAGTACTTTCTGAACATTACCACCAGACATCAGACGAACCGGCGTTTCAATTCCAGGTGTTACAATGGATAACTTCTTCACAAGTTCACTTGCTAGCTTTTTCGCAGGTTTTCTTCTGACAAAAGGACCCTTTCCCTTTTTATAACTCTTAAGTAGCATGTTATCTGTCATGCCCATGGAGGCTACTAATCCCATACCAAGACGATCTTCTGGTACGAAGCTCATACTAATTCCAAGGCTAATGATTTCCAGTGGAGTTTTCCCTACAATATTTTCTTTGTTATATAAAATAGCGCCTTTTTTTACTTTCAATAAACCAGCAATACCTTCGCAAAGTTCCTTCTGCCCACTGCCGGCAACACCAGCAATTCCTAGAATCTCACCCGTACGAATTTCAAAACTTACATCTTCGATACCTCTTGTACCGTCCGTGGAATCAATCGTTAAGTCTACACATTTTAATATTGCTTCCTTCTTCACCACTTCCGGTCGTTCGATTTCAAGATTAACTGCTCTACCAACCATAAGTTCCGTAAGCGAATTTACATCACATTCTGCTGTTACAACAGTTTCGATACTTTGTCCTTTTCTTAAGATGGTAACACGGTCACTTATATCAAGAACTTCGTTTAGTTTATGCGTAATAATAATAACAGAATTTCCTTGTTCCTTCATCTTACGAAGAATTTTAAAAAGTTTCTCCGTTTCCTGAGGAGTAAGTACCGCCGTTGGCTCGTCCAAGATAAGGATTCGAGCGCCTCTATATAAAACCTTTAAGATTTCTACTGTCTGCTTTTCGCTAACTGACATATCATAGACTTTCTTATCGGAATCAACTTCTAATCCAAACTTATTACATATTGCATTAATTTTTTCCTTCATTACTTTCGAAGATTCTAATTTTTCTTTCGTCCCTAACACAATATTCTCGGCAGCAGTAAATACTTCTACTAACTTAAAATGCTGGTGTATCATACCGATACCCAAACTAACTGCGTCCGTTGGAGAATTAATCATCGCTTCTTCTCCATTTACAAAGATAGAACCTTCGTCTTGATGATATATACCAGAAAGCATATTCATTAACGTTGTTTTACCGGAACCATTCTCTCCTAAGAGTGCTAAGATTTCACCTTGTTTTACGTTTAAGTCGATGTGATCATTTGCCACAACGCTACCGAAGGTTTTGGTAATCCCTTTGCATTCAATTGCATAAACAGGTTCTTTCCCCTTCTCCATAAGATATCCTCCAAATCCTTTTCTTCTACAATTCTCTTGAAAATACGACACTCCCAATCATACTATTTATACCAAGCAAAGTCAATTTATCCTTTATCTAGAATTTAAGTAAAAATCTAGTATTAGAATTCTGCAATCACACTAACTTCCATTGTATACCACATTTCATAAACACATTTCTTTATTAAAAACTAGCAAATATCCAAAAATCAACTTACAAACATAATATGGGTGCTGCAAACTTTGTTTTTTCTATTTGCAACACCCAACAAACAATTATAATCCCTCAATTTTAATTATTCGACCAATTAGTTTTCCACTACATTCTTGAAATACCAGTTGATACCACCAGTAATTGTAGCATCATCTAAAGATTTTCCTTCTTCACCAATGGTTTGACCATCATTAGTTTCGATAGCACCAGTGAATACATCCCATTCACCAGATTTGATTTTTGCTTCAGCTTCCGCAACTTTCTCTTCGGTACCTGGTGCACAAAGATCAGATAATGGAGAGATATTGATTAAGCCTTCTGCCATACCACCAAAGTAGTTGCTTCCATCCCAAGTTCCATCAATTACAGATTTAACTGCCGTAGTGTAATATGCTGACCAATCCCAAAGAGCAGAAGTAAGAACTGCCTTAGGAGCATCCTTAGACATATCAGAGTTATAACCAACACCAAATACGCCAGCTGCTTCTGCTGCTGTCATAGGGTTTGGTGTATCACAATGCTGACCAATTACATCACAGCCAATAGCGATTAAAGCTTCCGCTGCTGCTGCTTCACCTTCAGGGGAGAACCAGCTGTTAGTTGTTTTTACATAAACCTTAGCATCTGGGTTTACAGAGTAAACACCCATAGCAAATGCATCAAGACCACCAGTTACTTCAGAGTTTTCTTTACCCCAAGCTGCTACATAACCAATCTTGTTACTTGTTGTCTTTAAACCAGCAGCGATACCTGTTAAATATCTAGCTTGATAAATTCTACCGAAATAGTTATTAAAGTTGCTACCATTTGATTTATATCCTGTACCATGAGAAAAGATTACATCTGGATGCTCTGCTGCCAAAGCCTCAACAGTATCCATGTATCCCCAGCTTGTAGCGAAGATTAATTTTGCACCCTCTTCGATACACTCTTCAATTGCATTACGGATCGCTACAGGATCCTGATCATTTACATTATTTTTTCTGATGATCTGATTGTCATTTAAGCCGATATT
>NZ_DAMADT010000024.1:41006-48402 GCF_031997925.1 Lachnoclostridium sp. | reverse complement strand
CATACCCTGAATACCAACGTCATGAGTATATGTATAACCAGAACCTTCCGCAGGGTTTGTGATGTGAATTACACCAATCTTTAAGTCTTCCTTAGCGATTGGAGCAAATAAGTCCTTCTTTGCTTCATCCCCAGAATTCTCATTCGTTACTGGTGCTTTTGTTGCTTCATCCCCAGAATTCTCATTAGTTACTGGTGCTTTTGTTTCTTCATCCTTTTTTCCACAGCCCGTAAATAAGGTTGCTGCAAGAGTTACTGCCATTAGTAAGCTGAGCGCTTTCTTTTTCATAATACGATTCCTCCCGTTAGTTAATAAGCTGGCACTTTTTATGTCGCCTACCCTGTAAAAACTTTGGATACTTGCCCTCCGATCAATAACAAAAGTAGATAAGTAATTGGCATCTTCCTTTGACTTATATCGGACATGTTGAATTATAGTTGATTTTAGCACCTATTTCAATATAAGCAGTTATTATAAATAATAATGCTTTTTATGATTTGTACTTATAAGTAATTGGTTTCGGATGTAATAAACATTACAAGGCTATCAACTAACTAAGATAAAATGCTGACAGTAATTCTATCTCTTTCTCTGACTGATCTTTTGCTATAGTTAAAATACAATACACAAAAAAAGCTCAGAAGTCATTAACTTCTGAACCCTTATAAATAGCGAAAGAGGGATTTGAACCCACGACCCTACGGGTATGAACCGTATGCTCTAGCCAACTGAGCTATTTCGCCATATTTATTTTTTTCCGTAAAAATGGGACCTATAGGGCTCGAACCTATGACCCTCTGCTTGTAAGGCAGATGCTCTCCCAGCTGAGCTAAGATCCCATTCATTGTCTCGTTTCTCACGAGCACATTACTATTATATTTAGGAAGACAAGTTTTGTCAAGCAATTTTTTAAAACTTTTTTATTCCATATTAATCCAGTAATTTATCCAATCTGACGTAATCCCGCGAAATTGGGTGACAGCACAGTTCCTGTGTGAAAAATCTAGATTTTTCACATTATCTACCTTGTTTTTACTTTTCTTTTGAAATCAAAAGAACAAGTATCCCTTGCTCAAAAATACCTTCTTCCTTCACCTGATACCGAACTCCTCCAAGATAAAGTTGATATTGAAACAGATAAGTACGATCAAACTGGCGACAGATATAACGATAATGTTCCTCAAAATTAAACCCTATTTTACTTGATAATTCCTTAAGGCTCATATGTTTACGATGCAGAGCACTTTGATTTTCAAAAAAGCAGGAAAAATGATGATTCGATCGAATCTTTCCAGCTAATAAATCTACGATGAATACTTCTTGATTATTATCGTAAAGTACCGATAGCTCTTGATATAAAACCGAAGCAAGTTGTTTTCTCTTCTTTTCTCTTCTATGACGAAAAACAAAATATAGGACTGTTAATATAAAAGTCAGTACCATAATGATAGAAGAAGTCCATAAAACTACTCCTTTCTCCATGCCCTGAATAGGTCTAAGATATCGCATTTCTGCAGTTGCTATCTGCTCTATCTTTCTGTAATTATCATAAAAAGGAAGAAACTTTTTCATTAATCTTAATAATTCTTCCTGTTGGTTTGATATCACAATATACTCTTGTAATGGTAACACCACATCAGAAACTAGATACAGTTCTTTTTCGTCTTGTAGGTACGATTCATAGGTACTATATTTTATCAACATACCTTCTATCTCGCCTTCCAAAACTGCATGGTATAAATCTGTGGCTGTATTAAAAAGTATGGTGTGTTCATCTAATATAGTATCTTTGATATAACTACTCAGGTACTCCTCAACTCCCCAGT
This sequence comes from Lachnoclostridium sp., assembly GCF_031997925.1. Classification (NCBI taxonomy): domain Bacteria; kingdom Bacillati; phylum Bacillota; class Clostridia; order Lachnospirales; family Lachnospiraceae; genus Lachnoclostridium; species Lachnoclostridium sp. Next base: position 46,576 of record NZ_DAMADT010000024.1, on the reverse strand, counting down.
AAGCATATGGTACCTCTTCCGCAGTCATGTCTTTCTTCGTTGCGACTAAAACTAAACTTTCTTCCTTACTAGATAATATAGAAGTTGCACAACCTTTTACTAGTGGATGCCCAAATACGATTGAAAGATTATCTTCCTCCATTTCTGCAACAATGCTATTTAGCTCTTCTTGTTTTACTGGTTGCAGAGGTAAGTCTATTTTATCGATAAGCAGGGATACCATCTCTTGATAGTACCCCTGTTGTTTTACTGTCGTAGCTTGTATCTCATCTACTCCAACTATAATATAATAAAGCGGCTGTTTTGTTTCTCTAAGCTCCGATATAATATCTTGATTGTCCTCAATAAAATTTCTAAGACTTGTATTTTTATCAATCTTTTCTTCTTGACTAGGTTGGTCATACTTCATTCGGCCAACTCCTCCGATTATAAAATTTTTCTTATATACTTTTTATTATTTTACTTATTATACATGCGTCTTTGTAAAACATGTCAATTATATGATACTATACTAGATACATATCGGCAACATTTCTTAAAATACTAATCGTACAAATTTCTTCTTTCCAATTTTTAAAACATTTTCTTGTTCTGTTAAGATACAGTCAATGTCCATTACCTTTTCTCTATTTAGCTGTACTCCACCTTGCTTAATCAACCTACGGAATTCACTTGCAGAAGAAACAAGTCCTTCGTTAGCTAATACACCCGCAACGGAAGCTAAACTATCTTGCTCTTTTTCAAGTTTTATCACAGGCATATCCTCTGGGATCTCACCTTCTTTAAATACTTGTTCGAAGTATTCCTCTCCAGTCTTAACTCCCTCTTCTCCATGGTAAAGCTTTGTAATAATTCGAGCTAAGATAAGCTTAATATCTCTTGGATTTTTTCCCTGTTCCATCTCGCTACGTAATTTTTCGATATCATCAGGATGCTCATCTGTCACAAGTTCAAAGTAACGGAATATCAACTCATCTGGAACCTCCATCACTTTCTTAAACATAACCTGAGGAGATTCGCTTACACCAATATAGTTACCAAGACTCTTACTCATCTTTTCTATACCGTCAAGCCCTTCAAGGATTGGCATAAACATAGCAATCTGCTGAGACATTCCAACTGATTTTTGTAAGGTTCTACCCATTAAAATATTAAATGTTTGATCTGTTCCACCTAATTCAATGTCTGCTTTTATTTCAACAGAGTCATAGCCTTGCATTAAAGGATAGAAAAATTCATGCAGACCGATTGCTTCCTGATTTTTGTAACGATTCTGGAAGTCATCACGCTCTAATAATCTTGCCACCGTAGTACTGGAAGCTAATGCTATTACTTGTTCAAAGTTAAGTTTTGATAACCACTCGCTATTAAAACGAACCTCAGTTTTTTCTGTGTCTAAAACTTTAAATATCTGCTCCATGTAAGTAGCTGCATTCTCTTTTACCTGTTCATCGGAAAGAGGTTTTCTTGTCTTCGATTTTCCTGTAGGATCACCAATACGACCAGTAAAATCTCCGATAATAATAATTGCTCTATGCCCCAAGTCTTGCATCTGCTTGATTTTACGAAGAACAACGGTATGCCCTAGATGAATATCAGGTGCTGAAGGATCAAGTCCAAGCTTGATTGTTAGGGGTTTATTCTGTTCCACAGAAACCTTAAGCTTTTCTCTTAACTCCTCCTCGCGCATCATATCTAATACGCCTTTTTTAATAATTTTCATTTGTTCGTCCACACAAATCATGTCATTTCTCTCCTTTTCTTCACTATCCTATCAAGTTTTTATCGCTATGAAGATCAAAGACCGTTTTTTCAAGTCATGAGCATTCCTAGTGGAGCGTTTTATACGGTTTAGGTACTTTATTCCTCCCTAAACGCAAAAAAAACCGCCCTCTGAATTACATTCAGAGGGCGGGATATTATCACGCGTTACCACCTCAAATTTATTAACTGTTCGCACAGCTAACCTCTTCGAGTACTCATCTTTACTGATGGTTATACTCTAGCACGATAACGGGTGCAGGATACCGTCAACAGCCTACTTAAACTATTATAGTCGTTCGGTGTGAAGCTCAAAGATGTATTCAAAATCAGCTTTCTTGCGCCTCTCATCAGCCGGCAACTTTCTGTTAGATTACAATGATTTTTACTCTTTCTTATCATAGCCTATGATTTATTTACTTGATTTTATGATTATAACAAACGTAATCCTAGCTGTCAACCCCATACTATACCTTTTTATGACTCTGTTTTTTTCATTAAATACTTCTTTCCTTCACTAAAACCTTTGCCCCTTACTTCACTGACACGACTAATAACAACAAAGGCATCCTCATCTATTTGATGAATCAATTTTTCCACTCTATAAAGTTCCCTATTGGAAACTACACTAAGTAAAATGTCAGTCTCTTTTTCTAAATAACCTGTTTGCCCATGGAAAAGAGTAACACCTCTGTCAATTTCAGATATGATTGCTTCTTTTATAAGATCTACTTTACTACTTACTACTTTTAATTGCATCTTATTCGTACCAAACATAAGAAGCTTATCCAAAACAATGGTGTAGGTTAATACTAGAACAATACCATATAGAATCTTTTCTTTTTCTCCAAAAACAGCCTGTAGTGCAAGAATAATACAATCTGCAATATATAAAGTTATGGATACAGGTATATGAAAATACTTGTTAAGTATCAGTGGTGGTATATCCATACCCCCTGTGCTTGCACCCATCCTAATAACAAGTGCAATTGCTGTTCCAATACAGAGTCCACCAAAGAGAGTGCATAAAAAGATATCATTTGTTACTGTAAACTCTCCAGCTATATTTTGTAGAAAACCAAGTGCAAATGGAAAACAGAATGTACTCACTAATGTAGTCAATGCAAAACTTTTCCCCAAGATAAACAAACCTAACAAAAACATAATAAGATTAAAGCCAAATACAAAATAGGATACCGGCAAACCGGAAAAATAATTCACACTCAAAGCTATTCCTGTCGTACCTCCAGTAATTAATCCGGAAGGTAGAATAAAAAATACTACACCTGCTGCGTAAAGAAAATTACCAAATACGATAATTAGCAAATTACGTAATAGTTTCACTCTTTCATAACCTCCATTTCTGTACACGCTTACTGCGCGACTGAAGTTTGCGCCAAGGATAACTCTGACACAAAAACTTTTGCTTGAATTAACTTTGTGTTTCAACCTATCATCTATAGCAATACCGCATTGGCAAACAAATTTGATACTGCAATAGAAAAAGCGTATAATGCTTTCTTAACGCTTAACCGTTCAAAAAAACGTCTGTTAGATTTTCCCTAACAGACGTGAATCAAGGCAACTGCCTAATACATCTTATAGATTTCATTCAATTTTATAAATTATTTATACCACAGCCTGATTGAAACATCAATACCATTCCTCTATGATTTCACCAAAAATAATAGCTATTCTACATTTCCTATGATATAATTTTTTTGGATAATTTATACTGTAGAGCAAAGGTTGTTTTTATGGAATAATAGTATCCAGTAAATTTATTTGCACTAAATAAACGTAAGTTGATAGTTGATTTATCCAGGTGAGAAAATCATACTTATAGTTTTAAGGATGTGAAAGAAAACGAGAACGAAAGAATTTTCAATCTTTCACTTAGCAAGTTTGTGTTCGCGCTGCTTCCACAAACTTGAAGATTATCTTGCAAGCAAGACAATAAGTAGCGCAGAAATGAGGTTATATATGAACGAAAAATATGAAAAATTAATTCCACACTTAAACAAAATGATGGCATTAGAAACTGCATTAACCTTACTGCAATGGGATACCGAAACCCTTGCCCCTGTTGAAGCCCTTGAAAATACTGCAAAAGCTGTTGGTTTATTATCAGGTGAGTATTTTGATGCAATGGTAAATGATGACATTAAAAATCTATTACATGAATTATCAAAACCAGAGAATTTCGATGTCTTGGAATTCAATGAACAAAAAATCGTTAAGAAGCTGAATAAGCAGTTAAAAGAAATGGAATGCATCCCGCCAGAAGAATATAAAGCTTATAGTGAATTGACCGCAAAATCCAGTGCAATTTGGGCTACTGCAAAAGAAAAAAATTGCTTTGCTGATTATGCTCCAACACTGGAAGAAATCGTTTCTTATAATAAGAAATTTGCTAGCTATCGTAACGAAGAGAACAAAGCCCTTTACGATATTATGCTAGACGAGTTTGAAGAAGGAATTGATATGAAGCAATTGGATGAATTTTTCGCAAAACTACGTACTGCTATCGTACCTTTACTAAAGCAAGTAGTGGCAAAAAGTGATTCTATAGACAAATCCTATAATTCTTTAACTTATGACATAGGAAAACAAAAAGAGTTCTGTAAATTCATTGCAGAGTACATCGGATTTGATTTTAGACGTGGAGTAATTGCAGAAAGTGAGCATCCATTTACAACAAACCTACACAATAAAGATGTTAGAATTACAACACATTATTTTAAAAACAATCTCGAAAGTTCCATCTTTTCTACCATACACGAGGGTGGTCATGCGATCTACGAGATGAATATTGATGATTCTTTAACTCAAACACCAGTAGGCCATGGTTCCTCGATGGGTGTTCATGAATCACAGTCCCGTTTCTTTGAAAATATCATTGGACGTAGTATAGATTTTTGGGCACCACTGTGGGATAAATTAACTAATACATTCCCTGAACAATTAAAAAATGTATCACTTGACCAATTTATCCTTTCTATTAACAAAGCTGAGCCAGATTTTATCCGTACGGAAGCAGATGAGTTAACCTATTCTCTTCATATCATGATTCGTTATGAAATTGAGAAGCTTCTGATATCCGGACAAATTGAGGTGTCCGACCTACCACGTATCTGGAATGAGAAGTATGAAGAATATTTAGGAATTGTACCTCCAACAGATACACTTGGTGTACTGCAAGATGTACACTGGTCTAATGGTACCTTCGGATATTTTCCGTCCTATGCACTTGGAAACGCAATCGCCTCTCAAATCTATGCTTTTATACAGACGAAAATTGACTTTTCAAAATGCTTAAGAGAAGGAAATCTTAATCCAATTTTAGATTTATTAAAAGAACATATTCATAAATATGGCGCCACTAAGAATACCAATGAATTATTATTAGAGATGACTGGTGAATCCTTTAATGCTGATTACTATGTAGCCTATCTAATAGACAAATATACAAAATTATATCAGTTATAAGATCTTAATATAATAAAACTTTTGGTCAAACAAAACAAGGAAAAGCACGCTTCGTGAACTTTTCCTTGTACTATATAACAATGGATGAAATCACTTGTATGGAGTATTATTCCTTACTTGTGATTTCATTCTTTTTATTTTTACTTACTTCATTACAATTACTATCCTCATTAATTTATTATCTTTTTTAATTTATTATCCTATTTAATTTATTATCCTTTTTAATTTATTATCCTTTTAATTTATTATCCTTTTTTATTATCCTTTTTTATTATCCTTTTATTACTTATATTTATTTTTCTGTATGCCCATTATTTTGC
>NZ_DAMADT010000024.1:31413-40996 GCF_031997925.1 Lachnoclostridium sp. | reverse complement strand
TGCTTGATAATTCTATCATGGATATAGCACAGGCATAAACCTAGCTCTTCCTAACGTTTTCCCTTATCGTAAGGAACACCGGCTGCTTTTGGAGCCTGTGATTTCTTAGAAGTAAAAGCAAGTACAATCAAAGTTGCAATATAAGGTATCATCTTATACATATAACTAGGAATTCCAAGTCTCGCAAGAAACGGAATACCTGAGTAAGCAGACGCAATTGTTTTCATCAAACCAAAGAATAATGCTGCATAAAGTATACGAATAGGCTTCCATTGACCAAAAATCAAAACAGCTAATGCAAGAAAACCGTATCCAGCGACACTAGCATTAAAGTTGGTTGATGTTGGAATGACGAAAACCAGACCGCCAATACCGCCAAGGAAACCTGATAAAAGAACACCAGCATATCTCATTTTGTATACACTTATACCAACGGAATCTGCAGCCTGAGGGTGCTCTCCACAGGCACGAAGACGTAAACCAAACTTCGTCTTATATAAGACGATGGATGCAATAATTAGGACCAGAAAACCTAGGTAAGTTGTAATATAAGAATTCTGGAATAATAATTCCCCAAGCACTGGAATATCACCAAGTACTGGAACTTTCTCAATACGAAATGTATTATCAAAGTTAATCTGCTGAACCCCTTGAATCTGCCTTGCAGTAAATATTGCAAATGCTGGAGCAAACATGTTAAGTGCAGTACCGGATATCGTCTGATCAGCCTTCATATGAATTGAAGCATACGCATGAAATAACGAAAAAATAATCCCAGCCAATGCAGCAACCAAAATTGCTAATATTAAGAGAGGCTGTCCACTCATTCGATCTTGGAACATATTAATAAATAAGATACTTGCAAATGCTCCTATCGTCATAATACCTTCTAAGGCAATATTTATAACTCCACTTCGCTCAGAAAACATTCCACCAAGAGCTACAATTAAAAGAGGGATTGCAAATAACATAGTCTGTTGAAACATAAAATATACGGAACTCATTATTTGTTACCTCCTTTCATTTTATCTACTTTTTCATCTTCGTTGCTATCTACATTATTATTTTTGTTGCTATCTACATTATTAATTTCCTTGCTATCTACGTTATTATTTCCCTTGTTATCTACGTTATTATTTCCCTTGTTAACTTCATTTAAAGTACTTTCCTTACTATCCTCTTTTAAAATACCTTCTTCGCTATCCTCTTTTAAAGTACCTTCTTGGATATCCTCACTTAAAGTCCTTTCTTCACTACCCTCTTTTACTGTACCTTCATCTTTAAACGACATATCATCATGTTCAGAATCGTTTCGCAAGTCATCTTCTCTTTGTATATCCTTTTTTGATGCTTCTCTGATTTCTTCCTCGGTCTTACTACCATAGACGGATGGTTCATTGATTGGAGTTGGTATTTGTGCACTGCCTACAGAGCGGTCTACTCTTCGTTTGCGTTCCCGATTGGTAATGATGTTTCTAACGATCATAGAAAAAGCACTAAAGTATATAATTACTGCAATGATGATATCAATGATTTCTTTGGAATATTCAAAAAGCTGTAGGTAAAATCCACCCTGTTTAATATAAGCAATGAATATAGCTGCTAATAAGATACCGATTGGGTGTGATAGTCCAAGTAAAGCAACTGAAATACCATCAAATCCTTCAGCCGCTAACTCATCCACAACCTCAATATATTTTCCAGAACCAGCAAGATATAACAAGCCACCTCCAAGGCCAGCCAATGCCCCTGAAATAACCATAGACCATATAATACTCTTCTTCTCATTGATTCCGGCGTATTTACTAGCATCACGATTAAAACCAACTGCTTTTAATTCATAACCAAAGGTTGTCTTGTCTAAAATGATATAAATAATAATTGCTGCTATAATTGCAATGATAATGCCTGCATTAACATAAGATCCTTTAAATATTTGATTTAGCCCAGCTTTTGGTATGATGGCAGTAGGTGCTACCGGTTTTGAGCGATTCTCTAACATATTAAATAATGCATTGGAATCCTTAACTGACCAGTTAACTAGATACATACCAATATAATTTGTCATAATTCCCGCTATTACTTCATTAATGTTCGCATAAGCTTTTAATAAGCCAGGAATTAAAGCCCAAAGAGCCCCTGCAATAACCGAAGCAAAGAGAGCTACCATCCAATGAGCATTCCCAAGCTCCGTAGCTGTAATGCCTACTACTACTGCAGCAAATGCACCGACTGTAAATTGCCCTGTAGCACCAATATTAAATAAACCTGTTTTAAAAGCAAAGCCGATAGAAAGACCGGTACAAATGATTGGTGTTGCATAGTATAATACCATGCCAATTCCCTTACTGCCATCCGTAAGCGCTCCGGTTAATATGGTTTTAAATCCTCCGATTGCTTGACTTGGATTGGAATACAACAAGATGAAAAATCCAACCAGAAGGCCCAAGATAATTGCAAAAATTGAGGAAATTAACCCAAGGTTTCTCCCTCTGCTCTTCATTGATGAATTACCATTTACACTCATCTTCTAAGCCTTCCTCCTTTTTGATCCAGCCATATAAAGGCCTAATTCCTGTATCGTAACTTCCTCTGGTTTAAAAGAGGCTACAATTTCTCCCTCATACATTACTAAGATACGGTCACTTAAATTCATTACTTCATCTAATTCAAACGATACCAATAGAACACCGCTTCCCTTATCTCTTTCTGCTATCAGCTGCTTGTGAACAAATTCGATTGCACCGACATCGAGTCCTCTCGTTGGCTGTACCGCAACTAAAAGCTCTGGTTTACGCTGAATTTCTCTCGCTATGATAACCTTTTGTTGGTTCCCACCAGACATACTTCGACATGTCGTGATTGCTCCCTGTCCACTTCTTATATCATATTGTTCAATAAGCTTCACCGCATTTTCGTGGATAGCACCCCGTTTTAAAAATCCACCCTTTTGATATTTCTCTGTAAAATACTCTTGTAAAACAAGATTATCCTGAACCGTATATTCAAGAACAAGACCATGTTTATGACGATCCTCCGGGATGTGGGATAAACCATGAATATTTCGGTAACGTATCGTCTTTTTTGCGATGTCTTCACCATGAAGTTTTAAAGATCCACTATCACATTTGATTAATCCAGTAATCGCTTGCACTAATTCCGATTGACCATTCCCGTCAATTCCAGCTATACTTACTATCTCTCCTTTTTTAACTTCAAAACTCACTTCATGAACCAAGGCTTTTTTGTTACCTTTTTGTTTGGAATGAACGGTTAATGTCTTTACATCCAATACTACATCTTTTAGCCTCGCAGCTTTTTTTTCAACCCTAAAGTTGACCTTACGACCAACCATCATCTCTGACATTGTTTCTTTTTCTGTAGTCTTAACATCGATTGTACCAATATATCTACCACGACGTAATACGGTGCATCGATCTGCTACCGCTTTTATCTCGTTTAGCTTATGAGTGATAAATAAAATCGATTTTCCCTCTTTTGCAAGACCTTTCATAATATTCATTAACTCATCAATTTCCTGTGGAGTAAGTACTGCAGTTGGTTCATCAAATATTAAAATCTCATTTTCGCGGTATAACATCTTTAAGATTTCTATTCTTTGCTGCATACCAACAGAAATGTCTGAAATGTACGCATCAGGATTTACTGCAAGATGATAATGCTCACTTAATTCTAACACCTTTTTTCTGGCATCCTCCATTTTAAGAAAACCACCGCTTACTGTTTCTACACCAAGAATGATATTTTGTAGAACCGTAAAATTATAAACTAACTTAAAATGCTGATGCACCATACCAATCCCAAGTGCATTCGCATCCAAAGGACCATTAATTTTCACAGTTTTCCCTTTTACTTTAATAGAACCCTTTTCTGGCTGATATAAACCAAATAAGACACTCATCAAAGTGGATTTTCCTGCACCATTTTCACCAAGTAGAGCATGAATTTCTCCCTTCCTTAACTGAAGAGTAATATTATCATTTGCCGTGATACCGGGAAATTCTTTTGTGATTCCTAGCATTTCAATAATGTAATCCAAAGGTATTACTCCCTCCTTGCCTTCCTTTTTTCTCAACAAAATAGCTTCATCGAGTAATTGCAGTGCAATTTTTTTCATATATTAAAAGCTGTTACAACATGGTTGTAATTTCACCATATTGCAACAGCCCTCCTAATCCATTTACAATCTGAGCGCCATAGCGCAACGTATCAATAAACTATTTACTTAACTTCATCAATTTTTACGATAGTTACAGGTAATTTAGTTACTTCATCAATTCCTTCCACTTTCGGAGCGTATTCCCCTGAAACTAATTTTGCATATACTGCACCATAATCAGCTTCTGTAAATTTTTGAAACTTTGATGTCTTTAAAGGAAGGCCTACACCCTCTGCTTTTACATCTAGTGTTACAATCTTACCACCTGGGAATTTTCCTTCATAAAACAAAGCAATAGCATCGTATACTGATTTATTTAATTCTTTCATAGCGGAAGTAATTACTGTAGCTGATTCATTACTTTGATCTACGTCAACACCAATTACTTTACCATTGTTATCTTGAGCAGCGGCCATAACTGAGTTACCTACTGCACCACCACAGCCAAAAATAACTTGTGTTCCGCTTTGATACCAGGACGCTGCTGTTGTCTTTGCTTCTGGAGTTGCTGCAAAACCACCTGTATAGTGATACTTCATATCAATTTTATCAATACCCATTTCTTTTGCTGCTGTTTCTGCACCAAGAACAAAACCATATCCATAATGTTTCACTGCTGGAACAGCCATACCACCCATAAAACCAAGCTTTGTATAACCGTCTTTTACAGCAGCATAACCAGCTAAAAATCCAGCTTGATGCTCTGCATAGTATACAGCATATACGTTATCCTTAATAGTTTTGTCTTCTGCTTTTTCTGGCTGACTATCCAAGATGATAAATTTCACATCTGGATATGTAGTCTGCGCCTCAAAAACTGCTTCCGAAAACTTATATCCAGGACAAACTATTAATTTTGCTCCACCTTTCACTGCAAGGGCAATTGTATCAATGTAAGCTGCAGTCGTTGCTTCTGCTGGCTGGTAATACTTATGAGTCTTATTTTTTTCAGTCGCATATTTACTAAGACCTTCCCATGCGCCCTGGTTAAAAGACTTGTCATCAATCGTACCAACATCGGTTACAAGTGCTAACTCGTATCCTTCCGGCTTGTTGTTATTAGCATTATTGTTGTTATTGTTTTCATTCGTAGGGCCATTTGTTACCCCAGGAGTTGTTCCTGTACCATTTGGCTCTCCTGTGTCTTTCTTACCACAACCAGATAAAACTGTGATTGCCATGGTAAAAATAAGCATAAGTGAAATAATCTTTTTCATCACAGACTCCTCCAAAATCCTGCAAATTCTTTTATAGAATTACCTTACTAAATTCAGGCTTTTTCTATTTGCTATTTATAATTCGCTTTTTTTGCATTTCTTATACTGCCATTCTTAAGAATTACTTTACTTATCTACAAAATTTAAATAAATTTATAAACCATCCACAGGATATGAAGAATTATCCCAATTTAGTTTGGAAACAAAAAAGCTATTATAATTCGGCAAAAAACTTACTACATTAGTAGAAAGTTTTTTTGCTGTCTTATAATAGCTTTACTATAGTATTAATTCAGGTTTTATTTCTTAAATTATTTTAGTATTTACTTTAATATTTATATTTATTTTGATATTTATTCTGGTAAATAATATTATAAACTTCTAAGTTTGTGATATTATTTACACCTTTATTAATCCTCTATATTTTTTGCCGAAAATCCTAATGGAAGAATGTCAGCGAGTGTATATGCACAATAATCTTCTTCTGATTTTGCTAAAATTACAATGAATTTTTTTGGATCACAAAATTCCATCATAACCTGCCTACATACTCCGCATGGAGGGCAATAATCAATCATATTTCCTTTTCTTCCTCCAACAACAGCAATGGCAGCAAAATCTTTTTCTCCCTCACTAACTGCTTTAAAAAATGCTGTTCTTTCTGCACAATTCGTTGGTGTAAAAGTTGCATTTTCTATATTACAACCAGTGTAGATTTTATTTGTTTTCGTCAGTAATGCAGCTCCAACATGGAAACTAGAATACGGTGCATAAGAACGTTTCAACATGCCGATTGCCTCTCTAATGAGATTCTTGCATACAGAATCGTTCATAATTTCATCAGAAGGTAATTGGCTTGCCTTTTTTGGCACTAACTCTCCAGTTTGCCTACAAGCTGGAAACGTAAATTCCATATTATTATCCTCGTCCTTCATGAAATGCACGCCCTTTCAATTATAATTTTTTACATCTCACTTTTCATTAATAACCGCTTGCAGATTCATTTTTTGCTAATTTAACAATACGGCTCGTTCCAAGACGTGAAGCACCAAGATCAATAAATCGTATTGCATCATCAAAGGAAGCAATGCCTCCAGCCGCTTTCATCTTAACATCTTCACCAACATGCTTTGAGAAAAGTTCAATATCTTCAAAAGTTGCTCCTGCAGTAGAAAATCCAGTGGAGGTTTTTATATAATCCGCACCGCTTTTCGTAACTACATCACACATTGTAATCTTTTCTTGTTCTGTAAGAAGACAAGTTTCAATAATTACTTTCAGAATCTTATCTCCACATGCTTTCTTAATTTGACGTATCTCTTCTAAAACTTCGTCAAATTTACCATCTTTTACATCACCGAGATTTATTACCATATCAATCTCATCTGCTCCGTTATCAATAGCTTCCTTAGTCTCCATAACTTTTACATAGGTTGTATTATAACCATTTGGAAAACCAATAACCGTGCATACTGCCATACGGTCACCAACATATTCTTTTACACGTTTCACAAAAGAAGGTGGAATACAAACAGATGCAGTCTGATAGGTAATTGCATCATCACAGATTTGCTTGATATCCTGCCATGTAGCAGTTTGTGTCAGTAAGGTATGATCTACTGTTTTAAAAATTTCTTTCTTCTCCATCTTATCATCCATTCCGCGCTTAGCGCCATTTTTATTCACGACAAGGAAAAGTTCACGATGCGTGCTTCATCTTTAAGCAAGTTCTAAAGCAATTTCCATCATTTCTCTAAAACTTACTTGACGATCTTCTGCAGATAGACTTTCACCAGTATAGAGGTGATCCGAAATAGTTAAGATACATAATGCATTCTTTCCTGCTCTAGCAGCATTCATATACAATGCAGCAGCTTCCATCTCAACACATAAAACGCCCATCTTCTTCCATAGGTTGGAAGCGTTCTTGTTATCATCATAGAAGATATCAGAAGATAAGATATTACCTACAACAAACTTTGTATTCTGGGATTTCGCTGCATTAACTGCCTTTTCAAGCAACTCATAACTAGCAATTGGTGCAAAGGTTCCTGGCAATTCATACTGAGAAGCAAAATTCGAATTCGTACTTGCTCCCATACCAATTACTACATCACGAACATGAACGTTGTCAGAAATACCACCAGCAGATCCAATACGGATAATATTATCAACATCATAAAAGTGGTATAACTCATAAGAATAGATGCCGATAGATGGCATACCCATACCTCCACCCATAACAGAAATTTGCTTTCCTTTATAGGTTCCTGTATACCCGAACATATTTCTTACTGTATTAAAACATACCGGATTTTCTAAATAAGTTTCTGCAATAAATTTTGCACGTAATGGATCTCCTGGCATTAATACTGTTTTTGCAATTTCGCCAGATTTTGCTCCATTATGTGGGGTTGGTACTGGTGCATGACTCATAATAATTCCTCCATTCTATCTTCTAAGATATGATAAAAACAAGTAAAAATAACTATATTTTTATCTTATTCATAACAAGAAAAAGTTATCGATGCGTGCTTTTTCTTGTTTAGATTTTAATTTTTAATAAACATAGAAAGTTTTCTCTTTTCTAACTTATTTTAACATACAATCTGTCCAAATGCAACTTAGTGCCCTTGCATCTAAATAACGCTAAACACGTTGATTCTTACTATTTCTTCACTCACTTTCATATCTACTTTTCCTACTATAGTTTGCCAATATCAAGTTGAAATATGTAGAAGCATATTAGAAAAAGCTTGAATTTCTATGGAATACTTTCTCTCATAGAAATTCAAGCTTTTATTATTAACTTGGGTGGAAAACGTACTCCCCCTCTTGTTGTTTGTCTTTATTCCTCAATGGTTACTTGTTCCGCAATGAATGCTTGAACCTTGTCCCAAAGAAGAGCTTCCTTCACGGTTTCTTCTCCTACTGCCTTTACGAACTCTTCGTTAGTGTTATAACCATATTTTTTTGCATATTCTGTTAAACTTTCTTCATATTCTTTCTCTGATAATGTAATCTTCTCAGCTCTTCCGATTGCATCTAGTAACATTTCTTGCTTCAATACCAATTTAACATATTCCTCAAAGGTAACACCATAATAGTTTTTCACATAGTCTTCAAGTTCCATGTTGTTAACCATTGCCATGACTTTAACCTTTTCTTCAAGCTCCTTACTCTTTTTCTCTACTGCACCTTCTGGGTATCCAGAAATCTCAGATGCGTCAGAAACGATTTTCCAAGCTCCAGTCTTTTTATCTTTTTTAATTTCTTCCAGCTTTTCTTGCTTTATGGTCGGAATTAATCCCTCTTTGTACTCCTCTACTGTTTTTGAATCAGAGATTTTTTGTACAAATTCATCATTCATTTCAGGGATTACATGCTGTTCTACTGATTTTATTAACACCTGAAAAGTAGCTTCTTTACCGACAAATGCCTTCTCTGAAAAAGTACTTGGAATTGTGATTGAAAACTTTGCATTCTCTCCTGCATACATTCCTGCTAAGTTATCAGTAAACCCATCCATGACATATTCACCATTACCATAGACAAATTCGAAATTGTCACTTTTAAATCCATCGTTTTCTTTGCCGTCAATCGTACCTGTCATCTGAATTTTAACTTTATCACCTTTTGAAATCGGACGGTCATCGTTTTTTACATAAGTACTATTTTTTAATTGAACATCATGAATTTTTTTCTCTATGTCAGTATCAGTAACATCAAATGTATCTACAGATACTTTAATATCTTTATAAGAACCTAGGGTTACATATTTTGTAGTATCTACATCCTTATACCTACTATAGGTTTCAAAATTAATCTCATCGTTTTTTTTGCACCCAGAAAATACAAGGGTAACTCCTAGTAACGCAATCGCAAGTATTCCTCTCTTTTTCATATCCTCCATACCTTTCTTCTATAGGTCTTTTCGAATTTACTTTATCATATCTGAACAATTTTTACAATGTAAATACTTTCATTTCACTGTTTCTTCACAATTCATTATGCACTTAAAAAAAGTCCAATACTTCCTGTAATTTCAATACCATCTTTGTTAAACCCTCTGATTTCTTCTGACTTTGAATACCATTCGATTTTACCCATTCTGTATGCCTCTAAAACTGCCTCACTCATGGTAAACATCTGCTAGCTGGCAGATGACTGCTCTTGTGTAATCGCT
>NZ_DAMADT010000024.1:18695-31390 GCF_031997925.1 Lachnoclostridium sp. | reverse complement strand
ATCAACTTTACCAATAGGAACCGTTACCGCATCCACCAAAAAGAAAGCAAACAAGAAATGTAAACTTCCTGCTTGCTCTCTCTAAAAACGTATATTATTCTTCTGTTACTTCAATTTTACGAATTTCTTTTGTTCTGATTTCTTTGCAGATTGCATCAACGAAATCACTAACCTTCTTTTGTCCTTCGTCTCCAAGGTAACGGCTTCTTACAGAAACTAAACCTTCTTCTGCTTCCTTTTGACCTACAACTAGCATATAAGGTACACGATCTAATCTAGTTTCACGAATCTTATAGCCAATCTTTTCTGCACGGTTATCTACAGTAACAAGTACCCCATTGTCAAGAAGCTCTTTTTCTACCATCTTAGCATAGTCACTGTACTTCTCAGAGATAGGTAAGATACGAACTTGCTCTGGACACAACCAAGTTGGGAATTTACCAGCGTATTTTTCAATCAACCAAGCAAGTGTTCTTTCATAACATCCCATACTTGTTCTGTGAATAATATAAGGACGTTTCTTTTCACCATTTGCATCGATATAAGTCATATCAAAACGATCAGCAAGGAACATATCAAGCTGAATTGTAATCATGGTATCTTCTTTACCATACACATTCTTAGCCTGAATATCAAGCTTAGGACCATAGAATGCTGCTTCTCCATCTTCTTCTGTGAAGTCGATTCCAATATGATTTAAAATATCACGCATCATATCCTGAACCATATTCCAAGTCTCTTCGTTTCCAAGATATTTACCCTGATTGTTTGGATCCCATTTTGATAAACGGTAAGTTACATCCTCCGCTAAACCTAAAGTAGTTAAGCAGTATTTTGCTAAATCCACACAACCCTTGAACTCATCTTCTAACTGTTCTGGTGTTACGATAAGATGACCTTCTGAAATTGTAAACTGACGAACTCTTGTAAGACCATGCATCTCACCAGAATCCTCGTTACGGAATAGTGTTGAAGTTTCACCATAGCGGCAAGGCAAATCACGATAACTCTTTTGAGACTGTTTATATACATAATACTGGAATGGACAAGTCATAGGACGAAGAGCAAATACTTCTGCATTCTCATCTTCCTCATCTCCAAGAACGAACATACCCTCTTTGTAATGATTCCAGTGATCTGAAATTTCATACAAATCTTTCTTAGCAAGCAATGGAGTCTTTGTTCTCACATAACCACGACGTTCTTCTTCATCTTCAACCCAACGCTGAAGAGTTTGAATCATCTTTGCACCCTTAGGCATTAAGAGTGGTAAGCCCTGGCCAATAACATCAACCGTTGCAAAAAGCTCCATCTCACGACCAAGTTTATTATGGTCTCTCTTCTTAATATCTTCTAAATGAGCTAAAAACTCATCAAGATCTGCATTTTTTGTAAAAGCAGTTCCATAAACACGAGTAAGCATCTTGTTTTTCTCACTACCTCTCCAGTAAGCACCTGAAGAATTGATTAGCTTAATCGCTTTAATATTTTTAGTGCTCATAAGATGTGGTCCTGCACAAAGGTCGACAAAATCACCTTGAGAGTAGAAAGATATTACGGCATCCTCTGGTAAATCACGAATTAATTCTACCTTATATGGCTCCTCTTTCTCTTCCATAAGTTTAATTGCTTCAGCGCGGGGAAGTGTAAATCTTGTGATTTCAGCACCTTCTTTAATAATCTTCTTCATTTCTTGCTCTAATGCATCAAGAGCTGCACGATCAAAAGGAGGAACATCAAAATCATAATAAAATCCTGTGTCAATGGATGGTCCAATTGCAACTTTTGCATCTGGATATAATCTCTTTACTGCTTGTGCAAGTACATGAGATGTTGTATGACGATAAGCCGCCTTACCAGCCTCATCGTTAAATGTTAAGATACTTAATTCCGCGTCATTTGAAACTTCTGTACGAAGGTCAACTACTTTTCCATCAAGTTCAGCAGCACAAGCCATTCTTGCTAATCCTTCGCTGATATCTTTGGCAATATCAATAATTTGCATAGACCCTGAATACTCTTTCACAGAGCCATCTTTTAATGTAATCTTCATAATATCCTCATTTCTGGTGCTTTAGCACCTTTTATAATGATAACAATTTGTTTACTGAATATATAACAAGAATTACACGCTTTTTTAACTTTTCCTTGTTGGAAACAAGAAAAACATTTCGCGAACTTTTCCTTGTTAGAAATAAAAAAACTCGTCTCTTTCGATTACTTAACGTATTCGAAAGGGACGAGTATCACTCGCGGTTCCACCCTTATTGGACATGAAAGCTATGCTTTGATATCCCGGCTTCATTGATGGTAACGGAATCACCGGGCCGGATTAGGGCCACTCCGAGGTAGTCTTCAATTGCTTCTGCACTAGGATACTTTCAGCTTCTGTACCCCTCTCTGAAATACTCCACAATTTACTCTTCTCATCAACGTATTATCTCAATTAAATTATTAATAATCAAAAAAGTCTTTTCTTTTTGTTATTATATCATTTCCATTTAAGTTGTCAAGACGCTATACCATGGAAATTTTTAATCAATAAAACTCAATTTGCGAACTTTATCTTATCAAAGCGTAAGTTCCATGACATAATCATCCATGACAAACCCATTCCCGATATCGGCTACCTGTGTTCTTATCGTTTGAAATCCTTTTTTCTCATAAATATGAATCGTATCATAGTTATAACGGTTTACGGTCAGCCAGATAGCTTGTAATCCTCTTTCTTTGCAGAGTTCTTTTAAAAACTCAAATACATGAGAAGCATATTGATTTCCCCGGTATTTTTTAAGGATATAAAGTTTGCTTAAAAACAATTTTCCCTCTTCCGGGCGGATTCCCGTATAACCGACTGTGATTCCATCAACAACAATAAAATAGTATTCGTAGCCAGAACATCTTATCTGCTCTGTCATCGCCTTAACAGATTGAAACTTATCTACCATATAATCTATTTGTTCTAAGGATAATATAGTTGAAAAATGCTGATGCCAAACTTCATTAGCAACCTCTGCTAATTTCTTAATAGACTCATCATCCTCTACTCTTACCATCCTAATCATCGTCTGAACCTCTTTTGAACCTTTTGTTTTCTGAAATAATTCTTCTTCTAAAATATCCACTGCATCACCTACTAACAAGGCACAAGGACGTTTTTTATAATATTGCTCCGTTCTCGCTTCTGGCCTAGTATCCGTAAATGTTTTCTCTGAACCTTCCTGCTTAAGTCCAAGCAGCTCTCTACAGACAATAGAACCGTTCTTCTCACGGAATTTAGCAGCTAACTTCTGTACCATATCATAGTTCTTTTTCTTCCCTTCAGCATCCCTTCCATCGATAGTCCCTGTCTCCATACCAGCTACCATCGACATGCCAGAAACTGCTCCGCATACCTCTCTCATTCTTCCCATCCCGCCTCCAAAAGAGGAAGATAGTTTTAATGCCATATCCTTTGGGATTAGATAATCATCGCTAAAGGCCGCAAAAACTGCTTGTGAACAGTTATATCCTTCCTGAAACAATCGAATTGCTTTTTCTCTTCTGCTCTCCATAATATTCTCCTTCTATAGTAACCCTTAAATCACTGTTTCAATTCGTAAATCTTTATGCTTCGATAGATCAATAAACTCATTATCCACCTTAATAACGGGTTTTGATAAACAATCTTTGTTAAGAAGAATGATTTCTCCCTTTTGATTGTTACTTAGTTTCACAGTATGATTAATATAAATTTCAGCAATCTTTTGAATAAGAGGAATCAAGTATTTAACATCGTACTGTTGCTTTCCTTCTTCTTCAAATAATTTTATAACATCAAACGGACAAATTGCTCCTCGATATACCCGTCTACTCGTCATTGCATCATATACATCAGCAATTGCGACAATCATGGAAAACGGAGTAATCTCATTTCCATATTTGCCTAATGGATAACCGTTTCCATCATAGCGTTCATGATGTTCTAATGCAGCCAAACGAATTCGATCATCCATCTTATGGTTTAGTAGTAAAAGATAACCTTGTTCTGGATGATCTTTTACAATTTCATATTCCTCTTTTGTTAATGGACCTGGTTTATTTAAGACTTCTTTTGGGATAACTAATTTACCAATGTCATGTAACAATCCACATATGGTTAGAATTTTAACCTCTTGTGGGGGAATTTGCAACCATTCACCAAATACATAGCAAATTAATGCCACATTGATGGAATGTATAAACGTTAAATCATCATGTTCATGAATGCAGTATATCATCTCAAACAGATGAAACCTGTTCTTGCTCGTTCTTATAATTTTCTCAACTTTATGTAACAACTGCTGTTCTGGAACCTGATTGCTATAGTGCAATAATAGATTCACTGAATCTTTGATTTCCACCATCACATCATCATAGGTCTGTTTAAAATTCTTAAAGTCTTCACTCTGCTTAATTCGATTATAATAACTTGAATCAGAATTTATATCCTCTTCCGTCTTATAGACATAAATACTTTCAATGGCATAGAACATCAGTTTAGCAATCATATTTGGTAGTAACCTAGTACCCTTTACCAATATTAATTGGTCATTGCGTGAATAGATATCACGAGCTGTAACCATGCCTGGCAATACTTGTGTGATTGGAATGTGTATCATTTTCTCGGATTGCGTTGCATTGATGCTCACGACGAATGCCTCCCCTTCTTCATTGCAAACTATTGTAATATTTTGGTAATTCAAATATATCACAATATAATCATTTTTGCAATTGTTGCATACACAATACGTAAAAATTTTTGTTATTCCCACTATTTTATTAATTTTTCGTCTAAATCTATCGATAAAAGCAGATTTGTTTTTGAATGGTATCCATCGTGCAAAACGTTCCAATCGGTAACGTCGCAGTTGGGAAACTATGTCCGCACGCTAAATTCGATAAGACTGGCTTCTTAAACTGACAAAAGAAGTCTTGAAATAATTCATTCACACCATATTCACTATCGTATGGATTCGTACAATCTGTAAAATCACCCAATAGAATGCCTCTAATCTGCCCAATAATACCAGTTAACCAAAGTTGGTCAAGCATACGTCCAATTCTTGGAACCGTTTCCCCAACATCTTCAAGAAATAAAATCTTCCCTCGAAAATCAGGCGCATAAAATGTTCCAATCTGACTAGTTATTAAAGATAAATTTCCACCAACTAAGAGTCCTTCTGCACACCCTTCTTTCACTGTTGTAAGTTCCCTTCCCTTAGGATTTTGAAAGGTAAGAGACTCTCCCATAAATAGCGTTCTCCATAACGACTCTTCGGTGTAAGGATCGAAATGCTGTAAGAAATTAGATGCTACCATAGGACCATGAAAGGTGACGAATCCACATAGCTGAAAGAATGCCGATAACAGATTCGTAATATCACTATAACCAACAAATATTTTTGGATGTTTCCTAATCATATCATAATTTAAAAGATTCATGATTTGGCTGCTACCATAGCCACCTCGAATACAAAAAATAGCCTTTACCGTATCATCTGCAAACATCCGATTGATATCCTCAGCCCGTAGACTAGCATCACCTGCAAGGTAACCGTGTAATTCACACCAACAGCTCCGACCTAGTTTAACATCAAATCCGAGATCTTGCATAAATTCAACACTTTTCACTACTTTTTCTTTCGTAGTGGGAGAAGAGGGACAAACAAGTCCTATGGTATCTCCTTTTTTCAGTGGGTTTGGAAAAATTAAATGTTCTCTACTTGTGTTTAAACAATTTTTCTCCATAGTTCAACCCCTATCCTTCTATACTGTTAGTTAGATAATATGCAAACTTATTGCTACTATGCTTTCTCCTTTTCTTTTCTAATTTTCAATTCTTTAAGGTCTATTCTATATCTTTTCTATTTCTCTTCTTTGCATTATCATTTTCTTCTCTCTCAGTGACACTTGCTCTAGTTACCTTACTTTCAAAAAATAAAAACTGATCAATGGCATCTAAAATATCTGCAAATGTTTCTCTCGGAGCTAGTTCAATATAACGCTTAAGTATCTCCGTTAGCGCATCTCCCTTATATCTTCCATAGAAAATATCAAACAGATTATGACCACGTACGTAGATTTTAATAAACTCAAAATTTAGTTTTATATCTTCTATTGTTTTAATCTCACATCCAGTTTTTTCTATCATATGCTTTACACTAGATAGTCGGTTCAAATATTCCTGATACTTTTCAAATAGTATCTGATAAAATGCGTCCTGACTCTTTACAACACCAATCGCACACATAATAGAAGGTTCTAGAAAATAATTTTCAAAGGAATAGTACTTTAAGATCAATACATTTCGTTCTCTCACTCGAGGGAGATTATCAATATCTTCCCTTCCCCTGCTTCGGTAATAGTTGCATAACTGCGCCTTTAATTCCTTCGGATTAAGCCCATCACCATCTCGTATCATCATAAATTGATCTTTAAGATATAGTTTATTAATGTATTTTAAGTTGGCATAGGTCTTTATATTGGTACAACTATTGGTTGCAATAATTGCTACTCGTTTTGGTAATCCATTCTCATCAAAAATCTCAGAATAGTATTTATTCAGTAACAATGGAAGTCTGCTACTATCTTGCTTTCCTTCTACAATGAAAACAAAGCTTACGTTCATTAAATCGTTTGCGGAATATCCCAAATCATTTAAGATTTCATCAATATCCGTATCCTCTTTCACAGTAGTATCATAGTTTTCATCCAATATGACCTGCTTAATCTGCCTAGAATTAAACGTAAATAACAGATTAGGAGAATGGGTTGAGAATATTACTTGATTCTTTTTCGATAAGCGATAAAGAATTTCGCTGGCACTCTTTTGAAGCTGCGGATGCAAATAAGCCTCTGGATCTTCCATCATAATAATACTTGGTATACTATTTTGCTCTGCAATATAAGCTTCTAGTAAGGATAAGATATAGATACTTTTCGTGCCTTCACTCATCGTAGACAATGATCCAACCGTATTTCGCTCGTGATTTAATACAACTGTATTCATCTGAAAGATTTCTTCGATATTAAAATTCATATCATAACGAATCGATTGGGCTCGCTCACTATTTCTACGAAAGCAATCATTTATTTTCTCTACAAAGGAATCTAAATTACGATGGTAAAGCTTATATTCCAATAATTTTGCTGCTTCAAGGATACTTAGTTCTTCTGGCTTCTTCTTCTCAATAATTCCCATACATTGAAAACAATTCACACAATTCTTTGCACTATCAAACATACATACATTATCTCTAAGGCTTACTATAGCATCCTGTCCCTGAGCAAGGAGGATATCTCTTTGAATTCCTTCAATATTTCTAGAGTGATCGATATAATGTATCTTTGGTAATATTTTGATTAGATGAGGATTGTGCTTTGAGATTCCATCTCCATAACGGACAACTCCCCCCTTACTTGCAGTAAAGCTGACAAATAGGCGATAACTATTTCCCTCCTCCAAAAGCTGAAGGCTAGGAACCTTTTTGCGAAAATCACTATACCAGGCATCATATCTTTTATATTTACTTATTAAGCCACGTTCATGAAATGATTTTATATCCTCGTTGGTTACCTCGTAAATGATGTCTATTCTTATATTACCATCTGATACATTAAAATCCGTTGGTTTTATCTGATAGATTCCAGAGACAGCCAAAATGGCATCCAGAATAACAGTTTTACCAGTACTGTTTTTCCCTACAATAATAAAAGCTTTTTCAATATTTGTCATTTGAAGTTTTCGTATAGATTTAAAATTTTTAATAGAAATTTCTTTAATTTGCATAAACAACTCCTAATCTTTCATACTTCCAGACATGCCTGCAAGTATCCGTGTAAAAGAAAATTTATAAATTTTCTTTTACACTTGAACCATGTCTACTTAGTAGTAGGCTGTGTGAAGGAAAATTTATAATTTTCTTTCACACTCCCCTAGCGCTTCTGCGTTTTTTCTATTATACTTCTTTTATAAACATTCTGCACGATAAGTATATAAGATTGTGAAAAAATCATACAGATAGGTCATCTGAACGAATACCTTAAATTTTTAAAGTAGCACTTGATTGTTACCATATAATGTTATACCCTAACACTAGAAATATGTGTCGGTTAAGTGCATTCTAAGAATTGACTTTTCACTAAAATGCTTATGTGCTAATAAACACATCATACAGGAGGATAAAATGAAGCATTTACCAGATTGGCTAAAAACAATTGTATTTCTTACAATCGCTACTCTTTGCTCCTTGTTATTTCATTTAATAACAAACAATACCACAAATATTGCAATTGTTTACATGCTTTCTATTGTTTTAATAACCAAATATACCGAGGGATATCGATATGGTATTATTGGTTCTGTGGTAGGTGTCATTGGAGTAAACTATTTCTTTACTTTCCCTTACCTAGAACTAGATTTCACTAGGACAGGTTATCCAATCACTTTCCTTGGTATGCTTGCTATTTCTCTAATCACTAGCACTACTGTTGTAAATTTACAAGCGCATCAACGTTTAAATGCAGATGCTGAAAAGGAAAAAATGCGTGCGAATCTCTTACGAGCAATTTCTCATGACCTTAGAACTCCTTTGACAGGTATGATTGGTGCAAGTGCTACTTACATTGAAATGAAGGATAATCTTACTGAAGAAGAGAAAGACGAACTTATTCTCCATATTCATGAAGATTCCAATTGGCTACTTCATATGGTAGAAAATCTTCTATCCGTTACTCGTATTCATGATAATAATACTACAGTAACGAAGGTCAGCGAACCCGTAGAAGAAGTTGTCTCAGAAGCAGTCATGCGTCTTAAAAAACGTTATCCTAGTGCAAGAATTCTAGTAAAAACACCAGAGGAATTTCTAATGGTACCAATGGATGCAACGCTGATTGAGCAGGTTATGATTAATCTGCTTGAAAATGCCTATAAATACTCTAAGAGTAAAAAACCGATTGAATTAACTGTTACAACGGAATCGAACTTTGTACGCTTTTCCATTATGGATTATGGAGTTGGCATAAACAAAGATATGATTTATAATTTTTTTGATGGCTATACCGTAACAAGAAACTCAAGTAGTGATTCCACCAGAGGGATGGGTATTGGGTTATCCATATGTAAAACAATAATCATGGCTCACGGTGGAGTAATCGAGGCAGGCAACCACTCAAATGGTGCTTGTTTCACTTTCACTTTGCCACTGGAATAAACAAGTGGATTACAAAGGAAGAAGATTCTATTGTCATTTGGGAAGACTCGCATAGGATTAGAACGAGTAAGGAGGGTATTATATGAAGAATACTACCATTTTGATTATCGAAGATGAACAAAATATTTGTAATTTTATAGCAACCAATTTAAATGCTTATGATTATAAAGTATTAAAAAGCTTTACTGGTGCAGAAGGACTATCCATCATCACATCCCACTGTCCAGATTTAATCTTGTTGGATTTAGGTTTGCCAGACATTGACGGAATGGAGATAAT
Organism: Lachnoclostridium sp.; assembly: GCF_031997925.1. Lineage (NCBI taxonomy): Bacteria > Bacillati > Bacillota > Clostridia > Lachnospirales > Lachnospiraceae > Lachnoclostridium > Lachnoclostridium sp. The sequence goes on along the minus strand of NZ_DAMADT010000024.1, from coordinate 21,875 downwards.
ATCAAAGATTCGCTCTTGGTCAACTACTCCAATTATTGTTATTTCAGCACGAACTCAAGAAAAGGAAAAAGTTCAAGCTCTTGATTTAGGCGCCGATGATTATATCACCAAGCCTTTTGGTACTTCAGAATTACTAGCACGTATCCGTACTGCTCTACGTCATAATGCAAGTTTAGAATCTGGTAAGAGCTTTCCGCCATCTATTTTTTGTGCTAAAGATTTTGTAATTGACTTTAATAAGCACATTGTAATGGTCGGAGGAAAAGATGTTCATTTGACACAGATAGAATTTAAACTTGTATCTTTGCTTGCTAACAATTCTGGAAGAGTTATGACCTATGATTCCATCATTACAAAGATATGGGGACCATATGCGGATCGAAATAACCAGATTCTTAGAGTAAATATGGCTAACATCCGTAGAAAAATTGAAGCTAATCCTGCTGATCCACAGTACATTTTTACTGAGGTTGGTATAGGATATCGTATGATTGATGAGGATACAGCACAAACTTCAGAGGAGTAAATAATAATTGATTTATCATTACAAAAGATCATGAAAGCAAGAGAGGCTGTTACATCACTAACGAAATATTAATTTAAGTAAAGAGAAAGGTGATGTTACAAAACTAATCAAAAATACTAGTTTTGCAACACCACCTTTATCATTTTTCCAATTCAATAGGTATCACTTTATGCCATAAAAAATCAAAACCAAATATCTCTATATTATATAAACAAACTAAAACAGGATTATTAAGTTCTATACTATCATTTTTCTTATTCATATAAGCTCTTAAATAAAGCACTCCTTTTTCTCCTGAAATAGGAATGGCAAATAATGAAAGATCAATGTTATTTGATTCGATATTTTCATTTCTTAATATCTCTTCCACACGAGCATTAAGAAAACCACTACCTCCTATACTGCTAGGTTGATAATAATTATTTTCTTCGTAAGAATTAAACGATAAGCGATTAGCGTTGTTAATAATTGGATATAGCGTTAAGCTACCTTTCGCATCCTTCAAATTGTTAACAGTTATATTCAATTCTAAATCCTTCTTTATTGTCTGCTTACCACTATGTATAGCAAAATCATCTTCTCTTAACTTTGCAGTAATTTGTATCTCATCACTATGTAATATTGAGTCATTAATTTTATTTCCAACAATCAATATAGAGAATAATATTATCCCTATTAAAATAAGAAAAATTATAATATAAACTTTCTTTTTTTTCATTTTATTACCTTCGACTTATTTGACATAAAATCATCTATTACAAGATACAATTCCTTCTTTACCATCTAATGTAACGATAGAGCCAGTACGTAATATCTTTGTTGCATTTTCAGCACCAAGAATTACTGGAATGTCTAAGCTTAACCCAACAATTGAAGCATGGGAATTAATTCCCTCCTGCTCAACAATAATTCCAGAGGCTTGCTTTAATTGCTCCATCATTTCATTATTAGTTTCTGTAGTAACTATAATATCCCCTGGCTTAAAAGTATCTCTTAATTCCTTAGCATCGTTACATACGCAAAGACTTGAGCATACCTCACGGTCTATTAAGCCTCTTCCTTTTACTAAGATATGACCTACGACTTGAACCTTGATAAGATTGGTAGTACCGGAAATTCCAAGTGGAACTCCAGCAGTGATTACAGCTAACTCACCAGACTTAACCAAACCAGCATTTTCTGCTGCTTCTAATGCATGTTCAAATAATGTATCTGCATCCACTTCCTCTTCGATTAAAAGCGGTACAACACCCCAGGAAAGGTTTATCTGGCGGCAAACATGCTCGTAGGTGGTACATGCTATAATTGAACATGGTGGACGATACTTTGAGATCATTCTTGCAGTTTTACCGGATTTTGTTACGGTTATTATTGCAGCAGCATTTAGGTCTATCGCAGTCGTACAGGTCGCATGTGAGATTGCATTGGTGACATCCGGGTTCGTGAGACTATCTCTCTTTTTGAATCGCGATGTATAATCGATATCTGCTTCGGTCCGCTTTGCGATTTTAACCATTGTCCTTAATGCCTCTACCGGATATAAACCGGCCGCTGTTTCGCCAGAAAGCATAATGGCACTGGTTCCATCGTATATCGCATTCGCAACATCCGTCGCCTCAGCTCTTGTTGGTCTTGGATTCTTCATCATAGAATCAAGCATCTGAGTTGCTGTGATTACTTGCTTCTCTGCATTGTAAACTTTTTTAATAATCATTTTTTGAATGACAGGAACTTCTTCTAGTGGAATTTCAACACCCATGTCGCCACGGGCAACCATAATACCATCAGACACACGAATAATCTCATCAATATTATTCACACCCTGCATATTCTCAATTTTTGCGATTATATTAACTGTATTACAGTCATATTCGTTCAAGATTTTACGTATCTGGATGATGTCATCTGCACATCTTGTAAAAGAAGCTGCAATAAAGTCAAAACCCTGTTTAATACCAAATACGATATCCTCATAATCACGTTTACTTATAAATGGCATGGATAATTCAACACCAGGTACATTTACACCCTTATGATTTGAAATCATACCACCATTTAGAACTTCACAAATGATATCTGTATCAGTGATATTAAACACTTTTAGCTCTATGAGACCATCATCAATCAGTATTTTAACTCCATTTTTTATATCGCGTATTAAGTTTTTATATGTAATCGAAACCTGCGTTTCATCTCCGACAATATCATTCGTCGTCAGGGTAAAGATTTGACCCTTTTTTAATTCAATTTTTCCACTCTCAAACGTACCAATACGGATTTCTGGTCCTTTGGTATCAAGTAATGTAGCGATCGGTAATTTCAACTCCGCACTAAGTCGGCGAATACGTTCATAATTTCTCTTATGCTGTTCATAATCACCATGCGAGAAATTAAATCTTGCTACATCCATGCCCTCAATCATTAGCTGACGAAGTACAGCATCATCTTCGGTTGCTGGCCCTAAGGTACAAACAATTTTTGTTTTCCTCATTATAATCCTCCATCTCTTCTGTCAAGCGTAACACGCAATTTAAGAAAATATTATCAAAGCGGATACTCGGAAACCGCTTCGATACTTCCTTATAACCTACAGTGGGTACTTTAACTCCCACAAAGACGAAGATGTTACTCCTGCTTTCGCTTCGCTAAGAAGT
>NZ_DAMADT010000024.1:6214-18685 GCF_031997925.1 Lachnoclostridium sp. | reverse complement strand
ATAATACTTCCCTTAATTATGTAAATTGAAACCATAAAATTTCGGAAATTATTCACATCTTCCCCCATTTTACAATTCATGCATTTTATATCACAGTTTTGCATATACAACAAGTTAGGAGAACAATTCTTAACGGAATCTTATCATAACAGAATCTGTTCTAATCAAGGTTCACATAAAATACACTGAAAATAACTATGTTAAAGCACTTATATATGTTATAATACTCATATTCCTAGCAAATTTTCCATATAGGATTACTTAAATTTATAAAAATGGGAGGGCCTATGATAACACAAGAAGACTTAGAATATTTAGGTGCCAAGATATCATTCATACCTAAGTTGGCCAAGGAAGAGATGGACATCTTTTTGAATCAGACTTCCCCGGTAAAATTTCATAAGGATGCCATTATTTACAATAATAGTACAGAATGTCTTGGTGTTTTAATTATAAAAAAAGGTACTCTGCGAGCGCATATGCTTTCAGAGCAAGGCAAAGATATCACCTTATACCGTTTATCAGACGGAGATGTTTGCGTTCTCTCTGCTTCCTGCGTACTTAAAAATATTACATTTGATGTCAATATACAAGCAGAATCTGATACAGAGGCCTACTTAATCAAATCGTGTGCATTTCAAAAACTTATGGAACATAACATCTATGTTGAAAACTTTTCTTATCGAACCACGATCGATCGTTTTTCCGATGTTATGTGGACAATGGAGCAGATTCTATTTATGAGTTTTGATAAACGTTTAGCAGTATTTTTGTTAGATGAATCTTTAAAACATAAACAAGATGTGATTCCATTAACCCATGCACAGATAGCAAAATACATCGGTAGTGCCAGAGAAGTTGTTTCCCGTATGTTAAAACATTTTGAAGAAGATGGTATTGTGTCTCTAACAAGAGGCGGTATTGAAATTCTTGATAAAAAGAAGTTAAAGAGTATTATTTAATTAAAAAGTGAGGAGAAATCAGATCCATAGGAAGCCTATATGCTTTCCTATAGATAAATAGATTCTCCTCACTTTCTATTTTAGAATGAAATCTTATCCACTGAAAGGACTGTAACTATCTTTATTGAGCTGGAAGCATCTTTAAGATATCCTTTTTTGATTTAAATCCTACGCTACTAGCAACCAAATTACCTTTTTGCATTACGGCTAATGTTGGAATGCTCATTACACGATAAGCACTTGCTAGTTCAGATTGTTCATCTATATTAATTTTACAAACTTTAATATTCCCTTCTTCTTTCGCGATTTCCTCTATCACTGGAGAAAGCATTCTACATGGTCCGCACCAAGGTGCCCAAAAATCAAGTAATACAACTTTATCTTCCTCTAAAACTTCTGCTTTATAATTTTCCTTCGTTACGTGTAATACGTCCATAGTAAAACCTCCTTAAATTTTATTTTTATTTTTTTATGATCACAAATAATACCTTAGAAATATCAATTTGTTGTTTCTAACATCATTATATACCCCTTTAAATAATTTATCTGTGATTAAGTCACCGTAGCACTACATCTTTTTCAGAGATTTCTTCTCCCTTTTTTAATGGATATGATATAATGGATAGGAAACCATTGATTGCACTGTACAATACAACTTATCAGAAATTGCGTAGCTATTTTTGATAAAAGGTGCGCTTTTTGTACTGCTAATCCGATTATAGAAACATGATTTTCATTTCTATAATTATAAATTATGCTTAAACTATAAATAAAAGAATTGAAACAGGAATATTAACTTCACTGTCTCACGGATAATAACGATAAGAAAGAAAGGGATATCAAATGAGTTATAGTATAAAACAAGTTTCCGAACAAACTGGCTTATCCGAGCATACCATCCGCTTTTATGATCGAGAAGGTCTACTCCCCCTACTAAAAAGAGATGGAACTGGTAAACGTTCTTTTTCCGAAAATGATATTCAATGGCTTGGCCTCATCTGCTGTTTAAAAAATTCTGGGATGTCCATAGAAAAAATTAAAGAATTTATGTATTTATGCTTAAATGGAGAAGAAACCTGTGAGCAAAGAAAAGAGATGCTAGAATTACATAAGGCATATATCTTAGAACAAATTGAATTATTAAATCGCAGTCTTTGTACAATTGAATATAAAATTGATCATTATAAAGAGATTGGCGTCTTTCATCTTGATGCATTTCCTATCAGCTAATTTTCATGTTATCATGACCATCGGTACATCCGGTGGTTTTATTTGTACCTAAATATAATAAACAAGAAAAAGTACGCTTCGCGAACTTTTCCTTGTCATGAAATAAGGTTGTTGCATTAATTCTCTTATGCAACAACCTTATTACAAAAATAACCTTATTTCACAATGTCATATTTCCAGTCAATAATTCCACCAAACTCAAAAACATTCGTATACCCAAGCTCAGCTAATTCATAACTAGCTACCTTACTTCTTCTCCCACTATGACAGTATACTAATATCTTCTTATCCTTATCTGGTAACATTTCTTCTGCACGGTCTGTAATTTCTCCAACTGGTAAAAGAATTGCATTTTCAATATGTCCTTCCATAAATTCTTCATCCGTACGAACATCTAATATGACCAATTTCTCCTCGGAATTCATCATTTCTTTTGCTTCACTTTGTGTAATCTCTATATAGGTTTGTTCTTTCAACTCTGTCTCCTCCTTTGATGCATCCTGTTTTCTCGAACAACCAGCTAGTATCATTGCTCCTGTCAATATGAGTAATATATAGATAACTCCTTTGTGTAAAGGTCTTACTTTCATACTACCACTCCTTGATTCTTTTTTAATTTATTTCTAAATTTATTTATATACAATTTTAGCTTTATGTCCTTTCATTTTACATACAATTTTATTTTCAAATAAATTCTTTTCATAGAAACTTACTTTCACACAAATTCACTTTTCAAATAAATTTACTTTCATACAATTAATTTTCATACAATTTACTTTTCATACATATTTATTTTTCATACATATTTATTTTTCATTCAAATTTATTTTACATTCAAATTAATTTTAATACAAATTAATTTTAGAAACAGTTTAATTTTACCAAAGCAATTTATAATCGTATGTGACTTAATCACAGTAAATTAATAGGAATTATGGTAGTATTGTTTACAATAGGCAAACAATCATGTAAAATAAACAATCTGTAACTAGTAAACAAGAAAAAATACGCTTGGCGAACTTTTGCTTGTCATGAACAAAAAAGACGCTTCGCGAACTTTTCCTCATCAAGATTAATCAATAATGTCAAAAGATGAAAGGAGAATTATGCAGTATATTATATCCTTCTTAGAAGGTATTATCACTTTTATTTCCCCATGTTTATTACCTATGTTGCCGCTTTATCTTACTTATATTGCTGGGCAACCTGATACTCGGACCAAATATGGCACCTTAAAAAACGCCCTATTGTTTATCTCCGGTTTTTCCACCACATTTGTCCTTATGGGTGCATTTGCTGGAACACTTGGTAGATTTCTCATTCGATACCATACGGCTGTTAACATTATATCTGGTATCTTCTTGATTTTACTGGGGCTTAGCTTTTTAGGTATCGTAAAAATTCCGATCTTTCGTGGAATGAATAGTCATAAGCTAACTAAAACAAAAAATCAATCCATTGCTGCCTTCCTCTTTGGCATTATCTTCTCTGTTGGTTGGACTCCTTGTGTAGGGGCCTTCCTTGGTTCTGCTCTTGTTATGGCTGCGCAAACTGGAAGTACAATGAAAGGTATTGTTATGCTGCTTATGTACGCACTTGGATTAGGACTTCCATTCTTATTAAGTGCATTATTAATTGATCAATTAAAGTCTACCTTTGATTTTTTAAAGAGAAACTCAAGAAAGATATCTTTTGTTTCAGCTGGACTATTAATTTTGATGGGTATACTGTTCCTAACAGGTACTTATAGTGCTATTTTCTCATTTTTACAATAGGAAAAATCATAGATATGTTTAAAGCAGACACGTAGATTTTTGTAAAACATCGATGATACATTTAAGTAAATTGACCAGTATTTCTTTCATCATAATGATAAGCAAACCAAGATTAAAATTCTTATATAAGAGTGTAAAATTTTTCAATTTTTTACTCAGTAAGTTTGTGTCAGCGCTGAATCCACAAACTAAGATGATATGAATTGTCTTACAAGCAAGAAAAAGATTAGCGCAGAAATGAGGTTATATATGAAAAATAAAAAAATACTATGGATACTCGTTGTATTTGTTATTCTTATTGTCGGAGCAACTGTTCTTTACCAAAATCTCTCGAAATACTACGCAGAGCAAGAAGAGGAAAATGAGATAAAGCAGCAGGTAAGCATTACACCAACCCCTGAATCAGAGAATTCATCAAACAATACTTCCGAGCCATCCATTACAGAAACTCCTGAACCAACAATGCATCCTGCTATTGATTTTTCTATGCAAGATATCGATGGAAATTCTGTATCACTTAGTGACTATTATGGAAAACCTATTGTTTTAAATTTCTGGGCAAGTTGGTGTGGTCCATGTAAGGGTGAGATGCCAGAGTTTAATAAAGTTTATCTTGATTTAAAAGATGATGTGAATTTCCTCATGGTTGATTTGGTAGATGGGTCTCGGGAAACAATAAAAAAAGGTAGTAAGTTTATAGAAGATAATGGTTATGAATTTCCTGTATTCTTTGATGTAGATCAAGAAGGTGCGTACTATTATAGTGTCTACGCCATACCATCCACAATAATTATAGATAAAGATGGAAATATCGTAAATTATCATCAGGGTGCGATCTCAGAATCTGTTCTTAGAAAAGAGCTGGATGCATTATTGGGTGAGTAACAGCTTTAACCAAAACGCTATCATCTATAATAAAGATATATACTTAATTAATTTAGTATAATAGAATTATCAAAAATCCCAGAAATACCAATAAGGCTATACGTCTTATACAGGTTTATATTTCCGGGATTTTTTTATGAAATTAATACGGAATCCATATATGATAATTAGTTTACTTTATTAGATTAGAACTTTCTCTCTAATGACAGAAGATAAAAAAGAATCCCTATCAATGAAGTTCAACAAATGTATTTTTTCTACATCCGTGGCACTGTTATCAATAGAGATTCTCTTTTATATCGTTATAAGTTTAGACAATAATTTCCTAACTAAATTTACACATTCTTCAGTTGCTAATATTATTTATTGAAAGCCTCTTCTACCTCTGTCACCATAACTTGTACGGAGTTAATACCACCGCTTGATAAGTACCAGCATTCTGAATCAAGAGTAATGATTGAATTCTCTTTTGCAGCTTTCGTTCCTAATACTAGCTCATTATCAAGAGTCTTTTCTGCAGTTGTAGAACCACCTGCAATTACAGTTCTATCTACTACAAATAGGATATCAGGATCTATTTTGGCAATATACTCATAGCTGGCTTCCATACCATGCTTAGAAACTTCAATTGTCTCATCCGCTGGTTTTACTTCTAAAACATCATGAATGATACCAAATCGAGAACCTAGACCATATGCACTTAAGGAGCCATCGTTTGTCATAATAATTAAGCCTTCTTTATCACTACGATTCGTAATCTGTTTCACTTCTTCGACTTTGTTCATAATACCATCAATTGCAGTCTTTGCTTCCTCTTCTTTTCCAATTGCTTTTGCTATATTTTCAGTGTTACGTTTAAAGTCTTCCATGTAAGTATCAGCATTAAGCTCAACATAAATGGTTGGTGCAATTTTATTCAATTCTTCATAAAAGTCAACTTGTCTACCACCAATAATAATGACATCTGGCTCAAAAGTATAAATTGCTTCCATATCTGGCTCGAAAAGTCCACCGGCATTTACAGTATTTTCTTCGTACTTGCTTAAATAAGTTGGAATACTATCTTGTGGTATTGCAAGCTCACCGTCAAACGAAAGAGCATCTATCGTATCTAATGCACCCATATCAAATACTACCACCTTATCAGCAGCACCTTCTAAAGTTACAGTTCCCAGTGGATGTGTTAAGGAAAAGCTTGATTCTTCTGCCTCAGGTGTTTGTGTTGGAGCTGGAGTCACTGTACTCTCCTCACCTTTATTAGTATCCTCAGGTGTATCACCCTGTTTTTTGGCGCAACCTGTTAAAACACTTGTCGCCATAACTCCTAATAAAATTCCAGCTAAAACCTTCTTTTTAGCATCTGAGAAGATACTCTTATGAAAATTAATTTTTCTCATGTTTGTTTTATAATGATTCCTTACATTTAACTTTAGTCTCTTTTGTTTCGAAACAAGCCTTAGATATTGGATGCATTGTTCCATCCTTTTTGATATCTAAGACAACTTTTTATGTAGGAATCATTCATCCTCCTTTTTTTATTTATAATTTATGGGACAACATCCCATTGATTATCTAACTTAGAACAATAGTAGCTTTATTGCTCTATTATTTTTTAGGTGTAATAAAGACAGATATTATTTCCGCCTATTTCTTCTACCTTAATTTCCATCCCAAACACCTTCTGAAGCATCTGTGGATTCATAACCTCTTCCCTTGGTCCATTGGCAACAATTTTTCCATCCTTCATTGCAATAATATAATCTGCATAACAGGAAACAAAGTTAATATCATGAATTACTACCATAACCGTTTTTCCAAGTTCCTTCACCATTTTGGTTAGGATTTTCATGATTTGTACGGAGTGTTTCATATCAAGATTATTGAGAGGCTCATCTAAAAACACATACTCCGTATCTTGTGCCAATAACATTGCGATATAGGACATTTGGCGTTGACCACCACTTAATTCATCTAAGTAACGGTCCTTAATGGCATCGATACCCATGTAAGATATCGCCTCTGCAACTTTCTTATCATCCTCTTTTGTTAAACGTCCTTGACTATAAGGGAAACGGCCAAACTGTACTAGCTCGTGCACCGTAAGTCGAATATTAAGGTGATTTGTTTGGCTTAGGATAGAAAGTCTCTTAGCAAGATCTCTGTTGCTCCATTCCTTTACCTCTTTCTCATCTATGTGACACTCACCACTACTTCGATCCAAGATACGCCCTATTAAGGATAACAGTGTACTCTTTCCTGCTCCATTACTACCTACAAAGGCAATCAGCTTATTTTTCGGTATTGTAATCGAAATATCATCTACAACCTTTTTATTGCCATAAGCCTTTGTTAAGCCTCTTGTCTTTATCATGATTTTCCCTCCTTAAGCATGAGATATATAAAGTAACAGCCACCAATAAAATTAATGACAACACTAATCTGAGTTGAGTGGTGCAAGATACGTTCTACAAAAAACAGTCCACCAAACAGTGCAAGTGCTCCTAATAGTACAGCAACTGGCACTCTGATTTCATGACGATACGTTGAGACTAAATTTCTTGCAATACTTACAACTAAGATACCAAGAAAAGTAATCGGTCCAACGAGTGCTGTAGAAACCGCTGTTAAGATTGCAATATACATTAATGTTCTAAACACAGTTCTACGATAGGGAACTCCCAAACTAATTGCCCCCGCTTGACCAAGTCCTAAGGCATTAAGCTTCGAAAAATCTCTTCTAGCCACTATAGCAATCACAACAACAATTGTGATACTTATAAATAACAAATCTGTATTCATCTGATTAAAACTAGCAAACATCTTTCCCTGTACATGAGAAAATTCATTAGGATCCATTAATGCCTGCATAAAAGATGCCAATCCTGAAAATAATCCACCAAAAATCGTTCCTGCTAATACCATAAAGTAAAGATTTTTGCTGTTTCCTTTCAACATACCTAGAAATAAAAAAAACGAACAAAGTACCATTAGCCCAATGGATAATAAGTAATTAGGAAGACCGGTTAATTTACTAGCTCCCGCTTGACCGAAGAAAAATACGATGAGGGTTTGTAAGAATAAGTATAAGGAATCCAACCCTATAATACTCGGAGTTAAAATCTTATTGTTCGTAATCGTCTGAAAGGATACCGCAGAATAACCAACACAATAGCTTGCTAAAAAAACCGCTAACACTTTACGTAATCTACGTGGAAAAAAATAATTGATGTTCTTTGTTGTTAATCCTATGAAAAGGAAAAGAAAACAAAGAATGGCAACGATTAAGACTAGTATCAAGATACATTTTTTCTCTTTTGATATTCGTTTTGGTCTCATACGGTACCTCCCTCCTTATTCTTTTGAAATAGCAGGAATAAAAAGATTGCCCCACCTAAGACACTAACAATCACATTAACGGATATCTCATAAGGATAAACGATAATCCTGCTTAAAATATCGCAGAATAATAAGAAAGTTCCACCAAGTAATGCAGTATCAAACAAGGTATGTTTTAAATCATCACCATAATAGATAGATACAATATTCGGTATAATTAATCCCAAGAAAGCAATGCTTCCCACCGATACTGTGATAATAGAAGCAAGGAATGCTACTATAACAAACCCGATTATAGTAATTAATCTATAATTTAATCCTAGGTTTTTTGCAAAGCTCTCACCCATTCCAGCAATCGTAAATTTTTTCGCATATAAATAAGCGAAAATAACAAAGGGAATCCCTAAGTAAAGCAACTCATATCTTCCTTTGACTACCAAAGAGAAGTTTCCTTGTAACCAAGAGGATATGTTCTGTACCAAATCATAGCGAAAGGAAATATAAGCCGTTAAAGAGCTAACCACGTTTCCAAGCATCAAACCAATGAGAGGAACCATTACAGGACTTTTCAAAGGTATTTTTTGAAGAAGCTGTACAAACAAAAGACTTCCAAATAATGCGATGATGAAAGCAAACATCATCTTCGACATCATAGACTGCCCACCAAAAAATAAAATGGATAGTAAGATACCAAGCCTACACCACTCCATCGTTCCCGCAGTAGTTGGTGAAACAAACCGATTTCCTGTCATTGTCTGCATAATCTTACCAGATATGCTAAGTCCAGCTCCCGTTACCAAAACAGCTAAAAGTCTTGGAATTCGGCTATAAATTAGTAATTGATAATCCGCAGACCCTATTACCAATGCTTCTCTTAAAGAAAAATCTTGTGCTCCAAGCATGATGGATAGAAAGGATGCAATTATTAATATAATGATAAAAACAATTCTCTTCTTCACTGCTTTTCTCCTGTCGTTTTATGTTCTTCATTGACATTGGGAAGTATAACAAGGATAGTCTTTGGATTGAATGGACAATTTTTAACCTATGGACAAATCTTAAGAAATATGATATCCTAAAATCACTCAAATGATAATGACTCTCATTACCGTGTGGATTTTAATTTTGTCAGAAGGGGAATTTACTATGAAAGAAAAAATGGGTGGAATTTCATCACTATATCGAAACCAAACATTAAAAAATATAAACTTAATACAGGTAACAGTAACTAGTACAGAATCACTTCATTGCAAATTTCCACAAGGAGGATTTTTATTTCCAATCAAAGGACGAGCTCAACTAACAATAGATGAAGAAACCACAACCTATCTTACTTCAAGCTATGTACAGCATATAAAAAGCGGAAGCTATCTCCATCTATTCTCACTAGATCAGATAGATTTTGAGTTTATCCTACTTTCCTATACCTTTGGCAATTCCACTTTATCTCCTGATGAGTGCATTCCAAATTCATTTCATTTAAAGTTAACGGAAGCTAAAAAAACTCATATGATGCTAAAACGACTGATGGGAAAAATTACATCAAGTCATCATTACCATACGTTAACTCTTGAATTAGAGATGAGAAAGCTATTAAACACTGCCTTAAAACAAGGCGATACATCAGAACATCAGCTTCTTGATGTGGTATGCAGTTATATAAAAAAACACCTCTCCACCCCGATTACATTAGATGAATTAGCTGCTTATTTTGACAAAAAACCTGCTCAACTATCCCATTTGTTTTATAAAAACTTAGGGATCAGGCCAATAGAATATTTAATTAGGCAAAGATTAGAAAAAGCCACCGAGCTATTAAAGCAAGGTTACTCTGTGCAGTTGGCTGCATCAAAAGTGGGTTATGACGATGCTTTATACTTTAGCCGATTATATAAAAAATACTATCACATCCGTCCTAGTGAAGTAAAAGACTACCACAGAGTAGTATGTTAGTAATCACCTGTGTTTTGCATGCCACACCTACCTTTCCTTTGAAGCTAAAAACAAACTTCTGAGAAATTACATTTCTACTTGACATTAGACGTATAACTTGCTATAGTAACCATGGAATCAAGAGGAAATGCTTTTAGAGTGTATACTAAAATCGATGACTCTACCTTGCACTCCATTGATTACATAAAAAACAAGAAAAGTACGTTCACGAACTTTTCCTTAATATAATAAACAATTATTATTGTATTGCTAGGGGAGCCGCATTGGCTGAGAAGTAGACACCTACTGACCCTTATTACTTGATCCAGTTAGTACTGGCGTAAGGAAGCACCAAACGTCCTCCGAAGCAATCACAATTACAGTGACCGTAAGGAGGTTTTTTTTATGCGTGATTTGTTCGTTACATCCGTTGATGGCAACTACAGTTTAACAACACTTAGTTATATTTTATTAGTTGTTCTACTTGTTGCTTTAATAGTTTTTGCTTCTTTCTTTGCAAAAAATAAAAATACAAAGAAAATGCCTACACAGCAGTTAGTATTTTGTGCCATTGCGATGGCATTAGCACTTGTGACTTCTTATCTTGAAATATATTCTTTCCCATTTGGTGGCTCCGTAACTTTATTTAGTATGCTTTTTATCTGTTTGATTGGTTATCTCTATGGTGCAAAGACAAGTATTATTGTAGGTGTTGCATATGGTATCCTACAATTTGTTATAAAACCATATATCTATCATCCTGCACAGATTCTTTTAGATTATCCTCTCGCCTTTGGTGCCCTTGGGTTATCTGGTCTTTTCTATAAGAGTAAGAATGGATTGTTAAAAGGCTACCTTGTTGGTATTACAGGAAGATGGTTATTTACTACCTTATCCGGATATATCTTCTTTGGCTCTTATGCTTGGGAAGGCTGGAACCCACTTTTATATTCTATGGCTTATAATGGAGCCTATATCTATGCTGAGGGAATTGCAACCGTAATAATAATTTCTCTGCCTTTGGTGAAAAATGCCTTTGATCAGGTAAAGAAAATGTCACTTCAAGATTAATACAATTCATATTTTAAAGCTGTCCTAAACTTCACTTTAGGACAGCTTTTTTTGTATAAACTATAGTCTTACAAAGTTGTAATGTGAGAAATAAACCGAAATTTAGTTTTGTATTCAGCGAATTAAATAATTAACTAATTCATAATTAATTTATGGATTGAAACTTTTTTCCAAGTGTTATCGTCTAATAGATAGAAGCGAGACGGTTTATCCATATACATAACATCCGGCTAACTTGCGCTCGAATGAAGGAAAGGAAAGGTTGTTAATGACATGAAACAAAAGACTCTATTATTACTCACCCTCTTGTTTACTGCTTTTTTAGCTTCCTGTTCACATACAAAGGATGTTAATTTAACAACAATTAAAGTATTAGATATTAAATCCATCACCTTATTGTCCCTGCTGCCAGAGAATATTGTACAGATTCATGATACGAATGAGTTAAATCAGATCATAACAACAATACAACATCTTCCTCTCCATCAAAAGATTACAAATCCTATGTCTTTTGATGAGAGTTTAGTTCAATATACTTTGCAAGGCAATGATAACATAGAATTCACTATTTCCATTCAATCACCGTATGTATGCATTAATGATATCTGGTACTTAAGTGATTTTACATCATGCGAACAATTAAATGAGAAGGCTAATGAGCTATTCCATTAGCCTTACCTGTAAATTATAATAACTTTATATTTTGTAATAACCGTTTCAATAGCTTTGTAATAAATTGAATACTTGGTCCTGCTAACAAAGCGGTAATGAAGGTAATCACACCCACTTTCCCCCCTAGTAAATAACCAATTACAATAAGAATAAAATCAAAGCCTATTTTGGTTATTCCAAACCCCCATGGAAGATGGTCACTAATCGCCATTACCAGACCGGTGAAAGGATCTAAACCGATATCTACGCTGATAAAGATGGATACACCCACATAGATGAATAGACAGCCAAAAAAAGTTCCAATTCCTCTACTTAACACTGTATTTGTAACAAATATCTTGGGGAATAAAAATGTACCAAGATTTACAAATGTACCTAACGGTAGGATATACACTACCGTACCAATATTTATATAATGTCTACCAATAAAAAAAAGCAAAATAATGAGACAAATATTCACTATATTAGATATCGTCCCGAGCTGTGACACTGGTAAAGAACAAGCATTTCTAACACCATCATATAGTAAGGCAACGGGATCATTTCCAAATAATGATTTCGCATTAAATCCGATTCCAACTCCAACAAATAAAATACCCGTCAAAGCG
>NZ_DAMADT010000024.1:0-6204 GCF_031997925.1 Lachnoclostridium sp. | reverse complement strand
CCAGAAGTTCTATTTCATATTCATCCTTTCTAGTAAAAGTAATCTATATTTCATATGTTTTTCACTATGATATCATTCCACCATTTTTTCGTTTCATTCCCATGTTTTCCAGATTTCAGGACAAAAACCTATCGTTGCCTTTGAACCATTACGGACAATAGGTGTTTTATAATATTTAGGCATCTCCATAAGCTTTTCTATCTGATCCTCGGTTGAGAGATACTGAATCATGCAATAGTCTTTGACTGTTTTATCAATCAGAGCCTCAAAATTACCAAGAGCGTTAGATACACTAAGAAATTCGCCCTTGCTTAAGCCTTTACTTAATAAATCAATCGATTGAAATTTTACTCCCCTCTCTTTAAAATATCTCTCTGCCTTTTTTGTATCAAAACATTTTGATTTACCAAATATCTGAATGTTCATAACCTTTCCTTTCTATAATAAAAACAAGAATATGTTCACCATCTCTTAACTTTAAAATATAAGAACAAGAATACGTTGACTATCTCTCTTTATTTAAAATTAGAAATATTTTACATGACATTGTTTTTTTGCTATTGTATAATAGTATTAAGTATAATTAATATACCGAATATAACATTATTTGTCTATGGCGTATTTTAAGGGAGGGGTTAAAGTGACAGATTCAATTTGTAATAAATGCCATAAAAACCACATCTTACAATCACAAGGATTGTGTTATTCCTGCAATCAATCGAAAGAGAAAATCACCTATGAGACTTTGCTTTTAAACTTAAGAAAAATATTTTATAATACGATTTCCACAATACTTATTTATCTAATTAATATCTTACCAACTATTTTACTATATACACTCTTCGCGAATCGTTACCTTGAAAATACCAACTTAATCTTAACTTATGGAATCTCTATATCCTTTTTATTACCGTATTTACTAATCAAATGCAATCTAGCTTATAAGCTTTGGAAAATGCGATATCAACAGATTCAAGTTAAAGGAATTCACCTAATTTCAGAGGCTATTTCTCTTATTGTAAAAGTTACGGTCTACATTAGTTTTTTAAATAATCCAAGATGGTACGAGAATAAGTTGTCCAATATTACGAAGCTACTAACCAACATTACATTAGGAAAAATTAACATACTATATCTAACATTCTTAATAAGTACAACGGTAGCATTACTACTCTTACGCGCGTTTTTACATATTGTTGCGATTATCTTAAACAATATAAAAGTAGCCCACTACAGAGATTTCTATGAAAAGAAAGATATATTACCGATCATCCAATTCATAAATAAATTAGAAAACGGATATCTCTTATCACAGGAATTTTTAACTATGCTTGACAGTGAACAGGATAAAGTCTCGCAAAGTTTGCTCGCAATTGCAAATGAACCAAAGATAACAATGGATGCAGAGGACATTTTTCATGATTTAAATGTCTACGGAGAAAACAAAACACTTCTTCACACACTCTCTGAAAAATTAACCTCGAATGATCAAACACTATTTTTAACACAGGAAGAGAGTTTGATATATTATGCTTATATGAAAGATAAGTTAACCCGCTGGAAAGATCAAAATAGTGCTATGGACGGATACCTTGAACAAGAATTACTTTCTGAAACTGTCGAGCAATTTGAAAACATTAAGCTGCTCTATAGACAATGTAAAATAGAAAGCAAGACATTCTTTGAATTATCACAACGCTATGAAACGGAGTTTGAACTACCACTAAATGAACTTATCGAAAACCGAAAACTGATTAAGCTACGCATTGACCAACTTTATCATGATTGTGAAGCTTTAATTCAGAAGAAAGAAAATAAAGATAGACTAGTCGAAGTATTATCATTGTTTGGTAATAAGATAACGCATTTACCACAGTTACGATTAAATCTGTATGGAAAAGAAGTATCATTTGATCATATTATTTTATCCAAGCAGGGTATTTTTTTCATTGAACAATGTTGTTTTGAACTTCCTGAGGATACAAGTCTACTTATAGAAAAAGATGGCAGTCTATGGGTTCATAATGTAACCGATTTCTCCAAGCCTGCCTTCCTACCTTACGATGACTCTTTTCTTTCCCATCATAACGAAAAACTCTTACTGTTAGAACAATATCTAGAAGAGAATCTGAAAAGCGAAGATATTCCTATTATCAGTTTGCTCGTAATAAATCAAACTGGATTACATATAGAAAATTTCTCACAAAGATTGTACCTTAGTGTAAATGAAATTATACCCACCATACGCTCCTATCAAAAACAGCTTAATGATGAATTCCTAATTTCCTGCTACTCCTTGTTGTTAGAAGCTAAAGAATCAGATTACACTGAGCCAATCCCAAATTATAAAGAGCTTCTCTTCCGTAATTTAGAGGATAGCTATAAACAAAAAATATCACTTTATGAATCTACGAATCTGTTACAATCTCAGATTCGGAAGTTTAAAAACTCCTTAGATAGCTGCTTTAAAATACCTTCTTAGTATTAATTAAGTAAGAATTTAATATCATAATGGGATAAAAAGCTTGTCTCGCAAACTCTTCCTAAACATGAATTAAAAATATTGAAGTAGTGAATTATCTTTTAACATACCCAACATGATAGGACCAATAAAAAAACGTTCCTGACACTTTATAGGTGGCATGGAACGTTTTTTATTACTTTATAAAAATGGTAGAAAACATAGGGTTTAACTATGTATACCATCCTTAGAAATTAATACCTGTTGATTTTTGGAACAACCAAATGTAATATAGTATGTAACAATTATGTAATAATTATTTAACAAACGTAATATTTACTGGAGGTACTTATGAAATTAACCGGAGCACTAAGGATCGCTATGACAACATCTATTTTCGTAGCAGGAATGAACTTGAGTATAGTAAAAGCAAATGCTGCAACAGCAAATGAAACTTCCATCGGTGGCATGGGCCTTGCAGTAGAAAGCTATTATAACGAACGATTATCAGAATCTGGCATATCCATATCAAACATAACAACACCGATTCTTGTTGAAGGTGAACGTCTAGAAGCATTAGAACGTGTTTCACCATTTGAAGGTTTAGCATTTTCAAATGCAGAAGACTATGTGAACATACGAAGCAGTTGGAATACTGATTCTGAAATTGTAGGAAAATTATACCGTGGAGCCATGGCTCAAGTATTAGTAAAAGGACAACACTGGACAAAAATCAAATCTGGTAGCGTGGAAGGTTATATCCTAAATGATTACTTAGTTTATGATGACCAAGGAGCTGCTAAATTTGAGAATGACACAATTACAAAAAAGATAAAGGCTACTTGCGTAACATTAAATGTTCGTGAAAGCATGAGCAAAGATGCTAAGATTAAAGTACAACTTGGAGAGCAAGACCAAAAAGAAATTGTTAAAGAATATGATGATTGGTTTGAAATCCTCATAAATGAAAACAATGGAGTTAAAGAAACTGGTTTTGTGCACAAGGATTATGTTGATGTAGTCTACCAATATAAAAAGGCTATCAGCAAAGAAGAAGAGGAAGCAAAAGAAGCCGCAAGACAAGAAGCAATTTCGCAAGCTCAGCGCCCAAATTATTCTACTGGAAATACTTCTTCTAGTTCAAGTAATTCTTCTAGTTCAAGTAATTCTTCAAACTCTTCATCCTCTAGTTCCTCAAACTCAGGAAGTTCAAATTCTACCAGTACAGGTTCCTCCCAAAATACAAGTCTTGGTAGCAAAATTGCAAACTTCGCTCTTCAGTTTGTCGGTAACCCATATAGTTGGGGTGGTACTAGGCTAACCAATGGAGCAGATTGTTCCGGATTCGTACTATCGGTTTATAAAAATTATGGTTATAGCCTACCAAGAACGTCTCGTGAACAAGCAAGAGGTGCAGGACGTTCCATTACTCCAAGCTATAGTAATTTACAAGCAGGAGATCTTTTGTTTTACGGAGATAGCAGTGGTCGGGTAAATCACGTTGCACTTTATACTGGAGATGGACGTGTTGTTCATGCAAGTAATTATAAGGACGGTATTAAAACAAACCGCTGGAATTACAGAACTCCACTGTATGCAAGAAGGGTTATAAACTAAATAAGGTAAGAACATAAATATCTAAGCTTCATCTCTACAATTACACCAAGAAAAGTATGCAACGCAAACTTTCCTTGTCATGAAATACTGAAAGTCTCACGATTCAAAATGCTTAGAATCGTGAGATTAAACTACGTTTAGCAGTTCCAATCTAAAGCACAGGAAAAGGAGAAATCCATGAAGAAAAATCAAAAACTATACATTACACTTACAGCACTCACATTAACTACGATTTTAGCGGTTACTACTGCAATGAACTTATCAAAAAGTCCGAAGAAAGAACAAGAAAATCAAGACCAGGAAGTGAGTACTTCTGTTTCTGAGGATCGTTCACAAGAAGGCCAAGCTATCGATAGTTATACGGAACAGGAACTTACTCCGGTTCCAGAGGAAAGTACTTTCTTAAAGATCAATAATGACAAAAAAATTGATGATTTAATCAAAAAATACTATCAATCTCAGCTTAATCTAGATAAAAAACTCTATGAATCTATCGCTGTGGATTCTAAGCCTATGGATGTTAATGTCACTGCACGTAAAGTTGAGTATGTGGAGTCTTATGATAATATTATAGTTCATGTTGCAAAAGGAAATGAAGCTATTGATTTAGTAGCTTATGTAGAATATGATTTGCATATCAATTCCATTGATACATGTGCACCTTCGATTGATCGATTTTTCATTAAATATATCGATGGTGAACCAAAATTATACTTCGATAAATTATATCCAAAAACAGCCGAATACTTTAATACCTTAAATGAACATGAAGAGGTTCAAGAAATGATTACAGCAGTGAATAACAAATTCATCGCTGCATTAAAGTCTGACGAAAAATTAAATGATTTTTATAAGTCTGTGACTGAAGAAACAACGAATCTACAAAATAATAATAATTAATGAAAAAACAATATTTAATAAAAAAAGAACAACTTGAATCCTATATTAGAAGGCCGAGTTGTTCTTTTTAGAAGCACTATTGATTCGCTACTAAACTACCTATTATTCAGCTTTGTATTCGAAAGAATCACAGTCGGTACATTCTTTTTCTGTAGGATTTTCTTCATGAGTACCTACCATAATCTGATTAAGTGTACAGTAGTTTTCAGCCTGAGCATGGAATTTACAGTTATTAATAGTACAACCGATGCTTTCGTTCTTAACCATATTTCTATTCCTCTCTTTCTTATGAAAAATCACATTTGATTAGTCATTAACGTTATGAGCTATATTTAAACTCACATTTATCTGTTAGGACATGACATCCCGTATGCGTGATTTTATCACACTAAGTATAGTATTACGTAAAATTTCATAAAGTATTCTGTCATTTTATATAAAAATAGCTCTGCATCTAGTACACAAGACTTGATGCAGAGCCTATAAAATGGCATATACTATGCTAAATTGTTATATAATATCAGATTACTAGCATTGTCTAGGATAACAATTTCTCATTACTTTTTCTCTAAAAGCTAGCATACATTCGGTTAATTTCTTAGCTTCTGCTAATGATTGACATGCAGCAAATGCATGACAACAACTTTCATTTTGTAAATTATGAATTTCTTTTACCATCTCGTGTAATTCACATCTCATTTCTCTACAATTGCTATTACAGCTGCATTGGCAGTTCTCCATCTCATAGCAATCTAACCATTCGTTAATCATACAATATAACTCATGAATTTTGGTATTGCATCCAACTCCACATTGAAGACGTGCTATTGCCTCTTCTAAGTCCTTTTTCGCTTTACAAAACTCTACATCTGCTCCTTCTTCGTATTGTAACAGTTGATGCAATAAACAGTTAAACTCTTCATGGGATAGACAGGAAGTACAGCTTTCCATACAACCACAGTTCATATCCATACATCTACGGTTTCTCTCTATCTCATATCCGCAGCCTCGTTCCATTTCACAACCGCAACCTATATTTTGTTGACAGCCGCAACTTGGTGTCATTTCACACTCACAGCGAACTTCCTTTTCACAGCTCAATTCTTTCATGCAGCCACATTCCATTTCTCTTCTGCAACATTCCATCTCTTTCTTACAACCACGTTCCATTTCTCTTCCGCAACCACATTCCATTTCTCTTCTGCCACATTCCATTTCTTTTCTGC
>NZ_DAMADT010000023.1:46821-80294 GCF_031997925.1 Lachnoclostridium sp. | reverse complement strand
ATAAATACAAAGGATAATACTTTAAAGCTCCTTTCTATCATGAGAGATTTGTACATTGATATTAAGGGTCATGACAAAGATAGATTAAATTCCGTTTATGCGAAAGGTGGAATACAATTATTATATGATACGATATATTCAAATTTTGGAATATCTTTAGATGGATATTTGCTTGTGAATTTTGAGGAATTTGAGCAAATTGTTGACTTATTAGGGGGAGTTAATGTAACTCTTACGAAAAAGGAAGCGGAGTATTTGAATGTTCACAATTATATTTCGAAGCCAGTTAATAGAAATGTTGTAGAAGGGGAACAGTTGATGAATGGTAACCAAGTCTTAGGATACTGTAGAGTTAGAAGAGTTTCCACTGGAACCGAAAGTAATGATTTTGGCAGAACTCAAAGACAGCGAAAAGTATTACAAAGCATAATAAATAAATTAAAATCGAAAAATATGATAAGCCTAGCATTAAAATTAGATGAAATATTGTCTACAGTATATATAACAACAGACATAGTAAAAAGTGATTTTAAAGAGTACCTAACCATCGGGATGGACTTAAACCTGGATAATATAGAAACTTTAAGAATACCATTAGATAGGAATTATAGAGATTTAAAAGTACCAAGTGGGAAAAATTACAAATCTGTTTTAGAAATCAAAGATTTAGAAGAAACGAAAGAAATTATTAATTCTTTTCTTAAACCAAGTGATAAAAAGCAATAAAAATAAATGCTATTTGCTAATATCATGCGAGGTATAAGTAGAATAAGTAGATAATAAAACTGAATTAATTAAGAGAGAGGGTAAAAGCATCCATTGCTTTCACCCTCTTAATAGTTATGTTAATTTTGCGATTGGTCTATTTCTTAGGAACAACTCTTACCCATGTTTCTTCATAGCACTTTCCGTTAGAATCAGAATAATACATTTCAAAATCATAGCCCTCAACGATCTCATAGTTTGCTGTTGGTAACCAATCAGTGTAAACACGAGAGATTAGACTTTGAATCGCATTTGAAGTGTCCTCAATATCATGAAGTTCATTCACAAATATCGCCCAGGTGGCTTTTGGTATATCAACTACTGTATAATCTGCTGTGTTGCTCAGCGGTGTTTTCATTACACATAACATATACGGAAAAGTAGTTCCTTCCATATTACGGTAACAGCACACTGCATTTACTATACTCGGATATCCAGCAGATTTTATAAGATTGTCGAATGCACCATTCTTCATGTTCTTAAGCCAAAATTCAGGGATTTCTTTTAAGTTTTGACCTTCTTTCGTATCGAAAATCCCCTCAATACCATAAACTTGAAATGCTTCTTTTTCTACAATTTTATAATTCATTTCACTTACTCCTTTTACAGAAATTTGAAAGGAAATGCGCGGAAATGCTTTTATATTTGCTCCCATGCTGCGCGCCGCTGTAGGAGTAACGCCATGTAAAGTTTGAAACGCTCTGGTAAATGCTTCGGGAGATTCATAACCATAATTTAATGCTAAGTCTATGATTTTTACATCGCTATTTTGTAGCTCAAAAGCTGCCATCGTCATTTTTCTTCTACGGATGTATTCAGATAACGTAATATCGGTCATAAACGTGAACATTCTTTGAAAGTGATACACAGAGCAACAAGCAACTTGTGCGATTTTTTCATAATCCGTCTTCCCTTGCAAACTATTTTCGATATAGTCCATAGCACGATTCATGTCATCAAGCCATTTCATATGCAAACCTCCTTTCTGTAAAATGATAACACAGCTGAATATCAATTACCTTGCAATAATTGCAAATAAAAATCAGATTAGCAAGATCAATTAAACTTCTTTGTCTTTTGAGATTTCATATTACCATATTTCTCGACGATTTTCCACTTTACATTTACAATTTGCTAAGGATAGACATATGCATACAATGACGAGCTTTTTTGAAGTAACTGTGAACTATAAAATGGAAAATACTATGAACTATAAAATGAAAAATACTATGAACTATAAAATGAAAATTACTATGAACTATAAAATGAGAAAATACTTTGAACTTCAAAATATCTTGACGAATTTGAAAACTGCTGTTATAATTCGAAATAGTTTGAAGTTCAAAGTAAATGGAGGTAACCAAGTTGAATGTCTACGAGGTGCAGTTAAATGATTTTTTTGTCACGATATTTAATGACATATTAAGACTAGAAGAAGGTTCCTTAGCGAAAGGAAAACATAAAGTATTATCTGTAAATGAGATGCATGTCATAGAAGCAGTGTATAACAGTGAGGGAGAAGATAAAAATACGATGAAGGAGTTATCAGAAAGGCTAATGATAACAGCGAGTAGCTTAACTATTGCTGTAAAAACATTAGAGCAAAAAGGATATCTCATAAGAAATCGCGCACAAAGTGATAAGCGTAAGGTATATGTATGTACTACAGAGATAGCGAAAGATGCTTATCAAGAACATCTAGAATTTCACAAGAAATTGATCGCAAACGTTTCAGAACAGTTAAATGAAGCGGAGATCGCAGCACTTACTCTGGCATTAGGAACATTGCATCGATTCTTTAAAAAACTTAAGTAGTAGGAGGAATTCCCTATGTTACACATTATAACTGATTCAACATCCGATATAACACAAGCGCAAGCAGAAAGAGAAGACTTGATTGTAGTACCTCTACATAATTTATTTGGTGTAGAGGAATACCTTGATGGTGTTACAATTTCAACTGAGGAGTTTTACCAAAGACTAGCGACTACAGAAGAATTACCAACATCAAGTCAACCATCTCCAGAGGAATTCTTAACTCATTTTAACCGTTGTAAGGAAGAGGGGAGTAGTGCAGTTGTTATTACACTCTCTAGTAAATTAAGTGGAACCTATCAAAGTGCTAGCATTGCAAAGGATATGTGTGAATATGACGAAATCTATCTTGTTGACAGTCTTACTGCAACCCTAGGTTTAAATTGTCTAGTTCAATATGCTAAAACACTCAGAGAGAGAGGATTATCTGCGAAACAAATCGCTGAAGAGTTAGAAAATAAAAAACAAAAAGTCAGAATATTTGCTCTAGTGGATACGTTAAAATATTTAAAAAAGGGTGGACGGTTATCAGCATCTGCAGCCCTTGCAGGAACATTACTTAATATCAAACCTATAATAGAAGTGAAAGACGGTATCGTTGAGGTTGCTGCTAAGTCCAGAGGAATACAAGGTGCATATAAGAAAATGACAGAGTTGGTAGAAGAAGCGAATGGCATCGATATGGAGTTTCCATATGTCATAGGATATACTGGCGATATTAATTTAACACAGAACTTTGATATATATATAAAAGAGAATCTAAAAAAACAAGATATTACTAAGATTGCCATTGGTAGTACAATTGGTGTTCATGTAGGGCCAGGTGCATGTGGAATTGGATTCTTTAGTAAATAATGTAGAGTAAACTTTAGTTACATGAAAGACCTTAAGAAGTCTAGATTACAAAAATGTAAGGTTAGAGAGTTCTTTGTAAGTCATATCGATGGTTTGAATAAATAATATGCTTTATACTTAATTGTAGGTTGCATGAGGAATAAATCAAATAGGAGAGAGCTTATGAAGAACAAAAAGCGAAAATTGTTTGTAACTATTGTTGTTGTCTTAGTTGGATTCGTAGTATATGAGAATATGTTATTTAAAAAGGGATTTAAAAGGAAATAAAAACAAGAATAAAAAAGATAACATAATATCAAAGAATCTATTAGTAAACAAATGAATTATAATTCTTTGTATTATACATGATAGAGAAAAGTACGCGAGAAGCGTACTTTTTTTGTTGCTAGTTTTTTTGTAGCAAAATCTAAATAGTTGAAGATTCATATAATATATGGCCCGAGTAGCATAATTAGATTGACATGATTTACCAGATGTTTTATAATAATAATATTATAAATACGAAAGGGGTGTTAATAAATTGAACAGTATGGTGATCCGTAGTTAATATTTAAATACAAATGTATCCTTTCGTTATTCTGAACTTAGTAGGCAATTACCTATTAAAATTTGCAGAACACTCGAATGGGGGTGTTTTTTTTGTAGCCTTTTTTACCGAATTATAACAAAAGATAAATTTCCTACTGATTGAGCATTGAAATTATTTCATATGGTTATTGTAATCAACTTGTTTTTATATTATTGAAAGAAAGGTAAAGATTCTATGTTAAAAATGAGACATTTGATTGAAAATTATGAGTTAGCAAAAGATCTATTAAAAAACTGGGAGTATGATGAGGAGAATTTGGATGAGATGTTATCTTATTTTCGTATTTCCTCCAATGCTATTTATCCTTTTTGTTATAAGAAACAAGTCCGTTTTATAAGAATTGCTCCAACTGATGAAAAGCGGAAAGAGAATATTTATGGGGAAATAGAATTTATACAATATTTAAGAAAACACGATTTTAAAGCCCTATGCCCGGTTCCTTCAAAGAATGGGGAATTTATTAGGACGGTCAATACAAAGTGGGGAGAGTATTATGCTACCGTTTTTGAGAAGGTATCAGGGAAACAAGTGGAAGCTTTAGAATTCTCGGAGAAAATGTATTGTGAATGTGGAAAAACAATGGGAAGAATGCACAGACTATCATCCGAATATAAAACTATCATAAAAAAGTGGACTCATGAGGATGTTCTAAATGAAATAGAGACGATGTTAACCTTCTATCATTGCTCTAATAAAGCAAAGATAGAGTTAGCTAACCTAAGAGTTGAACTTGCAAAGCTACCAAAAACTCAAATAACCTATGGCCTTATTCATTATGATTTTGAACTAGATAATGTATTTTATGATGAAAAAACAAATACCTGCTCAGTTATCGATTTTGATGATGGAATGTATCACTGGTATTCTACAGACATAGAACAATTTTTTGAATCAGTATCTGAAGAAAATAGCGAACTTGAGGCTGAACAAGCAAAAATAGCATTTTACGAAGGATATCAAGCCGAATTTCCAATATTAGAGGAGACAAAAAATAATATGCATTTGATGAGACGCTTCATAAATTTGTATTCCTATGTGAGGATTCATCATTGCCTAAGTGATTCTTTTACGAGTGAACCAGAATGGATGACGGAACTGCGTGTGAAATTAACGAATATGCTAAAATCAATCGAAGAAACTTGGCAATTCTAGAGAATCGAGTACTTAGTTAAGTGAAGATTCAGTAAAACAAATGATTAACCTCATCAGGAGTTAATTAAATAGTCATGAATGCTCCAAATCGTGCTAAGTAATCCTGGTGCATTTTATAGTCCTTATCATACATACCAACTTTTCGCCAAAAAGACCGGTCATGATTTAAATGCATGATATGACAAAGCTCATGAATTACAACATAATCAATCGCACTTAGTCTGGCCATGGATAACTTGTAGTTAAAGGTCAGTTGTTTCTTTGAGTTACAGGTCCCCCAGGTAGCTGGAGAATCTACAATAGTGAAGCTTTTTGCTTTTACCTGAATGATTGGCTCGTAGATAGCAAGACGTTCTGTAATAATCTCCTTGGTTTTCGCTGTGTAAAATTTTTTAAGAGCTTCTTGTGCTTCATCCTCTGTCGCAGGAGTCGCAGGAAGCTCAGATAAAAGATCAGATAGTTTGTGAACTTTACCAAGAAATAAAAAGTTTTCGTCACTTTCATATGTTTTCACACTGGAAAGATAAGTGCGATTACTCATTCTTTCTTCAAATTTTAATATAGCCTTTGAATTGGAT
The DNA here is from genome assembly GCF_031997925.1 of Lachnoclostridium sp. Lineage (NCBI taxonomy): Bacteria > Bacillati > Bacillota > Clostridia > Lachnospirales > Lachnospiraceae > Lachnoclostridium > Lachnoclostridium sp. Next base: position 74,540 of record NZ_DAMADT010000023.1, on the reverse strand, counting down.
TTCATAAAGGCATTGATTTCTTCTAATGTCGATTTTTTTGGAGCTTTTAAAGTGATTAGACCTTCCGGTGAAAAATCAAGGTTAAACTTGCTAGCTTTTGTGTATTGTATTTGAAAACTGATAGACTTATCATTTAGTATAATTTCCATATAAATCCTCCATTCTGTACGCAATCCCGCAAATTTTGGGGACAGTACAAATTCATGTGTAAAAATCTTGATTTTTCACACTATCCAAACAAGCCCGCTCAGTAGGCAATCTGATATTCTGTGCCGAGGACGATGCAGGTACAAATACCCGTGTGGGAATTGTTTTTATTTTTACATTACAATATTTCTATATTGAAATATATCTTAATATTTTTATTAACGAAATGAAACAACTTCAATTTTATTATTTTTCTGATAAGTATTGTAAGTGAAAACATTTCATTTGTCCACGAATTTAAGAAAAGTTGCAGAAAACTATTGTGATGTATAAAGTTAATTATTTTGGCAATTGTAAGAAAAGAATTAGTTCATTTCCAGTGATTCGATATAAGTGGCTAATCTTGTAGAAATGAGTATTTTCTTATTGACAATCGCTGTTAGTTATGCTAAACTTCTTTAGTGTGCCGCACAACGAGGTTCAAGTTCTGCTTATTTTTAGGTAGACACCATAGTTGGCGAGTAATGATAATGGGAGGTGCCATATGTACGCAATTATAGCAACAGGTGGTAAACAGTACAAAGTAGCCGAAGGCGATATCATTAAAGTAGAAAAGCTTGGTGTAGAAGCTGGAGCAACTGTATCTTTTGACCAAGTTCTTGTTTTAAACAACGGACAGGTTGTAGTAGGAAATCCTACTGTAGCTGGAGCTAGTGTTTCTGCAACAGTTGTAGAAGAAGGCAAGAATAAGAAAGTCATCGTTTACAGATATAAGAGAAAGTCCGGATACCACAAGAAGAATGGTCACAGACAGTCTTATACTAAGGTTAAGATTGACAAGATCAACGCTTAATCATCGATGAGAGGTTGATATGATTAAAGTATCAATTCATCAGAATAAAGATGGTAAAATCAATGGGTTTCGATGTAAAGGGCATGCAGGTTATGCAGAGTCTGGTCAGGATATTGTTTGTTCTGCGGTTTCGATACTTGTGATAAATACCATTAATTCCATTGAACAGTTTACTTCGGATACTTTTGAATATAAAGAGGATGAAAAAAGCGGTTTAATTGAATTTAAGGTAGTCTCAAATCTATCTGATCGTACGGAGGTATTATTATCCTCTTTACTATTAGGACTTCAAGGTATTGAAGAAGGATTTGGACGTGATTATATTAAAATCGATAAACGGATACAGTAGCAGGTGTGATGGTATCCTAACCTATCATATAAGGAGGTGTAGGTCATGTTAAAGATGAACCTTCAATTTTTCGCTCATAAAAAGGGTGTTGGTTCTACTAAGAACGGTAGAGATTCAGAGTCCAAGAGACTTGGTGCTAAGAGAGCTGACGGTCAGTTGGTATTAGCTGGAAACATTCTTTACAGACAACGTGGTACTAAGATTCATCCAGGCGTTAATGTAGGACGCGGTGGAGATGATACATTATTTGCTTTAGTAGACGGTGTTCTTAAGTTTGAAAGAAAGGGTAGAGACAAGAAACAAGCTAGTGTTTACCCAGTAGAAGCTAAATAATTTGAACAAGAGAAACGGCTTACCGCTTCATCTTGTATTAATCGTTATAATTTAGTACAACGATACACTAGAGGGCTGTTTCAAAATGAGTCTTTTTCTTCATAGTAGAGAGTTAAGAATTTCTTTCTATTGTGACAAACAAACGCACGTCGTATGTTTGCAAGAGGTTTCATTTTGAAACAGCCCTTTTCTTCCATGCTAAATAGAGAAGAATTTCCATTGATGAAAAATGACTAGAGTGAAATACTAAAGTTATTATATTTAGTTTCATATAGATTAATTTTGAGGTTTGTGTTTTGATAAAGGGCACAGGCTCTCTTTCAGGTTATTATTCATGACAAGTGAATTGGCTGCCAATTCTTCTTGTTGGTATAGATGGGCGCTAAAGCGCCAGAATTGAGGTTATAATGTTCGCAGATAGTGCAAAAATTTTTATACGCTCCGGAAAAGGTGGCGATGGACATGTTTCCTTCCGTCGTGAAATCTTTGTACCTGCTGGCGGTCCTGATGGAGGAGACGGCGGTAAGGGCGGAAACGTAATATTCGAAGTTGATGAAGGGTTAAATACTCTTGGTGACTTCCGTTTGAAGAGAAAGTATTGTGCTTGTGATGGTGAAAACGGTCAAAAAAAACGTTGTTCTGGTAAAGATGGAGAGGATTTAATCATCAAGGTTCCAGAAGGTACCATTATTAAAGAAACAGAAACAGGTAAAGTTATCACTGATATGTCGCATGAAAATCGTAGAGAGGTAATCCTTCGCGGTGGTCGTGGCGGTAAGGGTAATCAGCATTATGCAACTCCAACAATGCAGGTACCAAAATATGCTCAGCCAGGACAAAAGGCAATGGAGCTAAATGTTACGTTAGAGCTTAAAGTAATCGCAGACGTTGGCTTAGTAGGATTCCCGAACGTAGGAAAATCTACATTTTTATCACGTGTTACTAACGCAAAACCAAAGATTGCAAACTATCATTTCACAACATTAAATCCTAATCTTGGCGTTGTAGATTTAGATGGTGCAGATGGTTTTGTTATTGCCGATATTCCTGGATTAATTGAGGGCGCTTCCGAGGGAATTGGTTTAGGACATGAGTTCTTAAAACACATTGAACGAACAAGAGTAATCATACATCTTGTAGATGCTGCATCAACCGAGGGTAGAGATCCGGTGGATGACATTGAGAAAATTAATCATGAATTATCCTCCTATAATGAAGGATTATTATTAAAACCACAGGTTATTGCAGCAAATAAGATGGATGTCTTATATGGCGAAGAGGAAGAGGAAGCAATAAATAAAATCAAAGAAGCTTTCGAACCAAAGGGAATTAAGGTATTTCCAATTTCTGCGGTTAGCGGAAAAGGCGTCAAGGAATTGCTTTTCTATGTAAGTGATTTATTAAAGACAGTTGATGATACACCAATTGTATTTGAGAAAGAATACTTCCCAGAAGAAAATCTAGTGTGGGATGAGCCTTACACAGTTGAGTACGATGAAACGGAAGAAGTTTATGTAGTAGAAGGTCCTCGTATTGAAAGAATGCTTGGATATACTAACATAGATACAGAAAAAGGATTCGAATTCTTCCAGAAGTTCTTAAAGGAAAATGGTATCTTAGATCAGTTAGAGGAGTTAGGAATTAAAGAAGGCGATACAGTCCGTATGTATGGTCTTGAGTTCGATTACTACAAATAGCACCATAGGAAAAAATAGCGGAAAAATGATGGAATGGAGTCAAGTATGACAAGTAAACAAAGAGCATATTTAAAGGGTCTTGCAATGAACATAGATCCAATTTTTCAAGTTGGTAAGGCGAGCATATCTCCTGAACTAACAACTGGTATCTTTGAGGCATTAGAGAAAAGAGAATTAATTAAGATATCAGTGTTAAAAAACTGTTTAGATGATCCAAGAGAAATCGCTTCTGTTTTATCAGAGCGTACTCATTCAGAAGTTGTTCAGGTCATCGGTAAGAAAATAGTATTATATCGTGAGTCAAAGGAAAAGAAGAAAATCGAATTGCCAAAGTAGTGGGAGTGAATCGGTTATGAGAAAAGTTGGTATTATGGGTGGTACATTTAATCCTATCCACTTTGTTCATCTATTGCTTGCGGAAGCTGCTTATGAGCAGTATCATTTGGATGAAATAGTATTTCTGCCTTCGAAGCGACCAGCGTATAAACCATTATCGGAGTTAGTTGAAGAAGAGCATCGATTTCATATGATTGAATTAGCAATTAGTGATAATTCACATTTTTCTGTGTCTGATATGGAGTTCCATAGAGAAGGGAATACGTATACCGCGGATACGTTACTTGAGTTATCAAAGAAGTTTCCTGATACAGAATTTTATTTTATTATAGGTGGGGATTCTTTATTTGGACTTGAGAAATGGTCAAGACCAGAAATTGTCATGGAAAAAGCTCATATCGTAGCGGCACAACGGGATGATAAAGACAATGAGCGCTTGGTGAAGAAGATGATGGAACTAAATGAGAAATATAAGGCGAAGATAGACCTATTACAAGTGCCAATGATGGAAGTATCATCACGAATGCTAAGAGAACGAGTAAAGGAAGGACAGTCAATCCGATATTTTTTACCAGAAACCGTTAGGAGTTATATTATACAACACGGGTTCTATCTCTAAAGTTGGAGCGATTGATAAGGAAGCGATGAATCAATTCGTAGAGCAGATTGAAGAGCAGATGAAACAGTTACTACCAGCCAAGCGTTATGTGCATACGGTTGGGGTTGCCTATATGGCTGCATCCCTTGCAATGTGTTATGGAGAAAATGTTGAGAAATCTATGATTGCAGGTTTACTTCATGATAACGCAAAATATATACCTTTTGAGGTAGCATTCGAAGAATGTAAGAAGGCGGGGATTGAAGTTTCAGAATGTGAGCGAAATAGTCCGATGCTATTGCATGGGAAATTAGGAGCTTATTATGCAAGAACCAAATATGGTATTCATGATGAAGAAATTTTATCATCGATTGTTTATCACACGACAGGAAAGCCAGCTATGACATTTTTGGAGAAAAATATATTTCTGTCTGACTATATTGAGGTTCATAGAACGCAAAATACAAAGCCTATACTTGATATGATCCGAACTACGGCGTTTAAGAACCTCGACTTATCGGTTTATTATGCACTAGATAATACATTACAATTCTTAAAGTTTAATAATCGCTTGATTGACAGAATGTCATTTGATGCACTGGAATATTATAAAGTAAAAATCAACAAAGGGAAGTAAATGTTATAAGTTGATATATAACAATAGTAGTAGATTTAGAAATTGGAATAAGGAGAATGACGAATGGAAAATATTTCGAAGGAAATGGTACGTCTTGCATTTAAAGCATTAGAGGATAAAAAGGCAGAAGATATTAAAGTAATTGAAATCGGAAACATTTCTGTCATTGCAGATTATTTTGTCATAGCAAATGGTAACAATCCTTCTCAAGTAGAAGCTATGGTAGGAGCTGTAGATGAAGAGTTAACAAAGAACGGTTATCAAGCTAAGAGAATTGAAGGTGTTAAATCTTCAGGCTGGGTATTGATGGATTTTGGCGATGTTGTCGTTCATATCTTTTCGAAAGAAGACCGTTTATTCTATGATTTGGAGCGTATTTGGAGAGATGGCAAAGATGTATCTCTCGATATCTCTAAGGAAGCTTAATGAAGGAAACAAGAAAAAGTACGCTTTGCGAACTTATCCTTGTATGAATAATACAACTCGAGTAATGATAGGAAGCAAATTTTGCTCCACATCATTAACTCGAGTTGTTTTTGTTTGCTATTAGATTGTGTATATGATTTAAAATAAACGGAATAATCCGATTACGATACCAAGAATTTGCACATCTTCAACAATAATAGGATCCATAAAATCATTCTCTGGCTGTAAGCGGTAATAACCTTTTTCTTTATAGAAAGTCTTTACTGTAACAGAATCATCAATTAAAGCAACAACAAAATCCCCATTTTCTGCTGTTGTCTGCTTTTTCACAAGTATTTGATCACCATTAAAAATACCGGCATTAATCATACTGTCGCCCTTTACTTTTAACATAAAGGATTGTTCGTTTGGCATATACTCTGTTGGTATTGGAAAATATCCATCAATGTTTTCCACTGCTAAAATAGGCTGACCAGCAGTAACGGTACCAACGATAGGTACATTTACTAATTCTCTTCTTGTTAAATTAAATTCATCGTCAACGATTTCAATCGCTCTCGGTTTTGAAGGGTCTCTTCTTATGTAACCGTTCTTTTCTAATGTCTCAAGATGGGAATGAACAGATGAAGTAGACTTTAAATTAACGGCTTCACAAATCTCCCGAACTGCAGGTGGATAACCTCTGCTAATTATTTGTGCCTTTAAATAGTCAAGTATTTCCTGTTGCTTTGCACTTATTTTCCCATATCCCATTTGGATACCTCCATTCTTTATCCCTTATATCAGAAAGCCATGGTTATGTACTTCCATCTAACTCATAGTGTAATAGATAATATTAATGATTATGATTGACCGTATTACTTACAATATATTGATCTCTTAATACAAATAGAAACTATCTTTATTCCTAATGTCAGTATCAACTAGGAAATCTAAATATGGTATATAATAACTCAACTGATACCATTATATCACAATAAAAAAGAGAATGCAAAACCTATGTTCGATTTTTTAAGACTTTTATCAAATGTTTTTATATAAACTATTGACATACGAATATATGTTCGATATAATTAAGAAAACATATGTTCGAAAACATTTGTTCGATATAAAGATTGAACCCATTTACATATTTAGTTTATTGTGGAGGATGCTATGAGAGAAAGTAGTGTTAGGAATTATTCAGAAGAATTTGTAAGTTTTATAAAATATCACTTTAATCATAAGGCAGTAGGTTTTTTATTTGTTGTCATCATTTTATTTTATCTGATTTCTATTATTCCTACGAAGATAGCGTATGCAGACCAGAATACCGTAAGTTATAAAACTTTTCAGAGTGTAGAAATTAAGGCAGGGGATACTCTTTGGTCTATTGCTACGAAGTATTATACAGAGGAATATAAAAGTATACAAAATTATATAGAAGTAATAAAAGAAAGTAATTCTTTAAAAAGCGATACCATACATAGTGGATGTTTTTTGATTATTCCATATTATCAGAACTAAAAGCGTGTTCTGATAATCAGAGAGCAGTATTATCAGAACTAAAATCGTGTTCTGATAATCAGAAAGTAGTATTATCAGAACTAAGAACGTGTTCTGATAATCAAAATTAAAGATGCACCTTCATTAGGAATCTACTCCGATGTAAGTGCTTTCATAATTTTATAAAATATTAATAGGAAATTTTGTCGTCTTATTGTATAATATAGAGAGAAACTTCTTGTGTGATTTTTGTAACAGGTTATGTAATAACATAAAACTGCTACAAACTTAGATCATACGAGGAACGTTGAAAGGGGTATAGTCATTTGTGGAAAGCATTTACATAAACGACAAATATTCTTTTGAATGCAACGTGAGAAAAGATAGGCTATATAAATAAGGAGACTAAGTAATATGAAAAAGTATGCCAGGTTGATAGGTCTTATTGTTTTATTGTTAATTGTAACAGAAGTGACAATTTACGTGAACAAAAATATCGACAGTAAATTGAATACAAACGATCGCGGTAGGACTGTAGAAAGTCTTAGAGCAGCGGTAGCAAAATCAGATTCAGCAAGTAAAGGACTTAATCCGTATACAGAATTTTGGGATTATGAAATAAAATTATTACGTGACGATTATCCGACAACTAAGACCGATATATTTGATTATGTGGATAAGGACTTGTGGAATACTAAGTTAACAGCTATCATAGAGCGTATTAATACAGAATATGTGGATGATCAGACCATCTTGGCAGAGGTTAAGACAGTGATTCCTCAGAACTTCTTAAGAGACATCTTTAATGAGGACATGGATAAAGGCTACTTCCGGTCTGTATTGCTATTAATGGAAGATGACTATAACAAGCAACAATCAACACAGCCAACACAAGAGCCTAGTGTGACCGAATAAATATAAAAAAGAATCTTAATTCTTTCTTATCACAAGAGAGAATTAAGATTCTTTTTATTATTCAGACAGAAAAGCTCTTGATGTGTACCTAACTTGTTGGATTTAGCCAGTTAAGTATATAGTGAGTTTATTTGCAGAGTGATGCGCTTTATGCAAAGCACGAAACTCTCACTATGCAGATTGAGTATATGTGATGTATTTCTTTAATTATTACAGGTTAGTCGATGCAAATCTTGATAAAATTCTGGATAGGAGATGTTAACACATTCTGCACCTTGAATAGTCGTTTCTCCTTCGGCCATTAGGCTTGCAATAGCGAAGGACATTGCGATACGATGATCTTCTTTGCTATCGATGACAGTACCAGTTAGATTCTGACCTCCGTGAATAATCATTCCATCTTCGGTTGCGATAACATTGGCACCCATATGTTTCAGTTGTTGTACCATAACATCTATTCGATTGGACTCTTTCACTTTTAATTCAGCTGCGTCCTTGATGATTGTGTCGCCTTCTGCAAAACATGCAACAACAGCAATAACGGGTATCTCATCAATAAGACGTGGAATAATACTTCCTTCAATCACAGTACCATGAAGTTTACTGCTTCTAACCCTTAGATTGCATACTGCTTCACCTTCTTGGTTCTTTAAATCTTCTTTCGTAAGATCAGCACCCATCGCAAGTAAGACATCGATGATACCATCACGTGTCGGATTTACACCAACATTATTTATAACAAGTTCAGAATTAGGGAGGATACAAGTAGCAGCAAGGAAATAAGCGGCAGAAGAGATGTCTCCTGGTACATGAACATTTTGTGCAATTAACTTTGGCTCTGGTTGAATAGTCACTGTTTTGTCATTTACGGTTAGATTTGCACCGAATTCTTTTAGCATAAGTTCGGTATGATTCCTCGAAACATTAGGCTCAGTAACCGAAGTTTCTCCTTCTGCATATAGACCTGCTAATGGAATAGATGATTTCACTTGAGCAGAAGCAATAGGGGAATGATAATGAATGCCCTTTAAGGTAGACTTTGTTTCGTTTTGATAGGACCCATGAATGCATAGTGGAGCACAGCCGTTGCCTAGAACAGTTTTTATATCAGCATTCATTAAACTTAACGGTGTAATAACTCGATTCATTGGTCGCTTTTGTATAGAACTATCCCCAGTAAGATTGCTTTCAAATGTTTGACCACTTAATATTCCAGAAATAAGACGGAGTGTTGTTCCACTATTACCTACATCAAGTATAGTAGAGGATGGAGTTAGACCATGAAGTCCCTTTCCGTGAATTCGAATTACTTGCTTTTCAGGGTCTTCTTCTATACTGATTCCTAGTTGTCGAAAACACTGTATGGTTGAGAGACAGTCGGCACCATTTAAGAAATTATGAACTTCTGTAGTTCCTTCTGCTAAAGCTCCAAACATAACTGCACGGTGTGAGATAGACTTATCACCGGGCACGGTGAGGGTACCATTTATCTGTTTCACTTTATGAAATTTCATACCAATTCCTTTCTGATTTTATAAAAATAAGTTGTGATATCATCTCAATACAACTATCCCTAAGAACGTTCATATAACACATAATTATGGGTTTGTAAGGATTTCTTTGCTTTTAATAAGGCTTCCTCTGAATAGAGTTCAATACGTAGAACACCTTGTTCAAATTCACGGTTGTGTATGATACCGATATTTTTTATACTAACACCATTGCTTCCAAGCAGGGTAGCAATGATGGCAATTGCTCCTGGTTCGTCAGTAATATCAATATATAATTCAAAAATACGATGAATGATACCTTTGGAATTTGGAATTTGATTACGATAGATACCAGCAGACTCAAAAATCTGATAGAGATATTCAGAATCTTGTTCTTCTAAAGCAGTGATTACTTGATCTAAATTGCTCTGAAACTTTTTTAGACTATGTATAATACTGTCTTTATTCGTAAGGCAAATATTTTGCCACATGGATGGAGAGGAAGAAGCAATTCTTGTGATATCCTTAAAACCACCGGCAGCTAATAATTTACGTTTTTCACTTAGATCATCCGACTCTCTGACAAGATTAACAAGTTCCGCAGCAATAATGTGTGGAACATGACTGATATCAGCAGTTATGTTGTCATGATCTTTTGGATCAAGAACAATCGGTATCGCATTGATTCGCTTTACGATATTAGTAAATGTAATCACTTGCTTTTTAGCTACGTTATCCGATGGAGTAAGAATATAGTAAGCATTTTCTAATAGTAACTCACTAGAATTTAAATAGCCACTTTTTTCAGAGCCAGTCATTGGATGTCCACCAATAAAATGACGATCTAATCCGAAATCCTCGATAGCAGTATGCATGATTGATTTAACACTTCCTACATCCGTTAGGATGCAAGTATCTTTGATACAAGCCTTTAATTGTGGCAGGTAGGATAAGTTTGCCCTAATTGGTGCACACAAAAAGATAACATCGCAATTAGAAAAATCTTCACTCAAGTTATGGCTTATGCTATCTATTGTACCATCGGATAAAGCAATCTGTAAGTATTCAGTTGATATGCTATTTTCTTTTTCATAGGCTACGATGGTACAAGGAAAATGATTAGCCCGTAAGGCCTTGGCGATGGAACCACCAATCAAACCAAGACCTATAAATCCTATGCATAAATGTTTCATATGCGTTCAATCCTTCCTAGAAGCGTTTTCCAGCCAGTTCGGCGTATGGACGTAACTCCTTCATAAGTTCATCGAATTGGTCAAAGGTTAATGACTGTGGTCCATCAGAAAGCGCTGTAGCTGGGTCTGGATGTGTTTCAATCATCAATCCATCAGCTCCTGCAGCTATCGCACATTTTGCAAGAGGAGCGATATAACGTCTAACTCCAGTTGCATGACTTGGATCCACAATAATTGGTAGATGACTCTTATGTTTAATGACAGGAACTGCACTAATATCTAGTGTATTTCTTGTTGCAGTTTCAAAGGTTCTGATACCACGTTCACATAAGACTACATTTGGATTACCTTCCGAAATAATGTATTCGGAAGCGTTTAGCCAATCTTCAATCGTTGCAGCTAGACCACGTTTTAAAAGAACAGGTAAACCAGTTTTACCAGCTTCTTTTAGCAAATAGAAGTTTTGCATATTTCTTGCTCCAATTTGTAACATATCAACATATTTTACTGCGGCTTCAATTGCAGCAAGACTAGTAACCTCACAAACGACTGCAAGACCTGTGGCTTCTCTTGCCTCCTTCATATACTTTAAGCCTTCCTCCTCGAGACCTTGGAATGAGTATGGGGAAGTTCTTGGCTTATACGCACCACCTCTTAAGATGGTCGCACCTGACTTTTTGATAGCAATCGCTGTCTCAAGAACCTGATGTGCACTTTCTACTGCACATGGACCGGACATTACACAAAGTTCGTCGCCACCGATAGTTGTATTACCAACCTTAATAATAGATGGTTCTGGATGAAATTTTTTGTTTGCTAACTTATAGGTCTCAGTTACAGGTAAAATATGATCAACATCCTCTGCAATCTCAAGATTGCAGCAAGATAATTTACTTTTATCTCCTATGACACCAATGATGGTGACTTCTTTTCCAGCCGAGATATGCGCATCAAGTCCTTTTTCTTTAATCTGTCTCAATATATTGTCAATAGACTCTTTTTTTGCATTTGGCTTCATAACGATTATCATAACTTTATCTCCTAACATACGTATAGTATTTACCAAAATCTGAATTGTATTGTACCTTATTTTATTTTTAATGTCAATACTATGACACTTTAAAGCGTTACGCTTTAAAGTGTGTAATAATCCGGAAATTATAGAATTTTTATATTGAAATACCATAATAAGGGATAAAAAGGAGAAAATTATCTAAGTCTCACAGTTGTGAAAAAATAATTTTAAAGTGTCACATTTAATAGATTTATGTATATTGTTTAGAATTAATCAACTTCAAAAAATAGATTTGTGATAAATGTATAAAACTATTGTAAGTTTATTGAAAATTAGGTAAAATATATAGGAGGGAATAGGTTATATCCCATACAGCAAATGTGATCTGATATAAATCAATTCTTATATTGGAAGGCAGTTTGACTATAAAGTAATGGAGGACAACAGACATGGAGACTTACAAGTATGAGAAGATTCGTAATGTTGTATTGTTAGGACACGGTGGTAGTGGTAAAACAACCTTAGTGGAAGCTATCGCTTATACAACAGGAATTACGAACCGACAAGGCAAGGTCGAAGAAGGTAATACAATCAGTGACTATGACAAGGAAGAAAATAAACGACTTTTTTCCATTAGTACTACAGTTGTACCGATAATCTGGGAAGACACGAAGATTAATTTACTAGACACGCCAGGTTATTTTGATTTTGTAGGTGAAGTGGAAGAAGCATTACTAGCATGCGATGCGGCAATAATTGTTGTTTCAGCAAAGTCAGGCGTTGAAATCGGTACAATGAAAGCTTGGGATTATTGTGAAAAATATAAACTTCCAAGAATGTTCTTTGTAACAGATATGGATGATGATAATGCAAGTTTTAGAGCAGTAGTAGAACGATTAGAAGAACTGTATGGAAAGAAAATAGCACCATTCCACTCACCAATACGTGAGAATGAAAAATTTGTTGGTTTTGTTAATGTTGTAAAGATGGCAGGTCGTAGATTTACAAAGTTAAGTGATTATGTAGAATGCGAAATTCCACAATACTCTATGGAATATGTAACTAAATACCGTGAATCATTGTTAGACGCGGTGGCAGAATCCAGTGAAGAGTTAATGGAAAAATATTTTGAAGGAGAAGAATTTACTCCTCAAGAGATATCTACTGCTCTTCGTAGTAGTGTGATTGACTGTAGTATTGTACCAGTACTTATGGGTTCTGGTTTATATGCTAGGGGCACCAGAATGATACTTGAAGCAATTGAAAAGTATTTTCCTTCGCCAAATAAGGGAGTACTTACTGGTGAAAATACGAAAACGGAGGAAAACTTTGCAGCGGATTACGATGCAAACAAACCAATGACTGCCTATGTTTTTAAAACCATTGCAGACCCATTTATTGGTAAATTCTCATTGATTAAAATATGTTCGGGGGTACTAAAGTCAGATTCAGTAATCTATAATGCTGATAAAGATACTGAAGAAAAATTATCAAGACTTTATGTATTGCGCGGAAAAGAACAAATTGAAGTTAAGGAGCTGTATGCAGGAGATATTGGTGCCATTGGAAAGTTATCCAATACAGTAACCGGTGATACACTATCAACGAAAGCAACTCCTATTGCTTATGCACGTCCGAAATTATCAGTACCATATGCTTATCAAAGGTTCAGAACGAAGAACAAAGGAGATGACGATAAGGTTTCCCAAGCACTGCAAAAGTTAATGGAAGAAGATTTGACCTTACGTGTTGTTAATGACAAAGAAAATCGCCAGACTCTATTATATGGTATTGGAGAGCAGCAATTAGAAATAGTAGTAAGTAAAATGTTACAACGCTACAAAGTAGATATAGAAATTATGAAACCAAGAGTACCTTATCGTGAGACGATTCGTAAAAAGGTACGTGTACAGGGTAAATATAAAAAACAATCCGGTGGTCATGGACAATATGGAGATGTTCATATTGAATTCGAACCATCTGGTGATATGGAACTTCCTTATGTGTTTGAAGAAAAAGTATTTGGTGGAGTTGTTCCTAAGAACTTCTTCCCAGCGGTAGAAAAAGGTATTGCAGAAAGTGTATTAAAGGGGCCTTTGGCAGGATATCCTGTTGTTGGTTTAAAGGCTACTTTAGTAGATGGTTCCTATCATCCTGTTGATTCTTCGGAAATGGCATTTAAGATGGCAACGATTCAAGCCTTTAAGCAAGGAGTTATGGATGCAACACCAATCCTGCTCGAGCCTATTGTTACTTTAAAGGTTTTAGTACCAGATAAATTTACTGGAGATATTATGGGTGACTTAAACCGTAGACGAGGCAGAGTATTAGGTATGAACCCTCTTCATAACGGAAAACAGGAAATCGTAGCTGATATACCACTTTCTGAGACCTTTGGTTATGCTACGGATTTACGTTCCATGACTGGTGGTATTGGCGAATACTCATACGAATTTGCAAGATACGAACAAGCTCCTAGCGATGTCCAACAGAAAGTTATTGAAGAATCTGAAAAATATGCAAATTCGGAAGAGGTTGGTTAATGTTATTAGTGAAAGTAAGAAGAATATCATATTAATTCTTGTGGATGAAGTAATAAGATTTGAAAAGATATCGTAGAAGTTCGCTATAACAAGTAATCTAAACTGAAGGAATTTATGTAAAGATTTATAAAACGTAACAAAGGAAACATACCGGAGTAGAAGCATAACAATTGTTGTGCTTGCCTAGGTATGTTTCTTTGTTTCTGTATATTTCATATAATACAATCATGGGCAAGAACCACAAGCAATTGAAAATACAATCTGTGTTCTTCTCAGGCAACTATCTATGCGTCCAACAATACCTGATAAATGTTTAGATTGAAGTATTTTTCATTATAAGATAAAATTATGTAACAAGGTGTATTAGGTGAATTATTTGTATTACAATTAATTCATATTTGTTTGCAACAATGAACAAACAATTTTACAGTAACGCAGTAGCAAACAAAAATTCGGAGGAGAATACAATGAGTAATTTTATACATATTTATTTTGAAACTCAGAATCTTTTAGTGCGTCAATATATCATCAACGATATAGACGGATTATATCAAGTTGTGTCAAATCCCCAAGTTCATCAATATACAAAAGACAAAAACCATCCTTGGGATAAACTTAAGACAGAACAATACATTCAATTCTTTATAGATAAAAATTTTGTTACCTTAGATTGTTTTCATGGTGCTATAATTGAAAAAGTGAGTAACAGGATAATTGGATTAACTGGACTAAATCCATATAAGGAAAACGAACCTGAGATTGAATGGAAACTCGGTGTTAGCCATTGGAATAAAGGATACGCAACTGAAATCGGAAAAGAACTAATAAAGAAGGCATTCAAGACAACAAACATTACCGGTATTTATGGAATGGCTGAACCAGAAAATACAGCATCCATAAGAGTACTTCAAAAAATAGGTATGAAATATTTGGGCATAAATGAATTTAGAGACCAAAAAGATGCATTTTATTATATTGGAAGATAAAGACTTTTAAAAGTGAGCTAAATATATATATCAATTGAGCAGAGTTAATTATACTCTGCAGAAAAATATAATAAATTTCAACTATAAGTGTGACAGAGCCTTAATTTAAAATGTAAGAAAATGTTCATCTTTACACAAACACCCCGTATGATATAATAAGTTTGATTATAGGCAGGATAAAAAGTGAAGAAACCCGTTATTGGTATCTTACCGCAGTATGAAGTAGAAACAAAAAGGATAAAGATAGAGGAGTTCTATGTAAAAGCAATTCAAAAAGAGGGTGGTATTCCTATCCTTCTCCCTTTGTATCAAGAGATTAGTGATATCGTCGCTCTCTTACCAGAGATAGATGGGGTGTTGTACCCAGGAGGACCAGATGTGAGTCCTTTTTACTGGGGGGAGGATTCTTCATGGGAATGCAGAATCATACAACCAGCAAGGGATCAACTAGAGATTGAATTACTTCCCTATCTACTCGCTTTGAAGAAACCGATTTTGGGAATTTGTCGTGGTCTCCAAGTTCTTAACATTGCATTAGGTGGAGATATCTATCAAGACATAGAACATTTGAAATCTAATACTACGAATGTAGGTCATTATCAAAAATCTCGTGGTGATGTTCCAACACATTATGTGAATGTATGCAAAGATACACTACTATATGATATAGTAAAGTCAGAAAAAATCATGGTTAACAGTTATCATCATCAAGTAATACATACAGTTGCTAAGGGCTTAGAAATTGCTGGTTATTCGAATGACGGATACACCGAAGCAGTGATGATGAGAGATTATCCTTTTTTTCTAGGGGTTCAATGGCATCCAGAAGAATTATACGAGGGAGACAAGATATCACAGTTTATTTTTCGGGCTTTTATCCAGGCATGTCAAATATAGGTTAAGAAAGGGATAAGAAATGGCAAAAATTTATCTTGAGAATACACAATTGATAGCGTCCTTTGACACCAAAGGAGCTGAACTAATTTCGGTGAAAAGAAAGAATATGGTATTGGGGAAAATAGAGGAACAAGAATATCTATGGTCTGCGGATCCAAAATATTGGAATAGACATGCGCCGATATTGTTTCCATTTGTGGGAACACAAAAAGGCAAACAGTATCAGTATAAGGGAGTTACTTATCCGATGCAACAGCATGGATTTGCAAGAGACAAAGAATTTGTAATACAGGAAAAGGAAGAGAATAAAATATTGTTCAAACTATCCTCCGATGAAGAATCGATAAAGTGCTATCCTTTTGAGTTTACTTTATGGATTGGTTATGAGTTAGAAGAGGATACGATTAAGACTTTCTATCGTGTTGATAATCATATGGACGAGAAGATGTATTTTGCAATCGGAGCACATCCTGGATTTTTTTGCCCATTAATAGAAGGTACATCGCAGGAAGATTATTCTTTCCGTTTTCCAAATACCAGTACGATTACTTATACTGTCATTAATTTTGAAAATGGTTTGAAACGGGATGTTCCTTATCAAATTCCGTTAGTTAAGAAGGGGGAATTTGGGTTTCTTAAATATGAAAAAGGATTATTTGACCGTGATGCTTTAATCATAGAAGATAGTGGTATTAAGGAAGTTGCGATTTGTAAACCAGATGGTCAGCCATACATTATTATGAAATTTGACGCTCCTTTGTTTGGAATATGGTCACCTGCTGGAAAAAATGCACCATTTGTATGTATAGAACCATGGTACGGAAGATGTGATGCGGAAGAGTTTGATGGAGATTTGAGTGAGAAAGAGTATATAAATGAACTTGATAAAGGTGAGCATTTTGAATGCAGATACTCCATGCAATTTCTTGGCTAGAAGGTTTGGAGTGTATTATCAATTTTGATAATAATTCTTTTTTCGTCTTCCAATCCACAGGATGAGTATGCTTCCCTAGGAGGGTATAATTTTTGACAAGGAAACTTGCGTAGTATACTTTTACTTGCTTGGGTAATTTAGCTCAATTTCAATATAAATAAAAAAGTGTAACAGCATGCTGTTACACTTTTTTATTATATAGGAAATTCTCTTACCTATTAATTATATAGAGACTTTCAAAGTTTCTATTGTATTATTCTATTACTTAGGCTGTTTTCCGATGTATGCTAAGATACCACCGTCTACGTAAAGGATATGACCATTTACGAAGTCAGATGCATCAGAAGCTAAGAATACAGATGGACCAGCTAAATCTTCTGGCTCACCCCAACGAGCAGCTGGAGTTTTAGAAATAATAAAGTTGTTGAATGGATGACCATCTTCACGAAGAGGAGCTGTCTGAGGAGTAGCGATGTATCCAGGTCCAATACCATTACACTGAATGTTGAATTCACCATATTCAGATGCGATATTCTTTGTTAACATCTTAAGACCACCCTTAGCTGCAGCATAAGCGGATACAGTCTCACGACCTAATTCACTCATCATAGAACAGATGTTGATAATCTTTCCATGACCCTTCTTGATCATGCTAGGAATAACAGCTTTAGCCATGATGAAAGGAGCATTTAAATCTACATCGATAACTTGTCTGAATTCAGCAGCTGTCATTTCAATCATAGGGATACGCTTGATAATACCAGCATTGTTAACTAAGATGTCGATAACGCCAACTTCCTTCTCAATCTGAGCGATCATAGCATTTACTTGATCTTCATTTGTTACGTCACAAACATATCCGTGAGCGTTGATACCAGCTTCTTTGTAAGCAGCGATTCCTTTGTCTACTAACTCCTGCTTAATATCATTGAAAACTATAGTAGCGCCAGCTTCTGCATATGCGCTAGCAATAGCAAATCCGATACCATAAGAAGCACCGGTTACTAAAGCGATTTTACCCTCAAGGGAAAACTTCTTTGAAAAATCCATTTTAACGACCTCCATATAATATTTAATAAATCAGACAAGCAAAGGTTATGTAATGAATCCCTTGCCTGTATTTATTCCTTTTTAAGTTAGGCAGATATTTGCTTCACTTATGAAAATAATAGAAGGTTCCTAAAGTATCTTTCTATTATTCATGACAAGGAAAAGTTCACGAAGCGCTTTTTCTTGTTTTGATAACTGTGCTTTGCTTTTATTCAAAGTAAATATAAGCGCTTACAATTATTTTATGTGATGCTATTAAATTGTAAGTTAATTATATCTTACTAATGTAGAAAAATCAATAGCATTTACTTGAATAATTCTTTTCTGCAAAGTGTAAGAGCTTACAATTTGATGCCTTTTTTACACATTAAAGTAAATTTCAATATTTATCTTATAAAGCAGATATCTATTTTATACAATTATTCATGTTAAGGAAAATCGTAAATCGTACTTTTTCTTGTATTAGGATGTAGTATTTATTATAGCCGTTCTAGTTACCTTTCGCAAGGCTAAAGAGTGTAAGTTAAATTTTTTACTTAAGAAAAATTTTGTTAGCGTAACAAGTAATGATTAAATATTTAATAAACAAAGAAGAAATGAGGTTGAATATCGATAAGACTTTCGTTATAATTATCAACTAGGAGAGTGCTATTATGAATAGAAATTTTTGTTATGTCAAACCTAAGATATGGTCTGATGATAGGTTTCTATGAATTCACTCTAACAACGGAGAACTTGATGTGACATATCATAAGTTATGTCAATAGAATTCCTTGAAATCCATTGAAGGTTTTCATGAATGAATTCCATCAATAAAAGAAAGAAATCTTGTGGGCTAATCCGTTAAGTAAAAATAGAAAGAGGTTACTATGTTTCAAAAATTTTATCCAACCGAATACGTAGAGTCATCCTATGAAATCGATTATGAAAAATTATATAAGGTTGGTTATCGAGGTATTATCTTTGATATCGATAACACTCTAGTGGAGCATGGTGCTGATGCTAGTGAACGTGCAGTATCGTTGATTAAGAGATTAAAAAAGATAGGGTTTGAAGTATGCTTGATTTCTAATAATAAGGAAGACCGTGTAAAACGGTTCAATCAAGTTATTAAGATAAAGTATATTTTTAATGCTCGCAAACCTTCCATAAAGAACTATTTGAAAGCAATGGAATATATGAATACTGACAAATCGAATACAATTTTCGTTGGTGATCAGGTATTTACGGATGTTTATGGTGCAAACCGTGCAGGAATTACGAGCTATCTTGTAAAGCCAATAGGAAAAAAGGAAGAAATTCAAATTGTTATAAAACGTCAATTAGAACGTATTGTTTTAATCTTCTATCGCCGAAAGAAAGCAAAACAAAAGAAACGTTCATGATGGGAATGCGTAAAGAGCGTGCGCAGAAATATGGAGTGTTATGAAAAGGGAAAAGAATAATATCATACTAGTTGGTTTTATGGGAGCTGGAAAAAGTAGTGTTGGTACTTGTTTAGCAAATACCTTATCTATGAATTTTGTGGATACTGATAATGAAATTGAAAAACGCTGTCAGTTGACGATTTCAGAAATGTTTAAAAGCAGGGGGGAAGAATTCTTTCGTTTGATGGAAACAAATCTTCTTAAAGAGTATCAAGAAACTCTAACTCAAACTGTTTTATCAACTGGCGGGGGTATGCCACTATGTGCAGAGAATGTAAGCTTACTTCGCAAAATAGGATTTGTTATATTTTTAAAAACTTCGAAGGAGGTGACGTATCAGAGACTCAAAAGTGATACGACAAGACCTTTGCTTCAGTGTGAAAATCCACTTGGTGCAATCGAACAGATGCTAAAGATACGAGTTCCAATATATGAGACATGTGCTGACTTGGTTCTTGAAACGAAAGATAAATCAATCGATAGGATAGTGCAAGAAATTATTTCAATCAGGGAGAACTTTGCGTAAGGTGCGCAGGAATAGAGGGAAGAGATGAAGATTTTAGTAATCAACGGTCCGAACATTAATTTCTTAGGAATAAGAGAAAAAGCTATCTATGGTAAAAAGGATTACCCTTATTTACTTTCTATACTTGAGGAAAAGGCAAAAAAAGAAGGAATAGAAATTATAACTTTCCAAAGTAATGGGGAAGGAGAAATCATAGATCGAATTCAGGAAGCATATTCGGATCAAACAGATGCAATTATCATAAATCCAGGTGCTTATACCCATTATAGTTATGCTATTCGTGACGCACTAGCCTCTATTGAGTTACCTAAAATAGAAGTACATATCTCTAATGTACATACGAGAGAAGAGTTTCGTCATGTATCCGTAACTGCTCCTGTGTGTACTGGCCAGATTGTTGGGCTAGGTTTACAAGGGTATTTATTAGCTATAGATGCCATAATGAACATCGGTTAATTAAGAAACTTGGTAATAAGTTTTAAAAAAAACTTGGTAATAAGTTAAAAAAATTGGTAATAAAGAGTAATGATTTCCAGAGTTCCACCAAAGCCTATATCTACGCTGTATATAGAAGTTGATAATAGCATTGTCTTAATAGCAATACAAAGAGCAGCGCAGAAATGAGAATAAATACAACATAATAGGAGGATAATAACATGATTCAAAAAGTATTAGATATTATGAAAGGCTTACAATCTGATGCCATTTTAATTTCCAATCGTCATAGTATACGATATATCACAGGATACCGAGGCGATACCGGATATGCTTATATATCACAGAATAGAAAAATAATATTCACTGATTTTCGTTATATTTATCAAGCACAAGCTGAGGCTGTGGGATATGAAGTAATTGATATAGCAAATGATGGATATGCCAAAGCAATTGCGAAAGTAGTGTTGGAAGAAAATAATAAATCTTTAGGTTTTGAAGAAGAGGAAATGTCCTTTGCTGAATATTCAAAGCTACAGAAAGAATTAAGTGATGTTACCCTAATTCCTTACCATGGAGAGCTTGCAAGTTTACGTATGGTTAAAACTTCTGAAGAATTATCATTCTTAAAAGAAGCAGAACATATTGGTGATATCGCCTTTTCTAAAATTCTTGATGAGATTAAACCTGGCGTAACAGAGATAGAGATTGCAGCGAAATTAGAGTATATTATGAAAACAAATGGTGCAGAAGGAATATCCTTTGATCCAATTGTAGCTTCCGGTCTCAATTCTTCTATGCCTCATGCAGTACCTTCCAGAAAGAAGATAGAGAAGGGTGATCTCTTAACTCTTGATTTTGGATGTAAATACAATGGCTATTGTTCTGATATGACAAGAACAATTGTTGTTGGAAAGGCAAGTGAGAAACAAAAAGAAATCTATCATACTGTATTAGAAGCACAGTTGGCAGTATTAAATCAAGTAAAAGCGGGCATGGTTGGTCGCGATATTGATAAAATCGCAAGAGATATCATCTATAAAGCAGGTTATGAGGGTTGTTTTGGGCATGGTCTTGGACATAGCGTTGGATTATTTATACATGAATCACCACGAGCAAGCCTTAAGTCTGAAGAAATTGTACTAGAAAATATGACATTAACAGTGGAACCTGGAATTTATGTGAAGGATTTTGGTGGTGTGCGTATCGAAGACATGATCGTATTAACCAAGGACGGATGTATTAATTTTACTAATTCACCAAAGGAACTTATTGAATTATAAGAAGTAATAGATTGAAATAAGCGATTTAAATCTCATTGGATTTAGATAATTGATAGAAGAGTTAACCAAATAGGGTATATAAAACTTAAGTTTATTATTTCTCAGTAAATAGTAGATGACAAATTGTATCAATTTTTTCAATAAAATATAGGATTTTGAAAAAAATAGTTGAAAAAAACGGACAAGTAATATAGACTATAGTATAGTTGATTTTAAGGAGGATTTTTTTATGATATCAGCAGGCGATTTTAGAAATGGCCTTACATTAGAAATTGATAATGCAGTTTATCAAGTTATTGAGTTCCAGCACGTAAAACCAGGAAAGGGTGCAGCGTTTGTTAGAACTAAATTAAGAGATATTAAAAACGGTGGTTTAACTGAAAGAACATTCCGTCCACAAGAAAAATATCCACAAGCACACATTGAAAGAAGTGATATGCAGTATTTATATTCTGACGGTGAGTTATATAACTTTATGAATGTTGAAACATTTGATCAGATTGCTTTAAATGATGAAGCAGTTGGTGATTCCTTAAAGTTTGTTAAGGAAAACGATATGGTTAAGATGCTTTCTCATCAGGGTAATGTATTCGCTATCGAGCCTCCACTTTTTGTTGAGCTTGTAATCATTGATACAGAACCTGGATTTAAAGGTGATACAGCTCAGGGTGCTACAAAGCCTGCTAAAGTTGAGACAGGTGCAACTGTTTACGTTCCATTATTCGTTAACCAGGGAGATAAGATTTCTATCGATACAAGAACTGGCGAATACATGAAGCGTGTATAATTAGATATCAAGAAATTTATATAGCGCAATCTATGGGAAATCAAGATTTTCTATGGATTGCGCTATTTTTAAATCATGAAGAAAAACTCCAGAAAGTAGTAATTTGACCTCATAATCATAACCGTCTAAGGGTCTACCCGATTTGCCAAACGTCTCTGGTCTAATCCGATACATAGGTACCCATTCATAGCTAGTTGATTAGTTGGTATTCAAATACTTCATGACTACCGGGCCACCCGTGAAAGAAAACGATAATCTCTCTTCCTTCTGCCTACAGAGCCTAACAAATACTACTTTTTTAACAAAGCTTCCACTTTATTATAAATCGGATGAATCAACTCATCACTAAGCTTACAATCCTTAAAATGTTCCACTGCATATTTTGCCTGTGCTACAAGCATCCAAAGACCATTGACAGCTTTTATCTGTTGTTTCATCGCTTGAGCAAGTAGTTTGGTTGTAAGAGGATTGTAGATTACATCGACTACCGCTTCCAAGTTTTGATATGGTGTTAAATCAATGGGACTTATGTCACAATTTGGATACATTCCAACTGGAGTAGTATTGATTATTATTGATGCATCAAAATGCTGTTGTTTTGCTTCCTCATAAGTAATACAGCCATCTTCTTCTTTATATTTTACAATAAGAATTTGTCCTGCATCTAAGGTATTTAATACAGCAAGAACTGCAAGAGCAGCGCCGCCATTTCCTAAAACCAAGACCTTTTTTTCTTTTACATGAATTTGATTTTCCACAAGAGTATAGTAAAAACCATCATAGTCTGTATTATATCCGGTAAGTTTCCCATTGTCATTTACAATGGTGTTAACTGCACCTATTTTTTTTGCTTTTTTATCTATTACATCAAGATAAGGAATCACATCTCGTTTATAAGGTATTGTGACATTGATTGCCTTAAAGTTCTTTTCTTTCATAAAAATAGGAAACTCTTCTTTACTTAATGGGTGTATCTCATATTGATAATCTGCTATCTGCTCATGAATTATCTTGGAATAGCTATGTCCCAGTTTTTCTCCAATTAGTCCGTAGTCCATGTTAAACCTCATTTCTGCGCTGCTTTTTGCCCTTAATCATATTCTATTTATTAAAAGAAAGCAATTCTTTTGGTAAAAAAATCATTCCTTTCTCCTAACTTTTTTTAATCATAATCTCTTCATGTGTTCATATACTGTAAAAACAGGACAACACTTAGTGAAGAAAGGCAGTGGTGATTCGTGTGAATAGGAAAGATGATTTACTCAAAATTTTCTCGGTAAAACTACGTACTCTGTTGTCAAAAACAGTATTAGATTTTGATCGTTTACAAGAGATTCGGCTAAGAGTGGACAGCCCTCTTCTCGTTCGATACAACAATAAGGAGTATGTAATCGATAATAATGCACGGCTTACGAAATCAATGGAAGATGCATTTATGATTACGAAAGCAGAAGTGAAAGAAACCATGGAGTACATAAGTAATTATTCACTTTATGCCTTCGAAGAGGAGTTAAAGCAAGGATTTATAACCATAGCGGGCGGTCATCGAATCGGAATAGCCGGAAAAGTAATCCTAGAGGAAGGAAAGATAAAAAGTATGAAGTATATCTCCTTTATTAATATTCGTCTTTCTCATCAGGTGAAGGGATGTGCAGACTTGGTATTACCATATATACTGCGAGACAATAGTATCTATCATACGTTAATCATCTCACCGCCAGGATGCGGTAAAACAACACTGTTACGTGATGTGATCAGACAATTATCTGACGGTGAACAGGATACGAATTGCGGACGTTTTAGAGAAGGTTTACAGGTTGGGGTGGTGGATGAGAGATCGGAAATAGCTGCCTGTTATATGGGAACTCCTCAAAATGATCTTGGGATACGAACGGATGTCTTAGATTGCTGTCCGAAAGCGAGAGGAATGATGTTACTAATAAGGTCAATGTCACCATCTGTACTTGCTGTGGATGAAATTGGTCTTGGAGAGGACATAGAAGCCATTCATTATGCCATGGGTTGTGGTATTAAAATGATTGCAACGGTACATGGAGGAACAATTGACGAAGTAAGAGACAAGCCATTGTTGGGAGAATTAATAAAGAAACATGTTTTCGAACGTTACATTATTTTAAATAATCGAGATTCCATCGGTAAGGTGACTGAAATCTACGATGAGAGAGGCTCTAAATTGTATTATGCGTAAGCCAAAGGAGGGTGAATCAATGTTTGTATTATTTTTAAGAGTAGCAGGATGCGCCTTAATCATAGGCGCTAGTACTGGTATGGGATTTTTATTCGGTAATGAAATAAGAAAAAGATTGGAAGATTTAAGAGCAGCTAAGACAATCGCTATTCTCTTACGAGGTGATATAAGGTACGCTCAGACTGCATTACCAGAGGCATTAGAGAATATTACGAAGCGGCATGATGGGAGATTAACTCCATTTTTTAAGAAAGTATCGAAAGAGCTATCACAGTTTTCTGGAGTAAGTCTTGCGGAAATTTGGGAAAGTGCTATGAAAGAAGAATTATCAAATACTTCACTTACTAAAAAAGATAGGACATGTTTTTTGGAATTTGGGAAGCAGCTTGGCTATCTTGATAAGGACATGCAGATGAACCATATTGACTGGTATGTTACTCAAGTGGAAGAAGATATGCAAGAGATAAATTTAGATGCAAAAGAGAAGATTCGTCTCTATCGTAGTCTGGGGGTATTATTGGGAATCTTCGTTACAATCTTAGTACTATAATCGGGAGGAACATATGTCGGTCTATTTAATCTTCAAAATTGCTGCCGTTGGTATTTTAGTTTCGGTAATAAACCAAATTCTGAAACAATCGGATAAAAATGATTATACGATTATAACCAGTCTCGCCGGTCTTTTGATTGTACTTTATTGGGTAATCCCTTATATTGCGGACTTATTTAATTACTTACAGAAGTTATTTCAAATGTAAGCCCAATTTGCCAATAGGCAAGAAGTAACGTTAAGCAGGTATACATTTGGTACAAGTTTCTTGTGAGTAGAAAGGCGGGAACAATGGAAAAAATCGCTCTCATTGGTATTATAGCAGTTGTAGCTGCGAACCTATTTAAAAGTGGTAAGGCAGAATATGCATTTTTTATTAGTTTAACTGGTTGTATCTTAATCTTTTATTTCGGGATAGGAAAGCTATCTACCATATTTAAAGCTATAGAGAGAATCAAAGGATATCTATCCATCAATTCGGAGTACATAGCAATATTATTAAAAATTATTGGTATCACCTATATTTCAGAATTTGCATCAAACCTATGTAAGGATGCTGGATATTCAGCGATTGGTAATCAAATTGAATTAGCTGGAAAACTATGCATTATGGCAATCAGTATGCCGGTGCTATTAGCGCTTCTTGATACTATTGACCGTTTTTTAACTGCGTAACGAAAGGAATTGGACAAGATGATACGAAAACGAACATGGATTTTAAGGCTAATCTTCATAAGCATCCTCTTAGTCCTTATTGGGAAGACAAATGTCGTGTATGCCATGAGTACGGAAGAGGAGGAGTATGATTATACTCAGATACAGAAATCATTGAATAACGCTTTAGAAAATAAAGAAAATATGAATTTTGGGGAGTATGTAAAGAATTTATTTAATGGAACAGAGAGTTTTTCTTTTAAGGGTGTTTTTCAGAAAATTCTTCAAGCCATTGGTTTAGAATTTAAAAGTAACTTAAGCAGTTTAATGAAATTATTAACGATAGCGGTGATATCAGCTGTATTTACGAATTTCTCACATACCTTTCAAAATAGTCAGATTGCAGAAACAGGATTTTATGTTACCTATCTTCTCATGTTTGTAATCTTGGCTTCCACCTTTATTGGTGCCACAAAATTAGCTACGGATACGTTACATAATGTATTAAATTTTATGAAAGCACTAGTACCCACCTATTGTATGTCAGTTGCTTTTTGCACTGGGGCAGCGACATCAACAGCATATTATCAAGGTATCCTAATTTTAGTCACTGTTGTTGATTACCTATTATTAAAAATTGTATTTCCATTAACTAGTATCTATATGATGGCGGTACTTGCCAATAATTTATCACAAGAGGACATGCTTAGTAAACTATCAGAATTATTGGCTACTTTAATACGTTGGATGCTAAAGACATTGTTGGCGGTGGTTATCGGTATTGGTACAGTACAAAGCCTTATAACTCCAGCTGTTGATCAGGTAAAACGTTCCTCAATTATAAAAGCGACACAAATGATTCCTGGAATTGGTGGGTTATTTAGCGGTGTAGCAGAAACAGTACTCGGAGCTGGGGCACTTCTAAAAAATTGTATTGGAGTTGCAGGCCTAGTCGCAATTATTGTTATTTGTGCTATACCAATCGTGAAATTAGTTATTTATGTATTAATTTATAAATTAGTTGCAGCAGCAATTCAACCAATTTCGGATAAGCGTATTGTAAATTGTGTCAGTGCTTCTGCTGAGGCTTCTTCTTTGCTACTTCAAACAGTATTTGTAGCAGCGATACTTTTTGAAATTGTTATTACCATTGTTGCAGTATCGACAATGCGTGTGTCGTAAAATTTTTTAGGTAATTCTCTTAGTTATAGATATAAACCTGGAATGCATAAAGGTAGCACAGATATAAAAATGAGTGGATGGGCTCTTCACTATAATCAATTTTGGAAGGAGGGATATGGTGGGGATTATAAATTCATTATATTCCTGGATGAAAAACATTATTATCTTTCTTATCCTGGTAACAGTCATATTTAATTTATTAGGGAAGAGCAACTATAAAAAATATGTCGGATTAGTTACGGGGCTAATTTTAGTATTGCTTGTCGTTACTCCTGTAATTACCTTGTTTGGGAAAGAAGATATTCTTAATTTTTCACTTAACTCACATGGAACCTTAGTACAAGCAGAAGATATTAGTAAAGATTTATTCCGGATGGAAAAGCTTAGTGAAGATTCTATGTTTAGTGAATATATAGAGGTGCTACGTGGACAGACGGTTAAGCTTCTGTCAGAAAAGGGATTGATACTTAGAAGTATGAAGATTGAGATTAACAAAGACAAGGACAGTATAAATTTTGGTAAGATATTGGGTATGGAAATTAAAGCTTCTTACCTTAGGACAAACGAAGGAACAAAAGAGGGAGTAGTATCTGGAATAGATCAGGTAGAACCTGTAACAATTGGACAAATTAAAGTAGAACAAAAAGAGAAGGGGAGTCATAAAAACAAGCAAAAAAGCCTGTCTCCTATGGAAATTAATATAAAAAATATGCTGGCGGACTTCTATAATGTTGATTCATCTAATATAAATATTAGTATACAGGAGGACCACGATGGAGAGG
>NZ_DAMADT010000023.1:8543-46811 GCF_031997925.1 Lachnoclostridium sp. | reverse complement strand
GAACATTAAAAATACAGAGAAAACCTGTATGGAGATGGAAACAGATGCTTGGGAGGAGCAAAGTGTTGATAAGAACAAAGGCACAAAAAAGAAGGAGCAGACCACTAAGAAAAACTCAGTGAAAAAGTTTCATCTCGGTGAGATAAAAAAGAGTCAGCTTATTCTGATCTTCCTGGCAGGATTGATATTAGCAATCACATCGTTCCCCGATATTTTTTCAAAGGAAAAGGAGACCGAGCAGAATGTAAGCACCGAAACAGTTTCGCCTATCATTAGTGAAACAAAAAAGACTACCGAAGTGCCAGAAGCAGAGACTTACACAGAGTATTACGAGAATAAAGTAGAGAAACTGCTCGAAAAGGTGGAAGGAATCGGGAAAGTAAAAGTTATGATTACGCTAAAGACCTCAAAAGAACGTATAGTTTTAAAAGATACACCGTACAGTCAGGAGATTCTGAAGGAGACGGATAATGAGGGCGGAACCCGAGACAACAGTAGTACACAAAATCAGGAAGAAACGGTACTTATAACCAATCAATCAGGGGAGAGTGCTCCGTACGTTACGAAGGAAATAGAGGCTCAGATTGAAGGCGTTGTAGTACTTGCACAGGGTGGTGGTGACGGAAGGATAGCAGCAGATATTGTAAATGCAATTGAGGTGTTATTTAATGTCCCTGCACATAAGATTAAGGTACTGCAGATGAGTAATTAGTTAGTACAGTTAGGACAGATGTAGTGGAATTTAAGAAGAATTCCACAAAATTCAATAGAATATTGAGAAACGGAGGTTACATACATGAAAAATATTTTTAAGAAAAATCAAATTATTATCACTGCACTTGCAATAATGATTGCAGTAGCAGGATACTTAAACTTTGCCAAGGACAGTACGAAAGATCCGGCTAAGGATGTAGCAACTTCTACTAAGGATACACTTGGATATGATATCTTTGCAGATAGCGATGGAGAAGAATATGCTGATATCGCTGATGATCAAATGGATCAGATAGCGGTAGATGACAAAGGAAATCTAATCGTGGATGAAAATAAGACAGCTTCTGATGCTAATAAAGACGCTACCGATCAACTTGCAGAAAAAGATAAGGATAGTGCACAGACTTCAAATGAAAATGGTACAGCAAAGGACGATCAAGGCACAAATCCAGGGGAAGCAGTTTTAGTAAATAGTAATGTAATCGATAAAAGCTTTTTCGCAAATGCTAAGTTAAAGAGAGAACAGACTAGAGCAAAAAGTAGAGAAGATTTACTTGCACTCGTTGAGAATCCAAATATCTCTGCTAAACAGAAAGAACAAGCAGGAGATAGAGTTCTTGAGTTAACAGCAATCTCTGAAAAAGAAAATGCAACTGAAATACAACTTGATGCAAAGGGATTTAGCGATGCTGTTGTTACTATCAATGAAGGTCGTGTTGATGTTGTAGTAAATGCTCCAAACTTAACGGAGCAAGATATGGCTATTATTGAAGATGTAGTTATGACAAAGACTGGTGTCACACTTGATAAAATCACAATTGTAGGAGCAGTTGTTGTTGAATAGAATGATGATGTTTTAAATTAATTAGTTAAAACGTAAGGCCTTTTATCTTATCATTTATTGATAGAGGTAAATAGGCCTTTTTTATATCTAGTGAAACTGAATACGTATTTTTAATTTGCTGTACCGAGTGTAGCTGGCTATGTTTTATTAGCTAGTATATCGTATTTCGCTATACTACACTAACAATGAAAATTTAGCATAGAGCACTTTTTCTTGTTTCATGCTTTGAATATACCTACAAATTTAAAAACTTCCGAGGGATGAGTACGATTATCTCTCGTTTTGTATAAGCAAACTAGATACGTAAATAATGTAGATAGATAGAAAACACTTTGCAAATTTAAGTTCGTTTGCTATAATAGAAGCAGAAAGTAAAAAAAAGAACGCGTTTAACGCATGAGATATAGGAGGTAATGATATGAACAAAGAACTCCAAAAGAACAATGCATATCACATGGAGTCGTCAAGTAAAATTGGCGAGGTTAAGATTGCAGATGATGTTGTAGCAACAATCGCAGGCTTGGCAGCTACAGAAGTAGAAGGTGTAGCAGCACTTACCGGTAATCTTACCAAAGAAATTGTTGGAAAGCTTGGAATGAAGAATCTTTCCAAGGGTGTAAAGATTGAATTAATGGAGAAGTCTGTATCGGTAGAATTATCGATAACAATGAAATATGGATATAGCATCCCTAAAACTTCAGCTGCCGTACAGGATAGAGTAAAAGCAGCGATTGAAAGTATGACTGGGTTATCGGTTTCCGATGTTAACATCCGTATAGTTGGCGTAGAAATCGAGCATGATAAGCAATAATATTTGAGGCTAGACAGCTTACTGACTCATAATGAAGGAAGAATTTTACCGGTGAGGGTGTCATGAATACATAACCTTATGTGTAAGTGGCAG
Organism: Lachnoclostridium sp.; assembly: GCF_031997925.1. Classification (NCBI taxonomy): domain Bacteria; kingdom Bacillati; phylum Bacillota; class Clostridia; order Lachnospirales; family Lachnospiraceae; genus Lachnoclostridium; species Lachnoclostridium sp. The sequence continues at coordinate 44,349 of NZ_DAMADT010000023.1, read as the reverse complement.
CCTCAACGTTTGTTTTAGGATTAAGAATTAAATTTGTAATTGAAAAAGTCGGAGGTTAGGATGACAAGAAGAGAGATTAGAGAACATTTATTTCGTATGCTGTTTCGTAAGGAGTTTCATGAGCCTACAGAGCTTATAGAACAGGTTTTATTTTACTTTGACTCCTTAGAGAGTATAACACCGGAACAACAAGAATATTTGAATGTGAGATTTGATAAAATCAATGAAAAACTAGGTGAAATTGATACAATTCTTGCTAACGCCTCCAGTGGTTGGAAGTTAAATCGTATGGGTAAGGTTGATTTAAACATTATGCGTCTTGCTACCTATGAGATACGATTTGATGAAGAGGTGCCGGTAAAAGTTGCAATTAACGAAGCCATCGAGCTTGCAAAAAAATACGGTGGAGATTCCTCTGCAAGTTTTGTGAATGGTATTTTGGCTAAGGTAATTGAATAATAAAAATAAGTTTTTTAAAGTGAATTACGAAATGATTCACTTGCTTGCAGTAGGATGGTGTTAATATGGAACAGGTATATTCCGTAACTCAAGTAAATAACTATATCAAAAATATGTTTGTAAAAGACTATGTCCTGAATCGTATCTATATGAAGGGTGAAGTATCGAACTGTAAGTATCATACGTCTGGACATATCTATTTTACGTTAAAGGATGAGACGGGTCAGATGGCGTGTGTAATGTTTGCAGGCAATCGAACTGGTCTTCCTTTTCGCTTGGAGGAAGGTCAAAGCGTTATCGTCCTTGGTAGCATCAGTGTTTATGAGCGCGATGGAAAATACCAGATGTATGCAAAAGAAATTAGACCGGATGGTCTAGGGCTTTTATACGAGCGCTTTGAAATATTAAAACGTAAGCTTAATGAAGAAGGTCTATTTGATTCAAGTCATAAGAAGCCACTCGTACCATATCCAAGGACAGTAGGAATTGTAACAGCTAGTACTGGTGCAGCAATTCAAGATATTATTAACATTAGTAGAAGAAGGAACCCTTATGTACAGTTAATATTATATCCAGCAAAAGTACAAGGTGAAGGAGCAGCCAAAACGATAGTAGCCGGAATTAGGGCACTGGAAGCCAAAGGTGTGGATACCATTATCGTTGGGCGTGGCGGTGGCTCTATTGAAGATTTATGGGCTTTTAATGAAGAAATGGTTGCTCGTGCTATTTTTGATTGTAGCATACCAATTATATCCGCTGTTGGACACGAAACTGACGTTACGATTGCAGATTTTGTGTCTGATTTAAGAGCTCCAACTCCGTCTGCAGCAGCGGAACTTGCAGTACCAGAGATCGAAATTTTATTATCAAATTTAGTAGATTATCATGTAACGCTTGTGCAATGTGTAATGAGAAGGATTACGATGGCAAGATCAGAGCTTGAGAAGAAGCAGTTACAGTTAACTCATCTAAGCCCTGTATATGCATTACGACAAAAACGACAATATACAATTGATTTAGAAAATAAGTTAAGACAGCGAATGAATGAGTTAATAAGGTATAAACGACATTTGCTGGATATTCAAATAGAACGATTAAAAGCAGCCTCACCACTTGATAAATTAAAAAGTGGATTTTCCTATGTATCGGATAGCTCTGGTAAGGTGGTAAATAGTATTACGAAAACAAAGCCTGGCGATGAGCTAACAATCGCTGTAACAGATGGAATGATTAAGGCAAGGACAATAGGGGTAGAATCGATAGAAAGGTAGCGGACTTCACGACATGCTATTGGAGGTAAAAATGGCGGGGAAATCAAAAGGTTTAGAAAAATCATTAGAACAATTGAATGATATCCTGGCTAATTTAGAAAAAGAGGATATCAGTTTAGAAGAATCCTTCGCCTTATATCAGGAAGGAATGAAACTTCTAAAACAATGCAATGAATCCATCGATAAGGTGGAGAAGCAACTTATAATATTAGAAGAAGAGGGCGAGGTGTGAAAAGAAATTCTAAGTCAGCAAAATACGATGACTAAGAATTTCTAAGTTTCACACCGAAGTTTGTGCCGCCTTTGGCGTGATGTTTTCAAGATTGAAAGAAAATTATACATTTTCTTTCGCTACTATTTGTGCCTGCATCATCCTCGGTACAAATATCTAGCCTCTAAGCGGGCATGTTTTAAAGAGTGTAACTATATTATACTTACTTATAACAAGGAAAAGTTCGTAAAGTGTGCTTTTGCTTGTTCAAGACAAGTGAATTGTTTTACCAATTCATCATGTAGTTGTTAAAAAAAATACGTAGGGAGATAGACATATGAATACTGACGTTAACATAGAAGAAAAGCTTCATCAAAAAGCGGAGACATTTGCCCAGATGATGACAGCATATCTTCCAAAAGTACAAGGAAAGCAAAAAACAATATTTGATGCGCTCTCCTACAGTTTGTTAGCAGGTGGAAAAAGAATAAGACCAATTATTCTATTAGAAACTTATCAAGCATTGAAAGAACAGACACAGGATACTGTGAATGTGAATACAGAACCGACGTGGTTTAAATCATTAGATGAAATTGTTGCTAAGTTTTCGGTAGCTTTAGAAATGATTCATACGTATTCTCTCGTACATGATGACTTACCAGCGATGGACAATGATGAGTATCGCCGTGGTAAGCTTACTACCCATGCCAAATATGGTGAGGATATGGGGATACTAGCTGGAGATGCTTTACTAAATGGAGCATTTGAATTAGTGGCAGAAGCATTTGGGTGCGTAAAAGATATTGGAAATAGCGCAGATGCATTGACACTTTATGATAGAGTTTCAAGGGCATATCAGATGTTATCAAGTAGAGCTGGAATGTATGGCATGATTGGTGGACAAGTCGTTGATGTGGAGCGCACTGGTTCCGCACTTTCGAAAGAAGAATTACTTTTTATCTATGAGTTAAAGACAGGTGCTCTTTTAGAGGCCTCTTTTCTAATTGGTGCGATACTTTCTGGAGCGAATCAAGAGGAGCTTATTCGCTTTATTAAGATTGCAAAAAAAGTTGGCTTAGCGTTTCAGATTCAAGATGATATCTTAGATGTAACTAGTACGATGGAAGTATTAGGGAAACCAATCAATAGCGATGAGAAAAATCAAAAAACAACGTATGTCTCCCTCTGCGGTATTGAAGAAAGTAAAAAAGAAGTAGAGCGTTTATCAAAAGAAGCTATGGAGGAATTAAAAGCCTTAAAGCTTGAACATAGTTTTTTGACAGAATTGGTTTCTTATTTAATGAATAGAGAAAAATAGAGGAAAAGAAGGTGAAGTAGTGCCGAAAATATTGGATGAAATAGATCAACCAAATGACATTAAAAAAATAAGTGCAAAAAAGTATACCCAGCTGGCAGCAGAAATCAGAAGGTTTTTAATCGCAAATGTGAGTAAAACGGGAGGGCATCTTGCATCAAATTTAGGTGTTGTTGAACTTACAATGGCGCTTCACTTATTTTTGGATTTTCCAGAGGATAAGCTTGTATGGGATGTTGGACATCAAGCATATGTTCATAAATTATTAACAGGAAGAAAAAATGATTTTAAGACATTACGTCAATACGAAGGAATGAGTGGATTTCCAAAGCGTAAGGAGAGCAATTGTGATGCATTTGACACTGGACATAGCTCTACTTCTCTTTCTGTTGCAGTTGGTTTAGTAAAGGCAAGGGAACTAGCAGAGGAACAGCGTAAAGTGGTTGCTGTGATTGGTGATGGAGCCCTTTCCGGCGGTATGGCATTTGAGGCACTGAATAATGCTGGCCGATTAAAGGAAAACATGATTATCGTTTTAAATGATAATAATATGTCCATATCAGAAAATGTTGGCGGTATGTCAAACTATTTAGGTAAGGCGAGAACAAATTATCGATACACGAATTTTAAAGGCGGCTTGGAGACAGCCTTAAAGAAAATTCCGAAGGTCGGCGATGCAATTGTTACAACATTAAAGCAATCGAAAGATTCCCTTAAACATTTGTTTATTCCGGGTATGTTGTTTGAAGATATGGGAATTACGTACATTGGACCAATTGATGGTCATAATATCAATCAAATGTTAACAGCACTTCGATCTGCATCCAGAGTGAATGGTGCTGTATTAATCCATACTGTAACAAAAAAAGGTAAGGGATACGAACCTGCGGAAAAAGAGCCATGTAAATTTCATGGTGTAGAACCATTTGATATTAAAACAGGGAAAAAACTTAAAATAAATACCGAGGTTTCTTATACTGAAATCTTTGGTAAGAAGATGATAGAACTTGCTAAGGTCCGTAACGATGTTGTAGCGATAACAGCTGCGATGCCAGATGGTACTGGTTTAACAGCATTTGAAAATGTGTTTCCAAAACGATTTTTTGATGTTGGAATTGCAGAAGAACATGCGGTTACTTTTGCGGCAGGATTAGCATCAGCTGGGTTTAAACCAGTAGTTGCTGTATACTCTACATTTTTACAACGAGCGTATGATCAGATACTTCATGATGTATGTGTTGGTAAATTACCAGTTGTTTTTGCGCTAGATCGTGCAGGAATTGTGGGAAATGATGGAGAAACTCACCAAGGTATGTTTGATTTATCGTACCTATCCCATATGCCAGGACTTACGGTAATTGCTCCTAAGAATTCCTGGGAATTTGAACAGATGCTAGAATTTTGTATTGAGTTTGATGGGCCGATTGCAATCAGATATCCAAAAAATAAAGCATATCTAGGATTAGAAGATCATAAACAAGAAATAATTTATGGAAAAGGCGAGTTAATCGCTTCTGAAGAGGAAATTGCTCTTATTGCTGTTGGAAGTATGGTGGAGACCGCTGTTTTAGTAAGGGAGCATTTGCATGAGCTTGGGCTTAAGGCAACTTTAGTCAATGCAAGATTTATTTCTCCATTGGATGAAGAGATGCTTCATCAATTAACAAAATCGCATACTTTATTTGTGACGATGGAGGAGAATGTTAAGCGCGGCGGATTTGGAGAAGAAGTATCGGTATTCTTATGTGAGAATGATTACCGAGGAATTAAGCATCTTAATATTTCCATACCGAATATGTTTGTAGAGCATGGAGATCGTTCGCTTTTAAAAGAAAAACTTGGGCTTGATGAAGAAGCCATTGTAAATAAAATTTGTGCTTTTATGGAAGAGGGAAATGTGATTCATTAATTTGTATGCGAGGTGTGGCTCGCAGATGTGAGCCAAGAATAAAATAAGTTTGTGTCTGTACTGCATTCACAAGCTTAAATGTATGCATTGTCTTGTAAGAAGATAAAGGGCGATGCAGAAATGAGGTAAAGAGTGAAAGATTTTTAATCTTTCACTCAACAAGTTTGTGCTGCGCCAAACTTGAGCCATTAGCCGCTCCTAAAAGGATAGTCGCAGCATGGAGGCTATAGATGAAAGAACGTCTGGATGTTCTGCTGGTAGCTAGAAATCTGGCAGAATCAAGAGAAAAAGCAAAAGCAATCATTATGTCTGGGAATGTTTATGTTGAAGGTCAAAAGGAAGATAAAGCTGGAAGCATGTTTAAACCAGAAGTTTCGATTGAAGTGAAAGGTACTGCGTTGAAATATGTTAGTCGTGGTGGATATAAATTAGAAAAAGCAATGGAAGAGCATCAACTCTCCTTAGTGGGAAAGGTCTGTATGGATGTGGGTTCTTCTACTGGTGGGTTTACGGACTGTATGCTACAAAACGGTGCTATCAAGGTATTTGCCGTAGATGTTGGAACAAATCAACTTGCTTGGAAATTAAGGCAAGATGAGAGAGTAATTTCCATGGAGAAAACCAATATTCGCCATGTAACGCCAGAAGACATCAAGGAACAAGTGGAGTTTGTGTCCATTGATGTTGCCTTTATCTCCTTAACAAAAGTTCTTCAACCTGTTCATGCGCTAATGAAAGATGGGGCAGAAATTGTTTGTTTAATTAAGCCACAGTTTGAAGCTGGGAGAGAAAAGGTTGGGAAAAAAGGGGTTGTTCGTGAGCCAAAGGTTCATGAAGAAGTGATTGAGATGGTCATGAATTATGCGAATACCTTAGGATTTTTATTGTTACATCTAGATTATTCCCCAATTCGTGGTCCAGAAGGAAATATCGAATATTTACTCCATATGAGAAAGTCACAGTCAGAGGATATTAGTACGCTCTTACAAAGTGTTACTGAGATTGTATCAAGAGCTCATCAGACATTATAACACTTGTCAAGGTGATATCGGTATGTTATATTGAAACTAGCATTTACTTAATTTGTGCGAAAATAAACGAAAATTGCATATCTTTCAACTATATGCGTTATTAGTGTACGCAGGAATGGTGGTTAAATGAAAAAGTTTTGCATTATTGCAAATAGAGATAAAGATAAAGATTTAACGATTACTCGAACGATGTTAGAGTTTTTAAAAGCCAATGGAAAAGTTGTTTATGTGACGGAAGAGTCTTGCCTAGAAGGAAGCTATACAGATGTTTCTGGAATTCCAAAAGATGTAGAGTGTGCCATTGTCTTAGGTGGTGATGGAACAATTTTACAGGCAGCTCATGATTTGCTAGAATTAGATATCCCAATTTTAGGGGTAAACCTAGGTACGTTAGGATTTTTAGCAGAGATTGAAGTTCTAACAATGGAACAGGCATTTTCGAATCTGTTTCTTGATCAATATAATATAGAAAGCCGTATGATGATAGATGCTACAGTATTGAAAGAGGATCAGAGCTTAAGTAGCTTAAAGGCAAGCGCAATCAATGATGTTGTGATTACAAGGAGTGGATTCTCAAGAATTATTGGTGTTTCTATTTTAATTAATGGTGAGGTTGTTCAGAATTATCGAGGTGATGGGGTGATTATCTCGACGCCGACTGGCTCTACTGGATATAATTTATCCGCTGGTGGTCCAATTGTTACACCGAAAGCCGAGATGATTATGATTACACCAATTTGTCCACATTCTCTAAATGCTAGAAGTATTATTGTAACAAGTGAAGATACAGTAGAGATTCAGATAAGAGAGAGTAAAAAAACACAAGAAGAGGAAGCGATTATCACGGTAGATGGTAGCTTTTCGATGGAACTTCAGGCGAATGACCGAATTCTGATAAAAAAAGCGAAGGAAAGAGTGAAGTTAGTTCGTTTGGAAGGCCATAGCTTCTTTCATTTACTGCGTACGAAATTCGGAGATAGGTAGAAACTTTGGGGAGGTACAAGATTGAAGATAGGAAGACAGAGTAAAATTATTGAGTTAATAAGCAAGCATACTATCGAAACTCAAGAAGAGCTTGCGGATCTGCTTGTAAAGGCTGGCTATCATGTAACTCAAGCAACGATATCAAGAGATATAAGAGAGTTAAAGCTTACTAAGGTAGCAACTGATAACGGCAAGCAGAAGTACATTGTTCTTGCAAACCAGGAATCTGGTATGGCAGAGAAGTATATTCGAATTTTACGAGATGGATTTGTGTCAATGGATATGGCACAAAATATTATCATAGTAAAGACGGTTGCTGGTATGGCGATGGCGGTAGCAGCAGCACTAGATGCACTTCATATTGAAGGTATCGTCGGCTGTATTGCTGGAGATGATACAATTATGTGTGCAATTCGGACAGTTCCAGATACCATTTCTGTAATGGAAAAGTTGTCAAAAATAGCTAACGGCAACAAATAAGATAAAAGAAGAAGTAGGCTTTGCGAACTTTTCTTATCATGAATAAAGACGCTTAGCATGTCTCAACTGAAGTGATTAAGATATTTCAATAGATTCATTTTGATGCAATCTATTGCTATAAAGTGCTGTCTTTGACAGCTATAGTTGTGGTGTTTCCCAACTATCTACTAGAAAGAAAAGAAATTAAAGGAGTATAACCATGTCAGGACATTCAAAATTCGCAAACATTAAGCACAAAAAAGAGAAAAACGACTCTGCGAAAGGAAAAATCTTCACAAGACTTGGCCGTGAGATTGCAGTTGCCGTTAAAGAAGGTGGTCCAGACCCTAATAATAACAATAAGTTAAAGGATATTGTTGCAAAAGCGAAAGCAAACAATATGCCAAATGACACCATCGACCGTAGCATTAAAAAGGCTGCTGGAGAAGGTAATGCTGTTAACTATGAATTTGTTACTTATGAAGGTTATGGTCCAAGTGGTACCGCAATTATTGTAGAAGCGTTAACTGATAATAAGAATCGTACTGCAGCAAATGTACGTAATGCATTTACCAAAGGTAATGGTAGTGTAGGAACACAGGGCTGTGTATCTTATATGTTTGATCAAAAAGGTCAGATTATCATCGACAAAGAAGAATGCGATATGGCATCCGATGATCTTATGATGCTTGCACTTGATGCTGGAGCATCCGATTTTAATGAAGAAGACGATAGTTTTGAAGTATTAACTGAGCCAGATGATTTCAGCGTAGTGCGTGAAACATTAGAAAATGCTAAAGTGCCAATGATGCAAGCGGAAGTTACCATGATTCCTCAAACATGGGTGGAACTTTCGGATGAAACAGACTTAAAGAACATAAACCGTACCTTAGATCTTCTTGATGAGGATGATGATGTACAGCAGGTTTATCATAACTGGGAAGAGTAATCAAGAAAGGTGTAGCTTATGATACGACATATTGTAATGTTTCAGAAGCAGAAGGTAGAACCCAAAAAGAAAATACCGTAATTGCAAAGAAAATGTTGGAAAAACTTCTAGGCATTGTTCCAACACTAAAAAGTTTATCTGTGAAACTAAATCATGCACTTGCTAATCAGGAAAACTATGATTTAGTATTAATAAGTGAATTTGATAATCTCGAAGCATTACAGGAGTATATTGTACATCCAGCTCATAAAGAAGTCAGTGATTTTATAGGTAAAGTAAGAGAAAAACGTGCCTGTATAGATTTTGAGATTTAGTTGATTAATAATATAAAACAGAGTAGAATGGGTCACTAATCTACTCTGTTTATTTTTTGGCTCTTTGTCAAGTAATGGGGTGGGATTCACGGAATCCCGCTCCATTACTGTTTTTAGAGCTATTTTAATGTTTATGTTTTTAATTCATGTTTTTGGGAGTGCCAAATAAGCCTCTTGCCTAGTCGTCCATTTTCTAATTAGATAGTGCAGTGTATAATTCTTGTTCAGAATCTATTGAAGTTACGCATTCCAAAAGATAATCTTTTCAGTACCTTGAGTTTGTTATTGTAGCCATCGGTAGGTCTATTTGTATATTTATATTTAAAGGATTTAATATACCTTTTGACCAGTTTCTATAGGTTTTGGCGCAGTTCTCAAATTCAGGTATTCCTGATTTTTCAGCTGTTTTAACCCAATCCCAGAAAGCTGTTCGTTAAGAATACTTTACGCTTTGGCAAATACCATAGAACCATTCTTTGAGATTGTGAGCTACTCTCAAGTCATCATTGTAAAGCAACATAAGGTCGCATGCTTTCTTGTTTTCATCTTTAGCTTGGCATAGCGAGTTAGTATTAGTTTTCGGCTACATTTGTAGTATTTTCTGAGGTTTGCAGAAATTGTTTTCTGGAGTCTTTTTCTTACATTTTCAAATGCCCATGTAACATACCGGATGAAATGATATTTGTCGATAATGATTGTGTCATTAGGGAAATAAGCTTTTGCTAAGTCCACGTAAGGCTCCACATGTCACAAACGAAGAACTTCACACGGTTACGCTCTGTTCGGCTTGTTTCTTTAAGATTAAAGTACGCTGTTGATAAGAGGGAAGGAAATGATATTTTTCCGTAAATCTTTTATCACACTGGCAGACATAGCGCTTTTTCTTAAGGACCAAATATGTATGTTTCATTTGAAATGGCAGATCCTTAATTTCTTCTTGATAACGGTAATCATGAATGCGTTTGGTTTGATTACCGCAGTCAGGGCAAATATGTAAAGAAGGAGCTGTTTCAATGAATATCTTTACATAGTGATCAGCATGCACAACTTTTTTGATATAAACATCTTTTAGATCTAAACGATTTCTGGTACAATTAGAGTGCATTTATATGGAACCTCCTTTGAAAGTGATTGTTTGGACGACGGGCATTTTTGGGGAGGTTTCTTTTATTTTATTACATAAAAAGAAGGTTGGGAATATGTTAAATGATACACACCCCAACCTTTATTAAGAACCATTTTTTGTATGTTGAATCAAGATGCCTTAAATGAATTTTTATGTTGACGTTTAAATGGTGAATAGGTATAAATTAATGATTATAATATTAAATGCCTTAAAAGTGAATCAGTGAAAAGTAGAAAGAATTATTGATTATGATTTATCTATATTTTTTTCAAGATACTTTTTAATGCCACCATATTTACTTATCATATTTTTATTCTTTCGATAATATATTATTACATGGACAAGTTTAATATATAAGAAATACAATTTATTTTAAAGTGATACAACATTCAATATAAAATTGGAGGTAATAAGTATGATAGTAAGTATGGAGAGAAAAATTACTATTGAAGAACTTATTGAGGAAATTGAACTGCAACAATGGGAGTTTGGTTGCAATGGATTTGAAATAACAGAATGTATTAATGGAAAAGAAAAGAAGTATTCCTTGGATGGTTTGTCGATTGATATTGAAGATGGATATATTATGTTTTATCATGGAGAAAATTACTTGGAAGGATGCTTTTTACAGATGATGCTAAGTGAATGGATAAAATCAGTTGATTATGATAAGATTGATAATTTAATTCATGTCACTATAAAAACAAAATACGGAAATGTCTATATAAAAGCATTATAATAAGAAAGCGGTATCTGCCTAATAAAGACATTATTTAAACTTATAAGAAAATAAAGTCAAACTTAAAGAGGATCTTAACGAAATCTCAAAATGCAACTGCTGTGGTAAGGAATTTAAAAATTTTGAATTAGCAAAATTCAGGTATTTATATGGAGATCTGTCTAAGAGAGATATGGATATGTTAGACTTAAAACTTTGTGTAGAGTGCTTTGACAAACTGACTGATAAGTTAATCCAGTTATAGAGTGGACAGGCGACTTTAATAAACCATATGAAAAGAATAGTTAAATTTTCAAGAGATGCGATATTAAGTCGTGTCTCTTTTTCTGTATAGAAAGATAAAGATATGAACATAGAAGAATATAGAGTGACTTATGATAATCCAGAGTAAATGATAGCGTCAAGTTTTTTGTGTAAACACTTCCGACCAGGTAGACCGCACCTGAATCTGTTTTAATCAAAGAGTTCATTTAGGAATTCAATCTATCAAACTATTTCAAGTAGTGGTTTACATACTGTGGCAATTAAAAATGACGGGAATATTGTTGCGATAGGAGATAATAGTACAGGTCAATGTGATTTTGACAATTGGATAGATATTATATCAATAGTTGCCGCTAAATCTTCATTTAAAGGTGGATATACCGTCGGATTAAAGAGTGATGGAACAGTCGTTGCCACAGGTGATAACTATGATGGAAAATGCGATGTAGATAATTGGTCGGATATTGTTTCAATAGATGCAAATTGGTCTAATACTATGGGATTGAAGTCAGATGGTACGGTTGTGGTAATAGGTGATAATAGATATGGTCAAACAAATACTAATAATTGGACAGACATTATTGATATAGCGTGTGGTGGATTGGTTACATATGGTCTGAAAAGCGATGGAACTGTTGTTGCAACTGGTATAAATACGGATGGAGAATGTGATGTTGAAGAATGGACAGATATTGTAGAATTATCTGCTGAGTTTAGAAAAGTATATGGCTTAAAGTCAGATGGCACATTAGTGAGTACTGGTTGGACGGATAAAGTTTCATTTGAATCTATCATACTTATGAAAAAAACTTAATTGACGTATCTACTGGTAGTGGTCATTGTATAGGATTACGAAAAGATGGAACGGTTATAAGTTATGGCAGTTCCTATGATGGTTGGGGTAATAAAACGAATCAAGCTGCAACAGAAGATTGGACAGATATTGTGGATATTGATGCTGGAGATATTACATCTATTGGATTACGCAAGATGGGACGGTTGTTGCTGTCGGGAATAATGATAAAGGTCAATGTAATGTTGAAGATTTGACAGATATAAAATTACCATAATGTAGTTATGTTCTAATAACATTTTAAATAAAAGGTGTCCTATTATAGGATGCTTTATAATTGTCCCTAAGGGATAGAAAGGGGGGTACATGTTAGTTATAGAGCGTTTATCACTTGAATTAGCAAACAAAGAATACTTAACATAAGATGAATATAAACAGTTCCTGATAGAAAATAACCTAGATGAAATTGCTATTTATGATAAAGCAACCATACAGAAACAGTTATTATTAACTGTAATTGATATTTTAGAAGTAGTCGCAAATGACGTAGATATTATGCGTAAAGTGGAAACAGAATTTACTACTACATCTGAAGCCTATAAGTATTTACAAGAAAGAATACAAAATATAAAGGATAGGATCGAAAGTATTCCTGATACAGATGAAGTATATTCTCCATTTAGTTTGTATACCAGAAAATAGATTGTATTATTTTATTATTTAATGTATAATTATGGTAAATAATTATATTGGAGGTGGTATAATGGCATATATTACGTTTGATGATATTATAAAAGATAGAATAACGTACCTTACAACTTTTGGAGATGCTCTAGTTTATATTGTTGATGACGGACAAAGTGAAGATATTGGTACAATTAATCAAAAAGTAATTGATGGAACTTTATATGAATATATAATTGAAAAATATCAAGATTATCCAATAGTACATAATACAATCATTACAGATTATCATAAAAGATATCTCAATCCTTTATTAAAAGTCGGTTTTGATGTATCAAATTCGAGAGATAAATATAAACATGCTAAAAATAACGGGCTGTTAGATATTATAGGTGTTATTTTTGATATAGTTGCTAATTGGGATGCGTATATTAAAGAAGTAACAGAAGACCTAAAAAATAGTTAATGATTTATGGCACTTACTTTAATTAGTAGGTGCTTTTTCATGGACATCTTGAATCCAGAATAAGATTATGTTACAGCTATAAATCAATAAGTTCTTTAGGTACATGAGAGTGAGAGATAATTATATTAGGGATAAGTTTGCATAAAACAGAGTATCTTTTATTATTAAAAAAAGGCAAGATGTTAACCATAGTCAAGGTTAATTAAAGAATGTGGAGAGGATGTAATATTTCTTAAAATATTGCTACGGCCTGATAAAAGAGGTAATATAAGAATATGTTGATATCAATAGAAGTTGAGTTGTCTAAATAGTTAAATGAGGTGAGAGGCATGAAGTATACATTATTGGAAAATGCAATAATATCATTAGATATAGCGGTTAATAATTTTAAAATTTTTTATTACAATAATGATGAAATTAGCGAGAGTGAATATTATGAAAAAATTAAAATTAGTATTGTTTTTTTGGAAAATGCAATTGAACTCCTATTAAAAGCTATATTAGTTAAGGAAGAAGAAAAATGTATTTATACAAAAGTGAATAAAGATATATTTAATAAAGCGCAAAATGAAGCAAAAGATAAAGGGAAAAAGCTAGAAGATATTTTAATATCTAATTTAAATATTAGAACTATTACATATGGAAATACATTAGATATTTATATTGATAAATATTGTAAATCTAAAAAAGTAAAAAAAATATTAAAACAATTAGGAAAATATAGAAATGCTATTACTCATTTTGGTTTAGAGGCATCTAAGGAAGACCAAGAATTAATATGTTGCTTTATTGAGACATTTGATGTTATATATAACTATCTTTATCCACATTTAGTGTTACTTGATGAGTCTGCAAGATATTATTTTGTTGATGATAATTTTGTAGTAGAAACTCCACATGGATATAAATTTTATCTTGATGAAAAATTGCAATACAATGACTTCCTAGATTTTGTTGATGAATTACTGACAGAAACATCGCAAAAATATATTATGAGGTTGTGCTACAACGTACCCCAAAAGGGTATTGAAAGGTTTATTTCGGTATGCGATGAATTATTATCAGACCAAAACTATATGTCTTTCTTTAATGACAAGAAATTAAAAGTAGACAATTATGAAGAAACACCATGGTATTATTTTAGTTGTTCCGAGTTAGACCTATTAATTACACCTTATTACTCATCAGTACATAATACAACAATCTATATAAATGAGATAGGTAATATTCTTTTTGCTATAATTCATGATTCGAATACATTATATAAATATGTGAGAGAAAAGGAATATCCATGTCTAGATGAAGCTGAAAATGACGAACAATGGTTAGATGATGAAAAAAGTAATATTTGTTTTCATGTAGAATTAACTAAACAGAGTATATTTAATATTATAAAAAAACATTTAGATAGTTGTGTAGAGGAAATAAATTTAATATAACATATGTATATGTTTTTTTCTATTGAGCAAAATGTGGTAAGTATGATTAAATGAAAATTATTAATACATATAGAATTGAGGATAGACCGGATAATAAGCTATCCTCTTTTTTATGTAACTTACAAAAAGAAATTATGTTTTATTAAGTATAATATTTATTTGTGTACCGACAGTTTACTAAATGATATTAAGGATTTAAGATAAAATAAATTTACATACGATCAACGAAACTTAAATATAAAATGAGAGTATACGCGAGTTATTTCAATATAAAAAACAACTGATTAATCCGAAATTACTAAACATTTCCTTTAATTATAAACTAAGTAAATAGCGAAAGATGTCGATATAACTTAAAGGAAAAAGATAAAATATATATCATCTTTCATAATGGAAAACTTTAATAATATGTAGATATTGTTTCTAATGTTGAAAATTGATATAAAATAGGTCTTTTTCACGGTTAATGACACACAAATGTCAAAGATAACTGGTAAATTGTTCTAAAAGAAGCATAGTTAGGAAACAGCGAGACAGGTGGCGATGTAGTACATTAGATAAGTTACCTCTTGGCGATGGAAAATATAATGGAGGGATGGAAGAATGAGATTCAAAAGCAGAAGGAAAATTGCCTGTTTTTTATTATGCATGGTAATGGTATTTAATTTATTTCCAATTACGAATACCGATGGGGAAGTTGTTATTACACCAATGGTGGAAAACGCGAAAGCAGCAGATGTTACTATGCCAACCGGCATACTATACTTTAAAGATGGTCAACAAAATTATACTAACAATTCTTTAATTGAGGTAAAGAGTGGGACGTTGAATTTAACGATCGGACACTCTTCAGCATCTTTACCAACGGATGCGGTGGTAAAATGGGATTTAAAGTCAATCGATAATTCCGTTATTAAGTTAGTGGAAAAGGAAAATAATAATGCTGATATTATCGCTGTAGGACCTGGATATTCCCAGATTGGTGCGATTGTTTCCTGTGGTGGATATAATTATCGAATTGACTGTACAATACATGTACCGCTTAAGTTGGCGGATGGTCAATCAAAAGACGGTTTTTTTGGCCTTTTAACAACCTTTTTAAATACTAGTAGTGAATATGGCTTACAGTTAAAAGATGTTTCAAGCAGTAACTATAAAAAGTATTTATTAAAGGTGAAATATACTACTTACGATCCTAAGTATGCAGACAACTTTGATGTCAATGTTCCAGAAGGTGATTCAGTGACGACCTCAATACCACCTTCACTACGTTTTGAAAGTAGTAATGTTGACGTTGTAACGGTCGATCAAAATGGTGTTGTTACCACAAATGGTGCTGGTTATTCTATGATAACCATTGAGACAATGACAAAATACAATAATGTATCCGATGTCATTAAATTACCGGTTGTTGTAGCACCTACGGGTAAGATTTCTGGCACTGGAGATGGAATGAGTGGTGCATTTACGTATAATGCTACTGGTCCAAACTTTATGTTAGAGACCAATGCAGTAAAAGCTAGTAATTTAGTTTGGGAATTTCATAAAGGAGATTCCATAACCGGAGAAAAGTTTGCAATCGATAAGACTGATCTGATGGAAGTAAGTATCAGTGAGATTGGAAACACAGTTTCTTTTAAGAATGTAAAAGCTGGTTCCTATTTTATCACAGCAAGACCAACAGATATTTACTTAGAGACGAACGGTACAGTTCAAAGAATGGAATTTACTTTGAAAGTTCCTTTGTTCTTTAATCATGAAGAAATCACGATGAATGTTGGAGATACTTATGATATTTATGGTAACTCTAATATGCAGGCATCAAACTGGTATGGTTATAGCTCAAGTGATGATAATATTGCATCGGTTGATGCGAAAGGTGTAGTTACAGCTAAGAATGCTGGTGATGTTTTAATTACAATGACTGCAAGACCAGATAATCCATTTAAAGATGAACCGGGCAATCAAACAAGAGTGTTAAAAGTTAAGGTACTGGATGGTCTTGGTTTAAATTATACATCAGCAACTATCTATACAGGCTCCACACTTCAGCTTGCACTAACCTCTTCAAGCAAAGTACCTGTAAAATGGGAATCTAGTAACCCAGCAGTTGCTTCCGTAGATCAGGATGGTTTAGTAAAGGGTATTACCGCTGGTGATACTGTTATCACGGTAACTCAAGTTATCAATGGTATTACTAAGAAGTTACAATGTAAAATAAAAGTTATACAAACTGTAAATAAAATTACTCTAAATCCAAGTACAGCAAAGCTTGGAATTGGCGATTACCTTACTGTTAATGCAACGGTTGATCCAAAGCTTAATGATGTAAAATTGCATTGGGTAAGTTCGGATGAGAAAGTATTTAAAATTGTTGATCCTGGAAATTTATCTGCAACCGTCCAAGGTGTTGGTGGCGGCGTGGCAGTGCTAAGTGCCATCAATAAAGATAATATTGTAGTAGGCTCTTGTTTGATTCGAGTATATCAACCAATCGAGAAAATTATTCTCTCTGATACATCTGTTAAAGTACCATTATCCAATGGTAGTTTTAAATTATTTGCAACAATTGAGCCAATCGCTGCAAAAGATGAGCCTATTGTTTGGCGTTCCTCTGATGAAAGCGTACTTACAGTAGATCAAAACGGTAAAGTAACATTAAAGAAAACAGGAAATGCTGCCATTATTGTTACTTCAGCAAACAATGCGAATGTACAAGCAACCTGTAATGTAACAGTTACGAAAGCAGTTACTGGTGTTTCTCTAGATTACAAAACAAAAGATATGTTTGTTGGAGAAACGTTCCGACTTACTTATACTGTAAAACCAGCAGATTCTTATAATGCAGCTGTTACATGGATTTCAACCAATACATCAGTGGCAACAGTCGATGGTACAGGCTTAGTAACAGCAAGGGCAGTAGGTAGTACAACCATTATCCTAAAAACGGTTGACGGAGGATTTTTATCTACATGTAACATTACTGTGAAAAGAACTGCAACTGCTGTAAAATTAGATGTTACGAAGCTAGTCTTAAATGTTGGTGATTATTATTATTTCCAGACAACACTAACTCCTGCAGATACTACAGAAAAGAACTTGACCTGGGAATCGAGCGATAAGAGTATAGCGACTGTCTCAAATACTGGTAAGATAGTAGCAAAAGGTGCTGGGCAATGTATCATCATGGTAAAAACCAAAAGTGGTTCCACTGGTTATTGCGCTGTAACAGTCGTTCAACCAACAACTGGTATTAAGATAAGTAGTAAAAAAGAAACAATACGTGTTCGTGGTGTGCTAGAACTAGAAGCAACGGTATTACCAGAAGGTAAAGTAAGTCAAGATGTGATATGGACTAGTTCAGATACTGCAGTTGCTAAAGTAGATAAGAAGGGTAAAGTAACTGGTGTAGCTGGTGGTTTAGCTCTCATCATGGTGCAGAGTGTAGACGGAGGCTTTAGAGAGTATTGTACAGTTACAGTAGAAGAATACGTTACGCAAATTAAGTTAAATAAGACATCTTATAGACTTGGACTTGGAAAATCATATCAATTGGTTGCGACAATTGAAGGTGAGAGAGCAACAAATAAGGAAATTCGTTGGACAACTAGTAATAAATCGATTGTATCGGTTGACAAAAATGGTAAGATAAAGGGATTGAAACTTGGAACGGCAACGATTACTGCACACGCAACAGATGGATCAGGGGCAGAGGCTTCCTGTACTGTCAGAGTAAGTCGTTTGGTAACAAGTATTGACCTTAATACAAACTATATTACTTTAGTACAAGGTAAGTCGTATAATTTAAAGGCTACTGTAAGACCAAGTAATGCAACCTTTAAAACGCCACGGTATAGTTCCAGTGATAAAGCAATAGCAATAGTAAATAAGAATGGTGTTATCACGGGATTAGAGCCAGGAAATTGTATTGTAACTGCGAAAGCAGATGACAGTAGTGGTATATCAGCAATTTGTTATGTACGTGTCATAGCACCAGTGCCAAGTACAGGAATTACAGTACAGGAATCAGAAGTTATCATGTCTCCAGGTGAGACAAAGACTGTTCGTATCTCTATGGTACCTAACAACTCAACGGATTCGTATACTTGGAGTTCTGATAACCCAGTGGTTGCAAGTGTGAATGAATCCACAGGTAGGATACTTGCAAAGGAAGTTGGTACAGCCAATATAACTGTTATGACGGAGTCAGGACGAAAAGCAACGATAACGGTTTATGTCGTTGGTCTTAGTAAGAAAAATCTTGAACTAGAAACATATAGTTCAGAAAGACTTCGAATTGATATTGATTCCAAAAGTAATCTGAAAGTACGTTGGGATGTTGATAACCAAAATGTTGCTACTGTTGATAGTAGTGGTTTGGTAACAGGAAGAAAGATTGGAACAACCACTGTTTATGCAACAGTAAACGGTAGAAGACTTGCATGTAAGGTCAATGTTGTGAAGATTGGAAACACTGGACAAAATTAAAAAAGTAAAACTATATTTACTTCATGATTTCTATTCTAATAAGAAAAAGCACGCTACTTAAATTTTCTTTGTCATGGGTAAATGAAATTGGCTCTGCGCCTCATGTTCGTATGATTGAATAACATATGACTGGGTGCAGAGCTTTTTTAGTTTGGCTACGTAGTGGCATGAGGTAGAGCTGGTAGCGTAAGCGGATTGCGAATATCCGCTTTGAATAATATTAAATTTTAAAGAATCAGGGATTGAACTTATAGACAAGATATGCTAAAATAATAAAAAACGAACATATGTTTGATTATAAATTATAGGAGGGAACTATGCTGCTAAGTTTGCATGTTAAAAACTTTGCCATTATTGACGAGGTTGAAGTTTATTTTAAGGATCATTTGAATATATTAACAGGTGAAACCGGTGCTGGTAAGTCTATCTTAATTGATTCTATTAATGTTGCACTTGGCGGTAAAGTAACCAAAGACATTATTCGAAAAAATTGTGAATATGCGCTGGTAGAATTGGTGTTTGTAACAAATCGTCCTGAAGTATTAAGACTTCTTGAGGAGAATGATTTGCCAAAAGAAGATGGCCAGATATTAATTTCTAGAAAGATTATGTCAAATGGCAGAAGCATCTGCAAATTAAATGGAGAAAATGTAACTGCCCAATTGTTAAAAGATATTGCTACCTTGTTGCTTGATATCCACGGACAGCACGAACATCAGTCCTTATTATATAAACATAAGCATTTAGAGATGATAGACCGTTTTGCAAAAGAGGAAGCAACGGTACATAAAGAAAAAATTCAAGAATTATATCATTCTTATCAAAAATTAAAAGATGAATATGATAACGCAGAGATAGACGAGGATAAACGTTTAAGAGAACTTTCCTTTTTAGAATATGAGATGAAGGAAATTGAAGAAGCGAAGCTTGTGATGGATGAAGATATCAGCTTACAAGCAGAATATAAAAAATTATCCAATGCAAATTTAATTAATGAAAATCTATCAGGAGCTTACAAGCAAACATCAGACAGTTCAGATAGTGCAGCTGATTTAATTAGCCGAGCGGTAAAATTTTTAAGTAAGATATCTGAGTATGATTTGCAATTAAATGGATTTTTAACGCAATTAATTGATATTGAGGGGCTACTCAATGACTTTAATCGTGATGTTTCTGAGTATCTTAGTGATTCCGGTGATGGTTTAGACGGTTTTATAGAAGTTGAAAATCGTTTAAATCTAATTAATCACTTAAAATCAAAGTATGGAAATAGCATTGGTGAGATCTTTAATTATTATAAAAATTTGGATTCAAAAAAGAAAAAATTCGAAGCTTACGATGAATATTTGCAAGAACTAAATCAAAAAATATCTGTGACCGAACAAAAATTAAGAAAAGAATGTGAGATTTTATCTTCTATTCGTAGAAAAACTTCTTTACAATTAGCGGAAAAGATGAAAACAGCTTTAATTGACTTAAATTTCTTAGATGTTAAATTTGAGATAGAGATGAAAGAACTTAACAATTATACGGTAAATGGTTTAGATGAAGCTGAGTTTATGATTTCAACTAACCCAGGAGAACCAATTAGACCACTAGCAAAAATTGCATCCGGTGGTGAATTGTCAAGAATCATGTTGGCTATAAAATCCGTGATGGCTAAAAAAGATGATATTCAGACATTAATTTTTGATGAAATAGATGTTGGTATCAGTGGAAGAACTGCTCAAAAAGTTTCTGAAAAGTTAGGATTATTAGCTGGCGAACATCAGATTTTATGTATTACACATTTACCACAGATTGCAGCGATGGCGGATACACATTTTATTATTGAAAAAAATACCGATGGTATTTCAACAAATACAAATATACGCCAATTAGACGAATCAGAAGTAGTTCAAGAACTGGCAAGAATTCTTGGTGGTGCTAAAATTACGGACAATGTTTTAACGAACGCTTTAGAAATGAAAGAACTAGCAAATCATACGAAGAAATACCGTTAAATTGCTACCAAAGAGCTTTTAGCTCTAGTAAAAATAGGATTGGTAACAAAGACTGAAAATCCTAGTTTGAAAAAAAATGATTTACACATACTAAACTCAGAAAGAAATTAAGAATTAAGGATATACTATTACGGTATATCCTTTTGTATTCTGACGAAAGTTAGTAACATGAGGTCCTTATGATATAACATAAAATTTTTGTTTATAAACATTAGTTTTAATATGAAGTTCGTTTGTATCAACATGAAGTTCTTCTCGACATGAAGTTCGCTTGATTCAATTGAAATTCATTAGTTATAGCATAAAGTTATGTTATGAGAAAGGCAGGAGATTAGCATGCATAAATCACAAACTGGGGAAATTAATGCCGATCCGAGAAAAAGTAGATACCGAAGATTTTTAGTGTTATTTTTAATACTTGATGTCATAGGTATCTTCTTATTTTCCTATTATATATTGAATAAGGCTATACCTGATAAAGTTAGAATTTTGGTCGATAAATCGCAGAGTTTTAATCTTAAAGTTCCAATAAGTGCGGAAATTGAAAGCGATGATGTTACGGTATCACAGATTACAAAATCTAATGTACCTGCTGGACAGCTACACATTGACTTAAATAAACCGTTTCAATTACAAGCAAATAAAACTGGCTCTTATAAAGTAAATTTAAAATTATTTGGTTGGCTATCTATTAAAAATATTTCCCTTGATGTAATTGATACTATAGAAGTCATTCCCTGTGGGGGAACAATAGGTATTACTTTAGAAACGGATGGTATTCTAGTGCTTGGTACATCAGAGGTAATGTCGAAAGATGGTATGAATTATGAACCAGCTCTTAATATATTAAAAACAGGCGATTATATTATGGAAGCAAATAATCAAAGTTTGTCTAATAAAGAAGAATTGATAAAAATAATTCAAGCAAGCAATGGTGAACCAGTTTCACTAAAGGTAAGAAGAGATTCTGAGTATGTTACCTTAAAAGTACAACCAGTTGCTACAGCAACCGGTGAATATAAAATTGGAACTTGGATAAGAGATGATACACAAGGAATTGGAACATTAACCTTTGTTACTACTACTGGTGATTATGGAGCATTAGGACATGGAATCACAGATGTTGATACTGGACTTTTAATGTCCGTAAAGACTGGCGGAATATACGATGCTGAAGTTGTAAATATCATCAAAGGTAAGGCGGGACAACCTGGTGAATTAAGTGGAGTTATCCATGAAAATACTCTTAATAAAATTGGTTCAATAACGAAAAATACTCCGCAAGGGATATATGGACGAATTGTAAATACGTCTGATATTTACAAACGTGTTTCAAATAATATATATAATAATGCGATACCAATTGCATTAAAACAAGAGATAAAAATAGGAGATGCTTCCATTCTTTGTAATGTAGAAGGCCAAATAAAAGAATATAAGATATCCATTGAAAGTATCGATTTTGGAAATAAAACTCATAGTAAAGGGTTGGTAATAAAGATTACGGATGAACATTTAAAGGATTTGACTGGGGGAATTGTTCAAGGAATGAGTGGTAGTCCAATTATTCAAAATGGGAAATTAGTAGGAGCCGTAACTCATGTTTTTATTCGAGATGCTTCGATGGGATATGGCACTTTCATAGAAAATATGCTCGAGATAATCCAACAGTAAAGCTGTTTCTACGCCTATTTTACAGAAAGTCGATTGCTTCACAATAGAACCTTTTTAAGAAGAAAATTAAAAAAAAATTAAAAAATCATAAAATTTGGATTGACTTTCTGTCGAATAATGCGTTAAAATAGAATTGAAAAATTGGTAAATTATGGGTATAATTTTCCTGTGACTGTTAGCAAAATATTACAATATGCATTCTTCTATTCTAGAATTAGAAATTATGTTTGGCATGTTAGACCTCTTGCCGAAGTTTATTGTAAACAAATTGTTTTTCATGTTACAGCAATACTAATTTCTCATAAAACTATACTAAAAAATCTTCGAAAAAAACCATAGATTTAAGTTATTTACTCGATTTTTTAGAGGTTATATAATTGAGATTAGTATAAAAAATCATACGAAACAGCTTTACTGATATAGCGCGCATATTATGTAAAGTAGATAGTGTCATAAAAGGTAAGAAAACTATGAAAGGAATTGGGCCCCTTTCATCATAACACATCTTCGTATGATATCGGAAGGAAAAGAATATTAGGAGGTTTCGTAATGGGGAAAATAAGTGTGGTAATCGTTGACGACAACATCAGAATGTTAAATCTATTAGAGGAAGTACTAAAGAATGATAATGATATCGAAGTAATTGGAAGAGCAGAAAATGGTCTCGAAGCATTAGAAGTCATCAAGGATAAAAATCCTGATGTTGTTTTGTTAGATTTAATCATGCCAAAATTAGATGGTCTAGGAGTTATGGAAAAGATTAAGAAGAGTTCTGAATTTAAAAAGGCACCATCTTTTATTGTCATTACGGCAATTGGTCAAGAGCGCGTAACTGAGAATGCATTTGAATTAGGCGCTAGTTACTATATTTTAAAACCATTCGATAACAATACTGTATTAAGCAGAATAAAGCAATTAAAAGCTGATTATCATATTAAATTAGTGGATAATCACAAACTAAATACATTTGATAATCCTGCAGCTTATAAAGAAAAAAATTTGGAATCCGATGTTACCAATATTATTCATGAAATCGGTGTACCTGCACATATTAAAGGGTATCAGTATCTTAGAGATGCAATTATGATGTCTGTTGATGATACTGAGATGTTAAACTCCATTACAAAACAATTATATCCATCGATTGCAAAGCGTCATAAAACAACGCCAAGCAGAGTGGAAAGAGCAATTCGCCATGCAATAGAAGTAGCTTGGAGCCGTGGTAAGATGGATACAATAGATGATTTATTTGGTTATACCGTAAGTAATGGAAAAGGTAAACCAACGAATTCAGAATTTGTAGCTTTAATAGCGGATAAAATTCGTTTAGAATATAAGCTTAGAATGTGATGAATTTGCCTCTTTTCTATTATTGTAATGTATTGTATAATTATTTTTAGTATTGCATACATAGTTTATAGAACAGATTTTAGAAAGGTATTGCAATAATAAAAATGGAGGCATAATGTATGAAAAAGATTTTATTCGTTGCATCAGAAGGCGTTCCATTTATTAAGACAGGTGGACTGGCTGATGTGGTAGGTTCTCTACCGAAATACATAAATAAGGATAATTTTGATGTTCGTGTAATACTCCCAAATTATATGTCGATACCAAGGGAGTGGAAGGATAAAATGCAGTACCTGACGCATTTTTACATGAATTTAAATTGGAGAACACAATATGTTGGTGTATTAGAATATCAATATGAAGGAGTATGGTATTATTTTATTGATAATGAATTTTATTTTACAGGAAATAAGCCATATGGAAATATATACGAAGACATTGAAAAATTCGCTTTTTTTAGTAAAGCAGCGTTATCCTGTCTACCGGTACTTGACTACCGACCAGATATTATACACTGCCATGATTGGCAGACAGGGTTAGTGCCAGTATTTTTACATGATAGCTTTCAGGAAAATGAATTTTATCATGGTATAAAAACTATAATGACAATACACAATCTAAAGTTCCAAGGAGTTTGGGATAAAAAGACGGTACAGGATATAACAGCGCTATCTGAGTACTACTTTACTCCTGACAAATTGGAGGCATATGGTGATGCGAATTATCTAAAAGGTGGTATCGTATACTCTGATTATGTAACAACGGTTAGCGATACCTATGCACACGAAATCACTATGCCTTTCTACGGAGAAGGATTGGATGGGTTAATGCGCGCTCGCTCCAATTGTCTATGTGGAATCGTAAATGGAATTGACTATGAAGAATATAATCCAGAACTTGATCCTCTTATACACAATCCATATAATGCAAGAAACTTTAGAAAAGAAAAGATAAAAAATAAGCGTGCACTTCAACAGGAACTAGGTCTTGAGAAGGATGATAAAGCTTTTATGATAGGAATAGTTTCACGCTTAACAGATCAAAAAGGATTGGATTTGATTGACTGCGTGATGGAAGATATATGCGCAGAGGATACGCAACTTATTGTCCTTGGTACTGGTGATGATAGATATGAAAATTTATTTCGCCATTTTGCATGGAAATATAGTAGTCGTGTATCTGCAAATATTTTTTATTCGAATGAACGCTCCCATAAAATATATGCCGCTTGTGATACATTTTTAATGCCATCACTGTTTGAACCATGTGGATTAAGCCAGTTAATGAGTTTAAGGTATGGTACAGTTCCAATAGTGAGAGAAACCGGAGGTCTTGTAGATACTATTGAGCCATATAACCAATATGAAAGTACAGGGACAGGATTTACTTTTAAAAATTATAATGCTCATGAGATGATACAAACCATCCGATACGCAAAAGAAATATATCATAATAAAAAACGAGAATGGAATAAGATTATTGATAGAGGTATGGCAAAAGATTTTTCGTGGAAAACGTCTGCGAAAAAATATGAAGAGTTATATGAATCTTTATAAGTGATATTCTTCCCACGGTTTGTTAAGACCGTGGGAATTTCTCGTGTAAAAAATCTTATACTATAATAGTTAAATAGAATTGTAATACAAAGAAACAATAACAACACAGGTATAAAAGATATAATTATAGCAGTTATTGAATGAAATCATGCAGAAATTACCATAGGAATTTATGATAATAATAGATAAGATAGGAATAGATTGATAAAAAGAACTGCGCTGTTTCTACAAATTTGAGACAGCATTGTCTTGTAAGCAAGACGAAAGTAGACAGAAATGAAGTATCAATGAAACGAAGAAACGAGGATAATACAATGAAGTTAACAAAGTTATTAGAGCGTCTAACTTACCAATGTAAAGAGGGAACTGTTGATAGAGAAATTAGTACGTTATGTTATGATTCAAGAAAAGTAGAAAAGGATTCTATCTTTGTATGCATTACTGGAGTAGTAAGCGACGGCCATTCTTTTGTTAATGAGGTTATCGAAAAAGGTGCCACTGTAATCGTTGCTGAGAAGGAAGTAACGGTACCAGATGGTGTTACCTTATTATTAGTATCAAGTACTAGAGAAGCGCTTGCTTATTTATCCGCAGCGTATTTTGATTATCCAGCAGAAAAATTAAAAACAGTTGGTATCACTGGTACTAAGGGTAAAACAACAACGACTTACATGGTTCATTCTATCTTAACTGAGGCAGGAATAAAAACTGGTCTAATTGGTACAATTGAGACGATGATTGGGGATACCGTTATACCAGCGAATAATACGACACCGGAATCCTATCTGGTTCAACAATATTTTGCCATGATGGTAGAAGCAGGTTGTACATGTGTTGTAATGGAAGTATCTTCTCAAGGGTTAATGCTCCATCGTGTAAGTGGATTTACTTTTGACATTGGCGTATTTACCAACATGGAGCCAGACCACATTGGGCCAGGCGAACATGGAAGTTTTGAAGAGTATATGGCTTGTAAGGGACTTCTCTTCAAGCAATGTAAGGTTGGAATCGCTAATGTTGATGACAAACATATGGAACAGGTACTAAGTGGCCATACTTGCACGCTAGAGACTTATGGACTTAGTGAAAAAGCAGATTTAAGAGCGATTGATATCGATTTACATTCCAAACTTGGTAACTTAATGGTATTATATAATGTAAAGGGTTTATGTGATTTCCCTGTTCAAGTTAATATACCAGGAACATTTACTGTTTATAATTCACTAACAGCAATTGCAATCTGTAGACATTTTAATATTAGTACAGAACGAATCAAGGAAGTATTAACTAAGGTCAAGGTAAAAGGAAGAGTAGAACCAGTAGAAGTCTCTAAAAAATTCACGATGATGATCGACTATGCTCATAATGCGATGAGTCTTCAAAGTGTATTATCTACCCTAAGAGAGTATGAGCCTAAGCGTTTGGTATGTTTATTTGGTTGTGGAGGTAATCGTTCGAAAGATCGTCGTTTTGAAATGGGTGAGATATCATCAAATTTAGCAGATTATACGATTGTTACTTCAGATAATCCTAGATTTGAAGAACCTCAGGATATCTTAAATGATATTGTTGTCGGAGTAAATCGTGGTAAAGGAGCATATATTGCGATTCTTGATCGTAAGGAGGCAATCCGCCATAGTATTTTAACTGCGAAAGAAGGAGACATCATTCTGATTGCTGGTAAAGGACATGAAAATTACCAAGAGATTCGTGGTGTGAAGTATCATATGGATGATCGAGAATTAATCCAAGAGATTGTTGCGGAGATGACTTTAGAACAGCAAACCGCTCTTTAATCATCTGTTTGCAAATGTGGTACTGTAAAAAACAAGATGTGTAGAATACATTTTCAAATATCGTTATAAAAAGACGCGAAAGCGACAGAATAGAGGTTTCTTATGGCAACGTTTCATGTAAACGAAATTGCTACTATTACTGGTGGCACTATAATAAAGGGAAATAATGATAGATCAATTCATAAAATAAGCACCAACTCAAAAGTAGGAGATAGCGATACACTCTTTGTTCCTATTGTTGGTGAAAGAGTGGATGCTCATGATTTTATTGCAGATGCTTATAAGCAAGGAATCAGAGTAACGCTAACAAGCAAAGAAGAGATAGCAGATGGTACTGATGATATGATTTATATTAAAGTAAACCATACAGTTGATGCATTACAGCGTCTTGGAGAATATCATCGTGATCATAGTAAGGTACCAATCATTGGAATAACTGGAAGTGTTGGAAAGACAACAACAAAGGAAATGATAGCTGCAGCGTTAAGTACCAAATGTAATGTGTTAAAAACGATTGGGAATATGAATAGCCAAGTTGGATTACCACAGATGATGCTGATGCTTGAAGATACTCATGAAGTTGGTATTATTGAGATGGGTATGAGTGAATTTGGTGAAATGGAGCGTATCGCTAAGGTAGCAAAGCCTAATATGGCAGTTGTTACAAATATCGGTGTTTCGCATATCGGACAGTTAAAGACTCAGGAGAATATTCGAAAAGAAAAACTAAACATTGTAAATTACTTTACAGAGGATTCGATTTTATTATTAAATGGAGATGATCCGTTATTATTGGAGATTTGTGAAGAATATTCCAAAGATAACGGCTCTGTCAAAGAAAAAACACAAAACAATGGTAGTGTTGATTTATCAGAAATGACACGAAGTAGTTTAAATAAGGCATCTGTTTATACCTTTGGAACAAACTCTCATTGTACCATTTATGCAGACAATATAAAAACAGATGGTGAGTCAACTATGTTTACCTTCCATTACAAAGAAGGTACAAAAGAAGCTCTTGTAGGTGAAATTACTTTATCAGTTCTTGGTAAGCATAATATATTAAACGCTCTCGTTGCTCTATTCTTTGCAATTCAATTAGGAATTGATCCTTTGGCAGCAAAAGAAGGGTTAAAAGAGTATAAGCCGATCGCGATGCGTGGTGAGATAGAAAAAGTTAATGGAATCACGATAATTGATGATACTTACAATGCTAGCCCTGACTCTATGAAGGGGGCAATCCATGTTATTATGGATATGCCAAAAGAACATAAGAAGTTCATAGTATTTGCTGATGTTTTGGAACTTGGAGACATTTCTAGAAAATGCCATTATGAGGTAGGGGAATATCTAGCAAAGCAATGTAAATTAGAAAAAGCTTGTGGGAAAGAATCTACATTCATAGATGAAGTAATAACAATTGGTGAAGAAGCAAAATATATTCTCGATGGAATTCGAGAAAATGGGGAAGGTATAAACACAAAGAGTTTTATGGATCGAGAAGAAGCTTTTCATTATATCAAAACTCAATTGACTAAAGGAGATGTTATACTTTTAAAAGGTTCTCGTGGTATGAAGCTTGATTTAATTGTGAAGAGATTAAAAGAAGAGTTATGAGCAAGTAGCGTAAGCGGACTGCGAATATCCGCTTTGGCAAAAGCAATGCTTGCATAGTTACTAAATGTAAGAGTGTTAATGTACATGTGAAAGGATGAAATTCGATAGGAATGCAATATGCAGATATTATAGTGGACATATCAGTAGAAAATCTGGATAAGACATACCAATACAGCATACCGCCTGCTCTTTGTACGGATGCTGTTATTGGCGTGCCAGTAACTATACCATTTGGTAATGGGAATCGTAGCATCAGCGGTTTTATTGTTGGACTATCTGATGTTCCCAAGATTGCTCCAGAGAGAATAAAATCCATACTTGGAATCAAAGAAAAAGGGCTACCAATCGAGGGACAGATGATAGCCCTTGCTGCATTTGTAAAAGAACAATATGGCGGTACGATGAATGATGCCCTAAAGACCGTAATCCCAGTGAAAAAAAGTGTGAAGCAGATTGAAAAACGAATCGTATCATCAGCTGTGTCGAAAGAGAAGTTACAGGATGCTTATATCGAAGCGGAGAAGAAAAAGCATAAAGCGAAATCCAGACTCTTATTGGCTCTTATGAATAGCGAAGAAATTGAGTTTGAGGATATCGTCAATAAATTAAATATCTCAAGAACGACAATTAATTCTTTAAAGGAAAGTGGAATTATACAAATTGAAGCTGAAACAAAGTATCGTAATCCAATTGCTTCAAAGACGACGGATAATTATAGAATATCTTTAAATTATGAACAGCAAGAGATAGTGTCTAAGGTTATAAAGGATTATGAAGAAGGGATTCGAAAAACTTACTTAATCCATGGTATTACAGGCAGCGGTAAAACAGAAGTATATATGGGAATTATCGACCATGTGATACAATCTGGTAGACAGGTTATTATGTTAATTCCTGAAATTGCGCTTACCTATCAGACCGTAGTACGTTTTTATAAAAGGTTTGGTAATCGTATCTCTATTCTAAATTCGAAAATGTCTGCTGGCGAACGATACGACCAAATTGAACGAGCAAAAAATGGCGATATCGATATCATGATTGGTCCTAGGTCTGCTTTATTTACGCCGTTTAAAAACCTAGGTTTGATTATTATAGATGAAGAACATGAAACAAGCTACAAGAGTGAGATGCCACCGAAATATCATGCGAGAGAGGTGGCAATTAAGAGAGGCGAACTAAGCAATGCTTCTATCATCCTTGGTTCTGCAACCCCATCTCTGGAAGCCTATAAAAAAGCAATGGGCGGGGAATATGAGTTATTTCGTTTAACGAAGAGAGCAAAAGAAGCAAAAGTTCCGCAGGTTTCCATAATTGATTTAAAAGAAGAACTAAAGAAGAAAAACAAATCTATCTTTAGTGATCTATTACGAAGCTTAATAGAAGATCGTTTAAGAAAAAAAGAACAAATTATGTTATTTTTAAACCGCAGAGGATATGCAGGTTTTGTATCATGTCGAAGCTGCGGTACTGCAATGAAATGTCCTCATTGCGATATTTCCTTGACGTCACATAGTACTGGTGTGTTAAAATGTCATTATTGCGGATATGAAATTCCGACTCCAACTCTTTGTCCGGTTTGTGGTTCTAAGTATATTGCTGCATTTGGAACAGGAACTCAGAAGGTAGAGGCAATGGTTTTAAAGGAATTCCCGACAGCCAGAGTTCTACGAATGGATGCAGATACAACAAAGAGCAAACTAAGTTATGAAGAAATCTTAAGTTCATTTGCAAATGGAGAAGCGGATATCCTTATTGGTACTCAGATGATTGTAAAGGGTCATGATTTTGCCGGAGTAACACTAGTGGGTATTCTAGCTGCGGACTTATCACTTTATGCAAATGATTATCGGGCAGCAGAGCGAACTTTTCAGTTGTTAGCACAAGCAGCAGGTCGTGCAGGACGTGGTGAGCTTTCAGGGGAGGTTGTGATACAAACTTATCAACCTGAGCATTATGCAGTAACCACTGCGGCAACGGAAGACTATGTTGGTTTTTATGAACAGGAGATGAATTACAGGCGTCTTATGAAATATCCTCCTGCTGCACATATTATGGCTATTTTGATTCAGTCAAAAGAGGAGGAAGTTGTTGTACTTGCTGCGGACCTATTGGCTGGAGCGGTAAAGGAATGGTTAAAGGCTCATGGAGAACTATTTATCCAGGATAAATCCAGTATGAGTATTATTGGGCCTGCTCCTGCAGGTATTGCAAAAATGAATGATATTTATCGAAGGGTTTTATACCTAAAAGAAGAACAATATGAGTATCTTGTTGAAGTAAAGGATTTTTTAGAGCAGTACATTACAGTTTCAGAGTACTTTAAAAAGTGTAATGTACAATTTGATTTTGATCCAATGAACAGTTATTAATGAAAGGAAGAATGACATGGCAAAAAGAAATATTAGAATAATGGGTGATAGTATTTTAAACAAGACCTCAAAAGCAATTGAGGAAGTTACACCAAAAATTGATATGTTAATCGACGACATGTTAGATACGATGTATGACGCACTAGGCGTTGGATTAGCAGCTCCGCAGGTTGGTGTCCTAAAACGTTTGGTTGTGATTGATGTATCACTAGAAGGAAATGAACCAATAATATTAATTAATCCAGAGATTATCGCTACCGATGGTGAGCAAACTGGAGATGAAGGCTGTCTTAGCTTACCTGGGAAAGCAGGTATTGTAACACGCCCAAATTATGTTAAAGTAAAAGCTTATGATCGCCATATGAAGCCTTTTGAAGTGGAAGGGGAAGGCTTATTAGCTAGAGCATTCTGTCACGAAATCGATCATTTAAATGGTATTTTATATGTTGAAAAAGTTGACGGTGAAATACATGAAGTTACTGGTTATGATGAGGAAGAAGAATAAGAGGAGGGATGAGAATGAAAGCGGTCTATATGGGGACACCAGAGATAGCAGCATCGATTCTAGAAACACTGCTTTCTTCTGATATTGAAATAATAGGAGTTGTAACACAACCTGATAAACCAAAGGGTAGAGGAAAAGAGATGGCATTTCCACCAGTAAAGGAAGTTGCCTTAAAGCATCAAATCCCTGTTTATCAACCAAGACGTGTGAAAGAACCTGAGTTCGTGGAACAACTAAAGGTTTTGGCTCCAGATATTATTTTAGTTGCAGCTTTTGGTCAGATTTTATCAAAGGATATCTTGGATCTTCCGCCTCTCGGGTGTATTAATGTTCATGCGTCCTTATTGCCAAAATATCGCGGTAGTGCACCAATTCAATGGGTTATCTTAAATGGTGAAGAGAAAACAGGTGTTACCATTATGAAGATGGATGTTGGCTGTGATACCGGTGATATGATTATGAAAAAGGAAATTGATATCACAAAGGATGAAACAGGTGGCAGTTTACATGATAAATTAGCGGTTATCGGTGGCGAGGCTCTACTAGAAGCGATTGAATTAATAAAAAATGGAACAGCCACATATACCAAACAGGATGATTCTCAGTCTACCTATATTAAAATGCTAAGCAAAGAAATGGGTAGAATTGATTTTTCGAATGATGCAGATTCGATCGAGAGAATGATTCGTGGACTAAATCCTTGGCCAAGCGCTTATACTTATTATAAAGGAAAGACGTTAAAGTTATGGAGTACTGAGGTTTTTTCTGACCCTGAGATGATGAAAGGCGCAGAAGAAGCAAAATTTGGTAGTATAGTTAATGTGACGAAAGAAGCAATCTTTGTGAAAACTGGGGATAAGCTTCTAAAAATTAACGAGCTTCAGTTAGAAGGAAAGAAGAAAATGTTGACCAGTGAATTTTTACGTGGATATCAATTAAATGTTGGTGATATTCTTGGATCTAGTGAAAATTAGAAACTGAAAGCAACGTTATTATAAATTTTGTTCGATATTATTACTTTTCGAAATAAAAAATATCTGTTTATCAGGATTCCTCACTTCATATAGTGAAGAGATTTTAATATGATATAATCTTTAATGAAAAATTAATGAAGTTTTAAAAGTTTGGACACGAATTCATGGTATGATTGTGAGAAGTGTTAAGAGAATTTCTAAGGCGCCAAAAGACGCCACCTAAGAAATTCTAAAACTTCACACTGGCATTGAGTGAAAATGAATCTTTCACTCTCAAGTTTGTGTCTGTGTTGCATCACAAACTTGATGATACGCATTGTCCTAAAAACTAGATAAGAGCAACGCAGAAATGAGGTTACAGATGTTAAATTTTTTATATTTTTCACCGTTTTACGGATTTTATTTTGACCCTTATTATTGGATGATTATAGTAGGAGCACTCCTAAGTATTGCAGCATCCATGAAAGTGAAATCTACATTTTCAAAATACAGTAAAGTTCGTAGTATGTCAGGAATGACTGGAGCGACAGCAGCGGAACGAATTTTACGTTCTGCAGGTATTTATGATGTACAGATTCAAAGAGTGAGCGGAAGTCTAACAGATCATTATGACTCAAGGAATAAGGTACTTCGCTTATCGGATTCAGTATATGATAGTACATCCGTTGCAGCGATTGGTGTTGCAGCTCATGAATGTGGCCATGCTATTCAAGATCAAAGAGGTTATGTTCCGCTTAAGCTTAGATCTGCAATTGTACCAGCTGCAAACTTGGGTGCCACATTATCTTGGCCATTGATTTTTATAGGAATCCTAATTGGTGGTTCACAGACTTTAATTACTGTTGGTATTTTAATGTTTTCTTTGGCTGTTATATTTCAATTAGTTACCCTACCGGTTGAGTTTAATGCCTCAAGTAGAGCAGTTGCCGTATTATCGGATACGGGAATCTTATATGGAGATGAAATCAGAGATACGAAGAGAGTATTAGGTGCCGCAGCACTTACTTATGTTGCCAGTGCCGCAGCTTCTATCTTACAGTTATTGCGTTTGGTTCTGCTATATGGGAATCGAAATAGAGATTAATAAAAGAACGGAGAACTATGAACGCTAGAGATATTGTACTTACGATGTGCCTTAAAATTAATGAGGATAAGCTTCCAAGTCACGTTGTAATCAATGAAACCTTAAAAAATTGCAAAGACTTGAGTAAGCAAGACAGAGCCTTCATATCAAGGCTCTGCCTTGGGGTTTTAGAGCAAAAACTAAGGCTTGATTATGATTTGGAACGATTTTCAAAGATAAAGGTGAAAAAGATGAAGCCTGTAATTCGAAATGTACTAAGAATTGCAGCGTACCAAATAGAATTTATGGAACAGATACCAGATAGTGCGGCCTGCGACGAAGCTGTTAAACTGGTAAAAAAACGAGGCTTAGGTGGTTTGTCTGGCTTTGTAAATGGGATATTAAGAAATCTAAGCAGAGAATTCCAAAAAACAAATGAATTCGATGTTAGTAAAATGAATGAAATAGAGAGGCTTTCCTATCAATACTCCATGCCCAAAGAATTGATAGAATTTTGGATGAAAAGCTTTCGTAGAGAACAGATAGAGGAAATGTTACAAGCTTTTTTAGAGCCTAAGGATACCTCAATACGTATCAATGAAAGCAAAATCTCTATCGACGGACTTGTAGAGAACTTGGTAAAAGAAGGAGTTGAGGTTCGTGATGGAGCGTACCTAACGAATGCCAAAAGAATTACTTCTTATAATTCATTGACAGCGCTTGAAAGTTTTCAAAAAGGATATGTTCAAGTTCAAGATGAAAGTTCTATGTTGGTTGGGTTAATTGCTGGAATTAAGGCTGGAGATTATATCATTGACGTATGTGCTGCACCAGGCGGTAAGACCTTACATGCAGCTGAACTTCTTCTTATGGCAGGAGGAGAAAAAAATCCTGGACATGTAGATGCAAGAGATAAGACTGAAAAAAAAGTTTCATTAATTGAACAGAACTTAGAGCGTATTGGATATCAAAATGTTTCTGTGAAGGTTTTTGATGCTTTGGAATTGGATGAATCAGTCCATGAAAAAGCAGACATAATTTTAGCAGATCTTCCTTGCTCAGGGCTTGGAGTTATTGGAAAGAAGCCAGATATTAAATATAATATGACGATAGAAATAATGTCGGAACTGGCTAAATTGCAGAGGGAAATCCTTACTGTGATTGTTTCCTATTTAAAGCCAGGAGGGATCTTAATATTTAGTACTTGTACAATAAATCCAGAAGAAAATGAAGACAATGTACGATTTATTACAGATACATTAAAACTACAACCAGAATCCATAGATACTTATCTACCAGAGAAACTACAGTGCGAAACATCAAAGCAAGGCTATCTACAACTATTACCTAACAAATCTGGTGTGGATGGTTTCTTTATCTCAAGATTTAGAAAGATTTAAATGTGAAGAGGATTTCTAAGTCGCCAAAAGACGCCGCCTAAGAAATTCTAAAACTTCACACAAAAGTTTGTGCCTGCGTGGTCCTCGGCACAAACAGCCTACTACTAAGCGGGCATGGTTTTCTTTTAAACGATGCGCAGAAATATGCGTGGGAATGGGGTAAAAATGCAAAGTAATACTGAAAAAATAGACATCAAGGCACTTACACTAGAAGAATTAAAGATAAGTTTAAAAACCATTGGAGAAAAGGAATTCAGAGCAAAGCAGATTTATGAGTGGCTCCATGTGAAGTTAGTAAGAGATTTCGAAGAGATGACGAATTTATCAAAAGACCTTCGAATGAAACTTGCCTCAGAATATGAACTAATCTGTGTGGACGATTTAGAACGCTATGAATCAAAGCTTGATGGAACTGTAAAATATTTGTTTCGCTTATCAGATGGAAATGTAGTTGAATGCGTACTTATGAAATATCATCATGGAAATTCGGTTTGCATTTCATCTCAAGTAGGATGTCGTATGGGATGCCGTTTCTGTGCATCTACTCTTGGTGGTCTTACAAGAAACTTAAAAACATCGGAGATGCTAGATGAAGTTT
>NZ_DAMADT010000023.1:0-8533 GCF_031997925.1 Lachnoclostridium sp. | reverse complement strand
GATACAAAGACTTTCCGGAGAGAGAGTAAGCAATATTGTAATTATGGGAACTGGTGAGCCAATGGATAATTACGATAATTTCGTTAAGTTTATTCGTATGATTTCTTCTTCGGATGGTTTGAATATTTCTCAAAGAAATATAACGGTTTCTACTTGTGGTATCGTTCCTAAGATGAGGGCTTTAGCAGAAGAGGGACTTGCAATCACGTTGGCATTATCGTTACATGCTCCAAATGATGAAGAAAGAGCGAAAATAATGCCGGTTGCAAATAGTTATCAGTTACAGGATGTATTAAGTGCGTGTGATTATTATTACGAAAAAACAGGTCGGCGAATCAGTTATGAGTACAGTCTCGTAGATGGTGTAAATGATACCGCAGCTTGTGCCAAAGAGCTATCAAGGCTTTTAAAAGGTAAAAATTGTCATGTAAATCTTATACCTGTGAATCCTATAAAAGAGAGAGATTACAAGCGTTCCACGGGTAATAACATACAAAATTTCAAAAATATACTTGAAAAAAACAGAATTAATGTTACTATTAGAAGAGAAATGGGCTCAGATATTAACGCAGCTTGTGGACAATTGAGAAAGAGCTACACGGATAAGACAATGGTACAGGAGGTGAATCAATAGGTGAACACATATTCTATAACAGACATTGGTCTAAAAAGAGAGAATAACCAAGATTATGTCTATTGTAATGAGTGTTCGGTTGGAGCACTTCCAAACCTGTTTATTGTAGCTGATGGTATGGGTGGACATAACGCCGGTGATTTTGCTTCTCGTTATTGTGTGGAAGAAATGGTGAAACTCATAGGGGAAAGTGAAGAGAAGACTGTAATTGGTATGTTGGATTCTGCAGTTGCTAAAACCAATGAGTTACTATTAAAGCAAGCTAGAGAGCAAACTGGTTTCGAAGGAATGGGAACTACGTTAGTTCTAGCAACAATCATGGATCAATTAATGTACGTAGCAAACATTGGAGACAGCAGGTTATACTTAATTAATGATACAATGAAGCAGATTACGGAAGACCATTCCTTAGTTGAGGAAATGGTAAAGACGGGTGAGATAAAACGAAGTGAAGCTAGATTCCATCCAAAGAAAAATGTTATTACGAGAGCGGTGGGAGCAAGCCTTACTGTCGTACCAGATTATTTTGAAGTTAGTGTAAAATCTAGGGATATCATTCTATTGTGTTCTGATGGACTGTCTAATATGCTCGAGGATGAAGAAATCCTTGCGATTATTAGAAATAATGAAGATGATCTAGAAGCATCGGGGAGAGAATTAGTGAAGAGAGCGAATGAAAATGGTGGAAAAGATAATATTGCTATCATTTTGGTTCGTCTTGATTAAGCACATAGGAAAATGCATTGAGGGATTTAGTTATAAGGAGAGAAGAGAGGCATTTTTACATAAGCTTGTTTGTTTCAGCAGACATTTTTGTGTAGCCGGAAAGGTAAAAGGTATATAAAATGATTAAACCTGGAATGTTTATCAGTGACAGATATGAAATTGTAGACAGAGTTGGTTCTGGAGGAATGGCGGATGTTTACAAAGCAAAATGTCATCGGTTAAATCGATATGTAGCAATTAAAATATTGAAACCGGAATATTCAAGCGATAAGAATTTTGTAACGAAATTCCGTGGAGAAGCTCAATCTGTAGCGGGC
Source organism: Lachnoclostridium sp. (assembly GCF_031997925.1). Classification (NCBI taxonomy): domain Bacteria; kingdom Bacillati; phylum Bacillota; class Clostridia; order Lachnospirales; family Lachnospiraceae; genus Lachnoclostridium; species Lachnoclostridium sp. The sequence continues at coordinate 6,856 of NZ_DAMADT010000023.1, read as the reverse complement.
TTATCCCATCCGAACATAGTAAATGTCTATGATGTAGGTGATGACGATGGATTATATTATATCGTTATGGAGCTTGTGGAAGGAATTACGTTAAAGAAATTTATTGAACGTAAAGGAAAGTTAGAAGTAAAAGAGGCAGTCGGTATTGCGATTCAGATCGCGCAGGGTATGGAAGCTGCTCATGACAATCACATTATTCATAGGGATATCAAACCACAGAATATCATTATATCAAGAGATGGTAAAGTAAAAGTAACTGACTTTGGTATAGCAAAGGCTGCATCTACGAATACTGTTACTCAGAACGCGATTGGTTCTGTTCATTATTTATCTCCAGAACAGGCTAGAGGCGGATACAGTGATGAGAGAAGTGATATCTATTCTCTTGGTGTAACAATGTATGAAATGTTAAGTGGTGAAGTACCATTTGCAGGAGACAATACAGTATCCGTTGCACTTCTTCATATTCAAGGAGAGGCTACCCCTCTTCGCGAGTTAAATCCAGATGTGCCGGTAAGTGTTGAGAAAATTGTACAAAAATGTATGCAGAAGAAGCCAGAGAGAAGATATTTATCTGCTTCTGAATTAATTAGTGATTTAAAACGCTCTATCATTAATAAAGATGGAGATTATGTGGTGATTAATAATGGTGTAGTTAGTGATTCTCCTACCATCAGTTTATCAGATGATGAGATGAATCATATTAAAAGTGCTGCTAAAACACCAGTAACATTTATTGATAATAATGCAAAGGATAAGGGAACGAAAAAAGTTTCCAAAGAGGAAGAAGAGGAACTTGATTCCGTTGACTCAAAAATGGAGAAAGTACTGATTATCTCCATGATTGCGGCAGCTGTTTTGGTTGGTTGTACGGTATTATTTATTGTAGCTCGTTTCTTTAATATATTTGATTGGGGCAAGGGAGGTAAGGATACGGATATTACTCCAGTACCAACCATTACGGTAACTGTTTCACCAGAACCAACAGAAGAGCCAATAGTTGATATTGTAAAAGTTCCAAAAGTAGTTGGTCTTGATAGAGACACAGCAATCAATACTCTTCAGCTTGCATCTCCTTTATTTACGATTAAATTGGCAGATGAAAAAGAATACTCGGATGAGTATGAAGAAGGCTTGGTTATGAAGCAAAATTATCCTGATGGTACTGAGATTCCATCGAATTCAACAATTATCTTAACCATCAGTGCTGGCGCTGAACCTATTGAATTACCAGATGTTTACAATCGAAGCTACGAACAAGCAAAGAAACAATTAGAAGACTTAGATTTTAAAGTAGAACGTAAAGATGAAGCTAGTAGTGAGATAGGTGCTGAATTCGTTATCCGTACAATTCCGGAAAGAGCGACAGACCCTAAGAATCCAGTCATCTTAAAGAAAGGTTCTACGGTTACTTTAGTAGTAAGTACTGGACCTGATGTAAGTGCGTTAAAAAAGGTACCAAACCTACTTGGTAAAACGGAAGAACAGGCAAAACAAGAATTATTAGCAGCAGGTCTTCAAAAAGGAGCAGTTTCCTATATTCCAAGTTCTGAATATGCAAAGGGAACCGTATGCTTCCAGAATACAACAGCAGGAGAATTAGTATCAGCAGATACTAAAATTGATATCTCTATTAGCACTGGTGTTGAAAGTACACCAATTCCTGATGTTTCAAATCCTGAAGAATATAACTATATTGGAAAAGTCACTATTACAGAAAATCCATTTGAAGAAGGCGAATCTGGTGATGTATATTTAGAGCTTGAGCAAGATGGAGAAGTAATGCAGGTTATGTCTGAATACTTGTCATATGACGATTTTCCAAAAGCGTTTAAAAATATTAAAGTGGAAGGTATACGAGAAGGTGATGGTATCGTAAGAATGTACATTAACGATGTACCATACAGCGATTCTTCTTGGAGTGTACACCTAAAACCGGAGAAAAAGTAAAACTTTGTTTCAATAAAAAGATAAGTACCTGCGTTATTCTCGTCATAAACTTAAGATACGCAGAAAGTATGCGCTGGAATGAGGAAAAATTAATGATTGGTAAAATAATCAGAGGTATTGCAGGTTTTTATTACGTTTATATTGAAGGTTTCGGAGAATACGAATGCAAAGCAAAAGGTATTTTCCGAAACCGGAAAATAAAACCTCTTGTCGGTGACGATGTCGAGGTTGAGATTCTTGATAAAGATTTAAAAACAGGAAATATTGTTGATATCTTAGAACGGAAAAGTGAGTTAATACGTCCGGCAGTTGCAAATATTGATCAGGCTATGATAATATTTGCAGTATCAGATCCGGCACCGAATTATAACTTGCTTGACCGTTTTTTGGTCATGATGGAACAACAAGGGATTAAGACGATTATCTGCTTTAATAAAATGGACAAGGCAGAGGAAGAAGAAAGAAAAAAAATTGAAGAAGTTTATCGAAACACAGGATATCAAATTCTTTTCACGAATGCATTAGCAGGTAATATTGAGGAAGTAAAGGCTGTTCTTAGAGGAAAATCAACAGCACTTGCTGGTCCTTCTGGTGTAGGAAAATCATCTCTAACGAATCGACTTCAATCAAAAGTGTCCATGCAGACAGGACAGATATCAGAAAAAATTAAACGTGGTAAGCATACCACGAGACATTCTGAGCTGATTTATATGGAGGGACATACCTATTTATTAGATACTCCAGGATTTAGCTCACTTTATTTAAAAGACATTGAGAAAGAAGATTTACAAACCTTTTATCCAGAGTTTGATCATTATTTAGATCAATGCCGTTTTATTGGCTGTGCGCATATCAATGAGCCGGATTGTGCGGTTAAAGAAGCACTTAATGAAGGCAAGATAAGCGAAGGCAGATATGAAAACTATAAGTTATTATACGAAGAATTAAAAAATCAAAAAAAATATTAATTTAGTAAATAGGCATAATGTGAAGAGAATTTCTAAGGTCCTAGAAGACGCTATTTAAGAAATTCTAAACTTTCACACAGATAAATACGCATGAATAACAGAAAAGAGGAAAAAATATGTATCATTTATCACCCTCAATCCTAGCGGCAGATTTTAGTGCTTTAGGGGAGAATATTAAAAAAGCAGAGGAAGCAGGAGCAACTTATCTGCATTTGGATGTTATGGATGGGAGTTTTGTCCCTAGCATTTCTTTTGGTATGCCGGTGATAACTTCTCTTCGTGATAAATCTTCCATGGTATTTGATGTGCACTTAATGATTGAAGAGCCAATACGTTATATTGAGGATTTTGCAAAAGCAGGTGCTGACATTATTACAGTACATGCTGAGAGCTGCAAACATCTTCATCGTACAGTGACTGCAGTGAAGGAACTTGGAAAGAAGGTTGGTGTTGCATTAAATCCAAGCACACCATTATCCGTCCTTGATTATATCTTACCAGAACTTGATATGGTGTTAATCATGTCAGTTAATCCAGGTTTTGGAGGTCAGAAATTTATCCCATTAACACTTCAAAAATTAAGAGACCTAAAGAAGATGGCGAAAGATTTAAACGTTACTATTGACATTGAGGTAGATGGTGGAGTAACCTTAGAAAATGTGTCGGAAATCATGGAGGCTGGTGCGAATGTATTAGTTGCTGGAACCTCTGTTTTCCGTGGTGATATAGAAAAGAATGTAGAAGGTTTTCTTAATGTATTTGAGTCCAATCAGAAATAGGTAATGTCGATTTATTATGTGTAAACCTATGAGTAATGAAAGGTTCAGTTTTCATCAAACAATAGGCGAAACCATCAACATGGAGTTAGATACACGAAACTTTGTGCCTGAGGCTCAAAGTTTGCAGGCTAGGGAAAGGCATGATTAATAATATGAAAGCTCTCATTATTGCAGGAGGAGATTTTTCACCTGAAGTTGCGATGAAAACTTTAGAAGAAGATTCTTTTGACCGGATTATAGCAATTGATAACGGACTATCTTATCTTCATGACCTTAAGATAACTCCGACCCATATCGTAGGTGATTTTGATACGGTCTCTAAGGAGTTGCTAAAGGAGTATCTTGAGGATTCTAAAGTTAAGATAGTAACTTTATGCCCTGAAAAGGATGCAACTGATACAGAAGTTGCGGTAGATTTAGCGATAGAAGAAGGTTGTAAGAGTATTTTCATTCTAGGAGCAACAGGAGGTCGCTTTGATCATACACTTGGGAATCTTCATATGCTATATAAACTATTATGTCAGGGGATTAGGGCATATTTATTAGATAAGAATAATAAAATATACCTAATAAAGGAAAGTATTACGCTTCTTGCGAATCAAGTGAAAGCAACTTATGTTTCCTTACTTCCTTTTACGGAAGAAGTCACAGAATTAACACTTCTTGGGTTTAAGTACCCACTTACTAATTTTCGCTTAACTCAAGGGACTAGTATCGGTATCAGTAATGAAATCATAGAGGCGAAGGCACAGATTTTATTTAATAAAGGAGTCCTTATTGTAGTTGAGTCAAAAGATACTTAAAAGAATCGAAAATACTATTTATTCACGACAAGAAAGTTTGCAAAGCAATTTATTCTTCTTGAATAAATTTTACAAGAAAAACAAATGAAAGGTATAGGTAATAAAATGAAACTTGGTATTGTTGGTTTACCAAACGTAGGGAAAAGTACATTATTTAATTCTTTAACAAAGGCAGGAGCAGAATCTGCAAATTATCCATTCTGTACGATTGACCCTAACATAGGTATCGTTCCAGTTCCGGATCAGCGTCTTAAAGTTCTATCCGATTTATATAATTCTGAAAAGGTTATACCAGCTGCGATTGAGTTTGTTGATATTGCAGGTTTAGTAAAAGGTGCATCAAAGGGCGAGGGACTTGGAAATCAGTTCTTATCGAATATTCGTGAAGTAGATGCTATTGTACATGTTGTTCGTTGCTTTGAAGATAGCAATATTATTCATGTGGATGGTTCCGTCGATCCGTTACGTGATATCGAAACTATTAATTTAGAATTAATTTTCTCTGATATTGAAATTTTAGAGAGAAGAAACAGTAAGGTAGTAAAAGGTGCTAAAAATGATAAGATGTTATCAAAAGAAGCGGAATTGTTAACAAGATTAAAAGCACATCTTGAGGACGGAAAATTAGCAAAAGGATTTGAGACAGAGGATGAAGAAGAATTAGAAATGCTTTCCTCCTATAATTTATTAACCTATAAACCGGTAATTTATGCTGCGAATGTAAAAGACGATGAACTTGCAGATGATGCAAAGGATAATCAATTTGTTGGGCAGGTACGTGAGTTTGCAAAAAAGGAAAACTCAGAAGTTTTTGTTATTTGTGCGCAGATCGAACAAGAAATCGCAGAGCTTGATGATGATGAAAAGAAAATGTTCTTAGAAGAACTTGGATTAACTGAGTCTGGTTTGGAGAAACTAATTCGTGCAAGTTATCATATCTTAGGATTGATTAGCTATCTAACCGCAGGTCCAAAAGAAACCAGAGCATGGACTATTACAAAAGGAATGAAAGCGCCTCAGGCAGCTGGAAAAATTCATACTGATTTTGAACGTGGATTTATTCGTGCAGAGATTGTAAGCTATGATAACTTAGTGGAATGTGGCAGTTATAATTCTGCTAAGGAGAAAGGATTAGTTCGTTCTGAAGGCAAGGAATATGTAGTTCAGGATGGAGATGTGGTATTATTCCGTTTCAATGTATAAAGAAAGTGGTGACAATCGTTGCAAAAATCGGACATACTGTTTCAAAAATTAGGGATAGAATTTCATAATCTAGGAACAGGAATCAAAATATTTGGTATTGATATTGCTTTTTATGGGATTGTAATTGCACTTGGCATGGTGCTTGGTGTTTTGCTTGCACAATGGCAAGCGAAGAGAACTGGACAAAATCCCGAAACTTACCTTGATTTTGCTCTCTATGCAATCATCATATCTGTCATAGGAGCAAGGCTTTATTATGTAGCTTTTAGCTGGTCTGATTATAAAGATAATCCCTTAAGTATTCTCGATATCCGTAGTGGTGGTTTAGCGATTTATGGCGGTGTCATTGCCGGTGCGCTAACTGGAATCGTATATTGTAAGATAAAAAAGATAAACTTTGGATTATTGGCAGATACCAGTATCTTTGGTTTATTATTAGGCCAAATTATCGGACGCTGGGGGAATTTCTTTAACCGCGAAGCGTTTGGAATGTATTATGATGGGTTGTTATCTATGCAATTAAACTTAAAACATGTTGATGGAGATTATACAAGGTCACTACAAAGTTTAACCGCACGATATGCAGACAAACCTGAGGCATTAAAACGTATCATAGAAATTAGAGAAAATACCAAGTGGATTGATGGTGCTGAATATATTTCAGTTCATCCAACGTTCTTATATGAATCGGTATGGAACCTGTGTCTATTAATTTTTCTTATTTTCTACTCAAAGCATAAAAAGTTTGATGGAGAACTTGTAACAATATATTTGATAGGATATGGACTTGGTCGCTTTTGGATAGAAGGGTTACGTACCGATCAATTGTTCTTATGGGGTTCCCCACTTGCAGTTTCACAGCTTCTTTCTGGTGCATTAGTAGTTATAGCGGGTGCATTCCTTTTAATAAGAAGAGTACGTTTGAAGAAATCGTAGTATGAAAGGGAAAGTGTAATTTACAATTACGCTTAAGAATGACGTGAGTAATATTACCTAAAGTAGTAAGGAATTCAGAAGTTCTTAAGAAAAGCGTAAGCTTATGTTCGAATCTTAAGGCTAGATATAGTTATAAAGTGATAGAATCGATGTTATTTTATCAACATATAGTATAACTCAAAAAGTGGCGGAAACACTGGAAAATAGGGTGTTTCCG
>NZ_DAMADT010000022.1:0-80542 GCF_031997925.1 Lachnoclostridium sp. | reverse complement strand
TATACAATTCAGTTATCTCTCAGCGACAGCTTATTTAGTGTATCACCTTCAAACTCGAATGTCAACACTTTATTTCAACTTTTTTAGTTTTTCTAATAATATCATTTATACTACTTATAAATAGAATTTTACTATTTATTAAATGAGTAGGGGTGGGTATGCATGTCTATCAGAGATCGCTTCTAATAATTGTTCCCCACTGGGCGAACTTCCATCCCCCGTCATTCATTCAAGTAACAAAAAGCAGAACGTTTCCTTCCTATGAATAAAAAGGGGCTTTTGCTACATAGATGAGCAATCATCTATGTAGCAAAGATCTTTTTTTCTTACAATGAACAGGGGAGCGTCACTCCATAGCTATTAATCAGCTATTTTGCGACGCTCCCTTCATATAATTAATAACTTCTTATATTATTACTTCATTATATCTATTTTTTTATTGTCTCTATCATTACATTTACAGTAGCTTATTAATAAGTTATTTTTCACCATCCGTAAATGTTATTAAATCTGAAGCATAAGGAAGTGCTTTAATCCAATCACAAAAAGTATGCCATTCCTTTAGTTTATGATTCTTTCTTGCACGATAGATATTCCCTAAAGTCTCATAATTCATGGTACAAGTACGTAACTGATTATAACTTGATGGTAAAAGCTGAATTAAATCATACCAATACGCCTTATCCTTTGTCTCTACATATTTTAGACGAATTGTTTCCATATAATCAATATAGCCTTGGAATTTTTCTTTGGATTCTTCAGTCATATGGTCATGACTAAAATCATCAAGTTCAAATGGCTTACTATGGATTTTATGCATAGTACTTGTAGAGTTTGCTACAGTTGCTACCTTGTAAGTATCATATTCTTTCCACCAATATAATGGTGCGGTAATATCTACTGATACAAGAATCTGTCGAATAAATTTACGGTGATCGGTACCTGCCCCACATAGACGCTTCGCTAGGTTTAAATCATTTTCACCTAAAACGTACTCATGTGCATCATTATAGTAACTATCCATTCTTGCCCAGCTATTCATTGGATTTCTTGCACCTCGAATAGCATTTTCCATGTTCATAACACTTGTGTTGCTTACACCTAACATCCCTTATCCTCCTTTGCATACTTCCATGAATTATAGTTTACTCATGTATTCATCCATGGCTTCTGCTACCTTTTTTGAATAATGTACCGCCTCTACTACGGTCTTTGCACCATTTACAACATCTCCAGATGCAAATATACCAGGGCGTGAGGTTTCTCCCTGTTCATTCGTAACAATTAATCCTCTCTGGTTTACACCAATACCTTTTGTTGTGGAAACAATCTTATCCTTTGGTCCTTGACTAATTGCGATAATCATAGATTGTGCAGGATATAGCTTTGCACTTCCTTCTACAATTTCCATGTTACCTTCTTCATCCCAGGTTACTGTATTCATAATAGGACCATCTTCGGTTAATTCAACTGTAGACTTGCAAGTTTCAAAGTTAACACCATCTATTTTTGCATATTCTACTTCATGGACACTTGCTTTTATTTCTTCACGATGAGAATATACTGTAACTTCCTTAACTCCTTTTCTGATTGCTGTTCTTGCAACATCCATCGCAGAGTTTCCTGCGCCAATGATGGCAAGAGAGTCCCCAAGTTCAAAGGAGTCTGGGTTTACAAGATAATCGATTGCATAATGAACATTACCAAGAGTCTCTCCTTTTAAGTGTAACGCATTTGGTCTCCAAACGCCAGTACCAACAAATATTGCTAAATAGCCATCACGGAATAAATCATCAATACCAATAGCACCACCGATTGTAGTATTAGGACGGAATCTAATTCCTAACTCTAGCATTTTCTTCTTGTAATTATCAAGAATTTTCTTTGGAAGACGGAATTCTGGAATACCATAGCGTAAAACTCCACCTATTTTTTCTCTTGTTTCAAATATGGTTACATCATACCCTTTTTTCGCTAATAAAATAGAGATCGTAATACCAGCAGGACCTGAACCTATAACGGCTGCTCGCTTATTCTTCTTCTCTTCTCTGTCTAGCTTCATTTGATCAAAATAAGTACTGGAAATATAATTTTCTATACTACTAATGTGTACCGGCATACCCTTTTTGCCTAAAATACAATGACCCTCGCATTGCTTATCGTGGTCACACACTAAGGAACAAACGATAGAAAGAGGATTATTTTCAAAAACCATCTCACCGGCTTTTGCAATACCTCCATTTAAAAACTCTTGTATCATAGTAGGAATCTGTGTGCTGATTGGACAACCAGTCATACAAAGTGGTTTCTTACAATTTAAACATCTTTTCGCTTCATATACTACATGATCTGCCATAAAAAATCCCTCCTTATTACGGTCAGTTAAATACAATATCCGTTCGGAATTTAATTATATACGAAAATGATCAAATAGCAACAATCGTTAATTAATTGACATTTTTCGATCTTTTTTCTATGAAGTCACCAACTATGTCATTCGCAAGTTTTTCTAATGTTTTTAAAGAGAAATCTTTTCCCCATTTGCCTTTTAATATGTAATGTCTCGACGCTAGCTTTTGTGTATAATCAGATAATTTATATACCGTAAAATTATGATTTCCACCGCGTTCATAATGTGTCACAATGGGTGTTATGGATGCTTTTTTGATATATGTTTTTTCCCTATCCTTCACAATAGTAACATTCGCTATACCACCAAGCATACGGTCAGTATAATCCATACTTGAGATATAATTACCGAGTGAATAATAAACTAGCGTCTTGTGCCCGTTCTTTCCCTCAAACCACTCTATTGGTTGTAGTACATGTGGGTGTGAACCTATAATGAGATCCACACCTTGTTCGTTAAAAAATGTTGCATATTCTTTTTGATACTTATTAGCTTTATAAACATATTCTGAACCCCAATGAGGAAATACAATTACAAAATCAGCTTTCTTCCTAGCTTCCTTTAAATGCGCTTTTAGCTTATTCTTATCCATCATATTGACAAGATAGGATTTCGACAATGGTAGAGTGTTGCCATTCAGTCCATAAGTATAATTTAAGAAGGCAAAAGTAATCCCGTTCTTCTCAATATATGCTATCTGATTCGCATCTTCCGTCGATCCATATATACCTAATGGAGTTATCTTAGGGTATCGTTCCCAATAATTTAGTGTCGTAAGAATCCCTTCAACTCCTCTATCCATCGTATGATTATTAGCGTGCAGAACAATATCAAAACCAGCTTTAGTAATAGAATGTCCCACCGCTGTTGGAGAACAAAATCTTGGATATCCACTATATCCCATCTTTTTCGTACCCAAAATCGTCTCCTGATTAATCACCGCGATATCTGCTGCTTTAATATCTTCAGACAATTGTTTAAATAAATGGTCAAAATTATACTTTCCGTCTTTCATCTTACCGCTATCAATTACTTTCTGATGGAGCAGATTATCTCCTACTGCTAGTAAAGTAACCATGCATTGTTGATCTATTTCCGGCTCCTCTTTAACTTTCTCTTCCTTGTTATCTTCCTGTTCCTTGTTATCCTCCTCTTTCATATTAACTTCCTGTTTACTTACTTGTTCTGCACTGCCTTCTTTTTCTTTATCTTTCTCTTTAATCTTCCACGCTTCCTTTTCCAATTTTCCGTTCACTTGAATACCTTGTATATTGGTAACATATAATTCATTGGAGCATAAAGATTGTATTTCTTCCTTAAAACCAACATCATATCTTGCTATTACTCCCGCTTCCGGCATGTCTTCTAACAAGCTATTATTATCCTTGTCTTCAGAAACAATCTGTATATCTGTATTTACAGAAAGAGTGAACACTCCTGTTTGATTTGTACATACTCCACATCCTAACAAAAGAAACGAAAGAGTCATTATTTGCCCAATTATCCTCAGATATCGTAGATTTGTTTTCATACTCCCTCCAAAACTTCAACATAAGATTAATACATGTTAATACTAACGAATCGGAAAATAATTGTCAATCTTTTCCAGTCAGCAAATCTCCGTTTTTCCTTCGACTTTATGGCATCGAAAACCATTGCATATTTAGGTTAAATCTTCTATAGTAGATATGATAGTAATCGTGATAATTAGGTTCTAACCAAAATGGAACCAAGAAATATTGATCAATATTGAGGATAATTATGGACACAAAGAAAAGTATATTAATATTAACGACAGGTGGCACAATAGCCTCTCTTAGCAGTAACGAAGGTCTTGCTCCGGGCTTAAGTGGCTCAGACCTTGGAGGTCATCTTGCTGGGATTTCAGAAAATTACCTTATCACTATTAAGGACATTTTAAACTTAGATAGCTCCAACATACAGCCAGAAGAATGGATGTACATCGCTAAAAATATTTATGATAACAATAACTCCTACGACGGAATCGTAGTTACTCATGGTACTGACACAATGGCCTATACCACTTCCGTTCTTTCCTTTATGTTAAAGAACCTACCGATACCAGTGGTATTTACTGGTTCTCAGCTACCACTTACACATCCACTTACGGATGCTATGGATAATTTACGGTATGCGCTTGCGATGGCTGCAACAGGAATCCCTGGAATTTATCTTGCATTTCATAGGAAAGTTATCTTAGGCTGTCGAGCTGTTAAAGTTCGTACGACAGGCTTTGATGCTTTTGAAAGCGTTAACTATCCATTGGTTGCAACCATTGACGCCAATGGATTCAATATTAATACGAATGCAATACAACCAATAACCGGGAAAGTGGTTTATAAAGAAAATCTTTGCAATGATGTATTTTTAATTAAATTAACTCCTGGATTAAATCCAGAAATATTTGATATGCTGGTAGAGATGAACTATAAAGGCATTGTTATAGAGGCATTCGGCTCCGGTGGTTTACATTTTGTAAATCGAAATCTTATGGAGAAACTAAAAAAGCTAGTAGATGCCGGAATCCCTATTGTTATATCAAGTCAGTGTCTTTATGAGCGAAGTGACTTATCCATCTATCAGGCAGGTCAGTTAGCGCTAAAGCAGGGTGTCATTCCAGCTTACGATATGACTACAGAAGCCGCTGTAACAAAGCTTATCTGGGCACTTGGCCAGTCAAAGGATGAGGAAGAAGTTCGTAAAATGTTCCAGACAAATTATGCAGGGGAAATCAATTTAAATAAACCTGCACATGCATAATCATAGTTTCATATGATGATATTGGAGTATTCATAAAGAATACTCCAGTTTTTTTGAAGATATCTTTTATTTCACTACCTTGGTTTTTTTCATTGATATTGAATAAGTACAATCTTGTAGCTATTATTCGCTAAGAAATGCAAGTGTGTACCATCCCAAAGAGGAATAACAAAAAGGTACCGGAATTGCACATTTACTTATAAATACGATTGTTGACTTTCCGATGACTTTCTTGTAGAATGTTGATGTCAGTCCAAGACAAAAATCCGACAGAAATGTCTTTTCCAAACAAATAGGAAATAAAATTAGCGCCATGTACCTCTATTGGACGGGAAATATAGAGGTTAACGAGGTAGGGAGTTAGCGAATCTTCGGCGGATGCTCTCTCGTGCGGTTTGAGTGCGTAAGGTACTGAAAAAATGGCAGGTAACTGCAGCACAACAGCAGTACTATCAAACAACAATGTAAATGTACTTTGACAACTAAATTAAGAAGGAGAATTTTTATGTGTGGTATTATTGGATTTACCGGGCACTTAAATTCGGCCGAGGTACTGCTTAAGGGACTCGGAGAATTAGAGTATCGCGGTTATGACAGTGCAGGGATTGCATGTTTTATGGAGGGAGGAATTCATGTAATCAAATCCGTAGGAAAGGTAGCCTCTTTGAAGAAAAAAGTTCCGGCTACCTTTGTCTCTTCTTGTGGTATTGGGCATACCAGATGGGCTACTCATGGTGGAGTATCCGAAGTAAATGCTCACCCACATTCCTGTGGAAAGGTTACACTAATTCACAATGGTATTATTGAAAACTATCATGAGCTGGAACATGAGCTTAAACTCGGTGGACGCCAACCAATTTCTCAGACAGATACCGAAATAGCTGCAATGCTTATCGATAGTTTATATCACGGCGATGCCTATCAAACGATTAAGGCAGCCGTTGATAAATTGGAAGGTGCTTACGCATTCTGTATCTTATTTTCAGATCAACCTGACGTAATCTACTGCATAAGAAAAGGTAGCCCACTTGTTGCTTGTAGCACAGAACAAGGCTCCGTAGTTGCTTCGGATATGGTAGCATTGCTTCGTTATTCGAAGGATTATTTCATATTGCCTGAATTTCATATCGCTAAGCTAACCAAGACATCTATTACACTTACCGATTTAAACCAAGAGCTCGTAGAACCAGAAATGCTAAGTGTTACTTGGGATATGTCTGCTGCTCAAAAGAATGGATATAAGCACTACATGTTAAAGGAAATCTATGAACAACCAGAAGCAATTACACGAACGATTGCTCCTAGAATCAAAAAGTATACAGAGGAAGAATCGAAAAAAGAATATCTTCTTCCAGACTTAGCTTGTGATAATATTCCGGATTCCTTATTTTCTGGTATCAATCGTATCATCATTACCGCTTGCGGAACTGCTATGCATGCAGGACTGATGGGTAAGGTATTATTAGAACGCCTTCTCCGCATTCCAGTAACCGTTGATATTGCTTCAGAATTTCGTTATCAGGATCCAATTATGGATCAGAATACTCTAGTAATTACAGTTTCTCAATCCGGAGAGACTGCAGATACCTTAGCGGCATTAAGACTTGCTCATGAGATAGGGGCAAAGACTCTATCCATTGTAAATGTAAAGGGCTCCGCTATAGCAAGAGAAAGTGATTATGTCTTCTATACACATGCAGGTCCAGAGATCGCAGTTGCAAGTACCAAAGCTTACACTGCTCAACTTTCTGCCTTCTATATCTTAGCTTTCCGTTTTGCATATGCAAAAGGCTGCCTTTCTAAACATGAGGTATCGAATTACCTTCAAACATTGTACGGTGTTGTACCGGCAATTGAAGAAGTGTTAAAGCAAGCTGACTACTTTAAGAAAATCAGTAAGGAACTTATCCATACAGAAAATCTATTCTTCATAGGTCGCGGTATGGATTCTGCGCTTGCCTGCGAAGGCTCTATTAAGCTAAAAGAAATTACCTATATTCATTCCGAAGCTTATGCTGCTGGCGAATTAAAGCATGGCACTCTTTCCTTAATTACGGAAGGTATTCCTGTCATCGCATTAGCTACTCAAGGCAATGTATTATCGAAGATGGTTTCTAATATGAAAGAAGTACGTGCAAGAGGTGCTATGGTTATCTGCATTACAACAACGGATGCAGCAATCGAAAGCTCCCTCTATGATTTTCGTATTAATATTCCGACTACAGAGGATATTTTTACTCCATATGCTGCAGCCGTTACTTTACAGATGATTGCTTATTATACTTCTGCTTCCCGAGGTTTAGACGTTGATCAGCCACGTAATTTAGCAAAATCTGTGACAGTAGAATAATTATGGATATAAGGAAAAGCTCGCTTTGCGAACTTTTCCTCATCATGAATAAGAGGGTTAGATAACGAAGAGAAGTGCACCCTAAATGTTAGACAAAATAATATCTAACATTTTGTAGATGCACTTCTCTTTTTCTTTTATTCTTTTTTTCTTTTTTTCTTATTTCTTTTTTTCTCTTCTTTTTTCTTTTCTCTTTTCTCTCTTCTCTTTTCACTTATTATTCTATACTCTTAAAATGAAATGTTTTAATATTACTTATTTTCTAATATCATTCTATTCTATATTCTTATATAAGAACATTTACATGTTTATCATATCTATTATCCATGTCTTTTTGTTTCTCTTCTTTTTGTTTCTCTTCTTTTTGTTTCTCTACTTTTTGATTCTCTTCTTTCTCTATCATCTCAGAATTATTACTTTCCGTGTGTGTTTTTGTTACTTTTGTTTTTTCTAGTTTCTCTTCTAAAGTAATAATATTTTTAGAATCTTTCCCCTGATTCTTTAACTCTTCTTTTTGATCGTTCACAAGTTTATTTAATTTTCCTAGTTTCTCACTAAATTTTAATTCAATCTGAGATATTCTTTGTTTCGATTCGGAGACATTATTAGAAAGGCTCTTGCTAACTCCACCAGACATAGCCATGGATGATTTCATTTCTATGGAAGCGACTCTTAGTTCTCCTTCTGTTTTTACTTTTAATCGGTTATGTACACGAACCTGCGACATAACATTCGATGCCTCTGTAAGAAAATTCTGATGCAACTTATTTCTGTATTCCTCCTCTGTAATATCATTATTATTAGTTACAGATTCTCTCTGCCTCTTTTCGATCTCCTTTTGGGCATTTTCTTTTTCTTGCTGCTGTAATTGCTGCTGCCTTACAGCTATTTGATTTTTTACATCATTGATTTGTTCTTGTATTTCTTTTCTTTTTGCTAGTTTTTCTTCCGGAGTCATTTCTTCATCCGCACTCAATGAATTTAATTCTTCCTGATACCCTTTATATTGGTCTCTTAAAGACTCTAAAAAGGAATCCCCTTGCTTATTAAAACTTAAGTCTGCTGCATTAATGCTGTTTCTTTCTTCATTTTTCTTGCTATCTTCTTGTATTCCTAAGCTTTTTGTATACTGATTCTGCCCAAAAGCAAGTGATGAAGAATAGGAACGACCTTGCATAGCACCTATGTTCATTTATAACACCTTTCTTTCTCTGTATTAATTTCTGATAAAATTTAATGTAAATGCAGATCTCAGAATCCGCTTTACTACCTCGACCTTTCAGTGGCTCCGCTGCTATCTCAGTGGGTGCTTGAACAAACACCTACTGAGATGAAGATGTTGACCCGCTTTCGCTCCGCTTAGAAATGAGGGACATCTTCAGTAAGGTTATATTATTTATATCGGCATCTTATGGTAAATATTAACTAATTTCCAAAAGAATATAGCTACATAGAATTTTTTATCGAATTTTAATTGTATTTTATTATGTACCTCCCTATAATGGTACTGTTATGTCAACTTAAATTCATTAGAAATAAGAAGAAGTACGATTCGCGAACTTTTCTTTTAGAATAATTTGACTCCTTATTCAATGTATGAATGATTTAGAATATATTTCAATATTTTATAGTAGGTACTATATATATACTGAAACACATAGTTGTTAATGCTATAGATAGGCGCTACGGCGCTAGAATAGAGGTTATTATGCAGAAATTCAAAAATCTATCCCGAAAAAAGAAAATACGATACAGTATTTTATCCGTCCTGATATTCTATCTAGTTTATGTTATCATCAGTGCTACCATTCCCTTCGCAAATCCACCTGAAGTTAGTGAGGAATTTAAACATAGTTTTAATTTAAATGATTTTTATAGTGATACCATATCGGTAGATCGTGCTGCTGTTGTGGAAACTAGTCAAGACGCGCTTGATGTTCGTATACATATGATAAATCAAGCCAAAGAAAAGATTGCAATTTCTTCTTTTTCCATTAAACATGACCGCAGCTGTAAGGAAATTGCTAGTGTACTCTTAGATGCTGCTAATCGTGGTGTTACAGTTCAAATTCTTGTGGATGGTATTACGGGTTATATCGATATGGGGTCTGATCCAATTTATTATGCGCTTGGAACACATGAAAATGTTGAAATTCGCTATTATAATATGCTTAACTTATTAAAACCATGGACAGCAAATGGCAGACTACATGATAAATACTTTATTATAGATGATTCTTTGTTGCTCCTCGGAGGCAGAAACATCTCCAATTATTTTCTTGGAGAGTATAATACTGATGTCTTAAGCTACGATAGAGATATCCTCGTTTATAATACCGCAGCCGGCACAAGTAAAAAGGATGAAAGCGTTTTATCGCAAGTATGGAGTTATTTCGAAACAATTTGGAATGATAAGATGAGTAAACCAGTATTTGACCGAGTTCCAATGTATAAGAAAAATAAGGTTTCACAGGCTTATGAAACTCTAGGTTCTATCTATCAGGACTTAAAAAAATCCCAACCACAGCTTTTTACCGAAGTTGATTATGTACCATTAACTGTTCCAACAAATAAAATTAGTTTAATCACAAATCCCATTCATATCATGGCAAAAGAACCTCATATCTGGTATCAGATGGCGGAGCTTATGAAAAATGCCAAGAAACGTGTTTATATTCAGTCTCCATATGCTGTCCTAGACTCAACTATGTATAAGGATATGAAAGAAATCAGTAACAAGGTACCTGATTTTCGAATGCTCATTAACTCTACCGCTGGCGGCGATAATGTCATGGCATCATCAGATTACACCTTCAATAAACCAAAAGTTATTAAAACAGGCGTGCAGATTTATGAATTTCAAGGAGAACACTCCATGCACGATAAATCCGTTTTAATTGACGATGACATATCAATGATTGGCTCCTTTAATGTAGATATGCGAAGTGCTTATCTGGATACTGAGGTTATGCTTGTCGTTCATGGTACTGAGTTTAACAAACAATTAGAATCTTATATGTATGCGATGCAGGATAAGTCTCTTCCAGTACGCGAAGATGGCTCCTATGGAACCAATGGAAATGTCATTCCACTAGAAATTTCAACCGGTAAGAAGATGCTTTATAATGTTACCTCTGTTGTATTTCAGCTATTCCGCTATTTATTATAGAGGTAAATCGAAACAATGTCATGAAATAAGAAAACGAAGAGGAGTAAGATAACAACATCTCATTCCCCTTCGTTTTTTATATCAAACGTCATACTTTTCTATCATTAAGGTAATAAACTGTCAAAGGCGATATTCGCAATCCGCTTACTCTACTTGCTCATAACCTCATTGCCACTTTTACTTCTATTTATAATATCTTTTAACTCCTCTACTGAAAACTCATAATTCGTATTACAAAAATGACAATTTACTTCAATTGGCTTTCCATCGTCTATCATCTCTTGTAAATCTTTCTTTCCGATGCTTACAATAGCCTTCTCTACACGCTCTTTTGTACAGTTGCAAGTAAACTTAGTTGGCACCTTATCAAAGATAGTAAGACCAAATTCACCAAGTAACTCCTGTAAGATTTCTTCCGGTGTCATGCCTTTGTCTAACATCGAAGTGACTGAAGTAATTTCTCCAATCTTTTTTTCTAATTTTTCTATTACTTCTTCCTCTGCAAATGGTAATAACTGAATAATAAATCCACCTGCACAACGTACTGTATTGTCACGATTCATCAATACTCCAAGTGCTACAGAGGATGGAACCTGCTCTGAGGTTGCAAAATAATAGGTTAAATCTTCTGCAATCTCACCTGTCACTAAATCCGTTTGTCCAACATATGGTTCCTTGAGTCCCATATCCTTAATCACACTAAGAACGCCGATATCAAGTGCCTTACCAACATCTAATTTACCCTTAGGACTAGGAGGGAGATTTACAACATTTTGATTAGCATAACCTTTCACATTTGCTTCAGAATCTGCAGTAACAGTTAAACCTCCGATTGGTCCACTACAAGCAATTTTTAATGTTAAAAGATCCTTTTCTCCCTTCATCATACTGCCCATCATGGCTCCAGCAGTTAGTAATCTTCCAAGTGCTGCAGTTACAACTGGACTTGTGTTGTGGGCTTGTCTTGCAGTTTCAACGATTTCTGTTGAAATACAGGCGAATGCTCGTATCTGGCTATCTGCTGCAGTGGCACGTATTATATAATCGTTCATCATTTTCCTCATTTCTTCGCTGCTTATTTCTAATACTTTTAAATTGTGAATCTACTTTTTCTCAGGATTCACACTCCAAAGGATTGATTTGTTTCTGCATTGTTACATACTTGAAAACATACCTGCTCAGAGTAGGCTGTGTGAAACTTGTCTTTTATTCTCACACTTCACTCAATTACTGTTTATTATAAATAAAATTTATTCTCTTGTTGTTTCTCTCGTGCAATGATATAAATACGTTCACTTTCCTCAGTTGGCGCATTCTTAGTCATCGCATCGTATGCAGTCACATATTCCATTCCTGCTTCTATTAATAATGCTTTAATTTCGTCTAGTTCATAAGCTCTTTGATAATGGGTCTCCTCCCATCTTTGGTAAAGATTTGTTGTTTCTATCTCATCATCCTCAAGCTCAATCTCCGTCTTTTTATAGATTGTAATATCGTATTGATTAATTGCATCTTTTTCATGATAATAATTTTCCCAAATAAAACTACAATCCTCACGATTTTCTGCAATCGTTGTTTCTCCAAGGATATCTCTGTATTTATGAATTGTGTTCATATCAAAAATAAATATTCCTTGTGGATCTAAATAGTTATTCACTAAGCGAAAAACTTGCTTAAGCTCCTCTGGTTTTGTAATATAGTTCATACTATCACAAATACTAACCACAGCGGCAACAGTTCCGTATAGCTCAAATTCTCTCATATCCTGATTAAGATATAAAATATCATCAAAGGAATATCCTGCATCCATATCTTTTTCTCTTGCGATATCTAACATGTCTTCTGATAAATCAATTCCAATCATGTCATATCCACGCTCAAATAATCTTCTGGTTATACTTCCAGTACCGCACCCGAGCTCTAGTACTAAACCATCCTTCACTCCGTACTCTTTTAATAAACCAGCAAGATATTCTGACCATTCCTCATAAGGAACATTATCCATAAATGTATCATAAACATCAGCAAAACCTGTATATGCCTGCATTCTTGTTCTCCTCCTAGTCAAAGCGAATATTCTAAATCCGCTATTGCTACTTATTCATAGGCTTATTGCCATTTAAAGTGTTTCGTTAGGAGGTTAACTCCTACCAAACCTAGCAGTCCTATCCCCTAAAAGCGGAAGATTTCACTAATATGATGAAATAAGGACTGATGTAACTTGGTACCAAAATTTCATACCAAACTTTACAACAGCCCCTATTATATCATTATTCCATTGTTGCTTCAATGTATTCTAGAAAATGTAATATAGCATATGTCTTCTTTTATAAATGTTCTAAATCTACAGCATCCGATAAACTGGTTTTAGTGCTGGATACAATTCACGGAATACCTCATATTTCTTATTATACTTCTCTACTAAATCCGGTTCCTGACGAATGGTGTCAGTAACACGAATTAACTTATCTGCTGCCTCAGATACTGATGCAAAAGCGCCACAGCCAACTGCTGCTAGCATTGCTGCACCATATCCTGGTCCTTCTTCACAAGCTAATTTTTCTACTGTTACATCTAAGATATTGGCTACTAATTTACACCAGAGGTCACTCTTTGCTCCACCACCGATTAATCTGACACGCTCTACTTTAACACCAAAGGAACGTGCGATTTCAACTGCATCACGAAGTGCAAATGTAACACCTTCTAAAACTGCAAGTGTCATATCCCCTCTAGTAGTGTTCATTGACATCCCAATAAATGCACCACGTGCAGATGGATCGTTATGTGGAGTTCTCTCTCCCATAAGATATGGAAGGAAGTAAACCTCATTTTCCCCTAGTTTACTAATCTCTTGCTGTTCCTTTGCAAACTCTTTGGTTCTTAATACATCTTCCATCCACCATTTATTTGCTGATGCTGCACAAAGCATACATCCAAGGAAGTGGAATTTACCGTTTGCATGGGCAAAGGAGTGAAGTGCATTATTTTCATCGACTGCAAAATTATCAGACGCAATAAATACTGTCCCGGAAGTTCCCAGAGACACACTACACATACCATGTTCTATTGTTCCTGTACCAATTGCTCCTGCTGCATTATCACCAGCACCTGCAATAACCTTAACATTGGTAGTAAGTCCTAATTCTTCCGCAGCGGTATTCGTGAGTGTACCCACCACTTCGTAACTTTCATAAATTTTTGCGAGTTGATTTTTCTGTATTCCTACAATTTCAATCATCTCATCGCTCCAACATTTATGTTCTACGTCAAATAATAGCATACCGGATGCATCTGAAACATCAGTACAATGAACTCCGGTAAAACAATATGCAAGATAATCCTTTGGTAGCATAATTTTTGCTATGCGATTAAATATCTCAGGCTCATGTTTCTTAACCCACAATAGCTTTGGAGCTGTAAAACCAGTTAACGCCATATTCGCTGTATAGCGAGAGATTTTTTCTCTTCCAATCACATTATTTAAGTAGTCGCATTCTTCACCTGTTCTGCCATCGTTCCAAAGAATTGCAGGTCTAAGTACTTCGTCACTACTATCTAAGATGACAAGACCATGCATTTGTCCACCAAAACTGATTCCTGCAACTTCTTCTTTCTTTACATCACTGATTAATTCTTTAATTCCTGCAACACTCTGACGATACCAATCCACTGGATTTTGTTCCGACCATCCAGTTTTCGGGAAGAATAAATCATATTCTTTTGATACCACCTTTGTAATTTCACCATTATCCTTCATTAAAACAAGCTTCACAGAAGAAGTTCCCAAATCAACACCAATATAATACATCTGCTACCTCCCATATCACTCTATCTTATTTCGTTTAGCTATGCCAAGCGTACTCGGAATCCGCTTCGCTACTTCCTCGTAACCTTACAGCAGCTTCGTGCCAACTCAGTGGGTGCTTGAATACCCACTGAGACGAAGATGTTCTTCCGTAAGATTATATTGTTTATTTACTAAACAATGTAATTATGGTATAATCATAACAATATACAAAACGAGTGTCAAGAGAGATTCTTACGGTTTCCTTTATAGAAACCTAAAGATCTGACACATTAAAGAAAGGACGAAAATCTATCATGGTTTTAGGTAGTAAAGAACTTATACGAGATATTAATAGTAAGCTAGTGCTTGAAACTATTTTACAAAATGAGCCTATCTCTCGTGCAGCTATCTCGAAAAAATTAGGACTTACCAAAGCCACTATCTCTGCTATCGTTAGTGATTTTATTAATGATAAATTAGTTGTGGAAATCGGAAGCGATGATACGGTGCTTGGTCGTAAACCAATTCTATTAAGTTTTCATAAAAAAGCAGGTTATGCTATTTGCGTTGATATCGAAGTTTCTAGAATATCCTGTATGATTTCAGATCTAAAAGGGGAACAGCGCAGTGTCAAACAAATCAAGACACCTTCAGAATCAAACTTAATACCAGTTTTAATTGATCTCATACAATCTATGGAGTCTGAATATGAAAAAACACCTTATGGTCTCATTGGTATTGCCATTGGTATCCATGGTGTTGTCCATCAAAACGAGGTATTATTTACCCCTTATTACAATTTAAACGGTATTAACCTCTCAGAACAATTTGGGAGCTATTTTGGTGTCCCTGTATTTTTAGAGAATGAAGCAAATCTTTCTGCACTTGGAGAAAAAGCTTATCTTCCAGAAACTTATACATCACTTGCAAACCTTAGCATACACTCTGGCGTTGGTCTAGGAATTATTTTAAATAAGCAATTATACACCGGATATCATGGAAACGCTGGTGAATTTGGTCATACCATTGTAGTAATGAATGGCCGCTCCTGTCCTTGTGGAAATCAAGGCTGTCTCGAACAATATGCTTCGGAACGTGCCCTATTAAAAGAATACAGTGAAGATGCTTCATTAGATGATTTGTTGCTTTCCTATGAGAAAAAAGAACCGAAGGCTGTTGAAGTGATGGAGCATTTTATAAACTACATGGCAGTTTGTGTTAATAACCTACAAAATACAATTAGCCCGGAAATTATCATAATTAATAGTGCATTTACCAATGCCTATCCGGAATTAGCTGATATGATTACAAAAAAAGTTAGTAACAAACTAATTGATAAGATTCCGTTGATTGCCTCCAATTTAAAAGATCATTCCATATTACTTGGTGGCATTACGGTATTGGTAAAAAACTTTCTTGGTATTAAAAGTCTGAGTTTAGGAGCAAAGAACCCATCTTAAGTATTATTGTTAGGAGTGTACCTTGTTATCTCAATTAATCAAACACGAAGAGCTTAGAGATGTTTACTTATTATAAGCTCAATTATAGCTAAAAGACGCATAAAAATTTTAACATAAAGTGTTATCTCTTCATGTTAGAATTCTCTATGCGTCTTGTTTTAAATATCTAATTATAAAATTTCTAACGTTTCTTTTGATTCGAGCAATTCCGAACGGTCACAGATATAAGGTATGGCTTGCTTATGTATTACAATGTTTGCTTCCGTTGTAGTACCACCATATTCCCCATCTAAGGACCAAGGCATATCACTTTCTGAAATAATCTTAACAGAGTTAACACGATGATAATATATGTTCTTTCCAGTGAGCACATTATGTGCTAAATCATTGATGATACCACTTAATTCAACCAGATTATTTGGCCTACGAATCAAGATTAATTCAAATAGTCCATCATTTAACAACACTTTTGAACCAGTGATTCCTCGAAAACCGCCGATCGAATTCGAATTCGCTAGCATCCCATAAATAAAATCATCCTCCAACACCTTGTCCTCATGCTCAATGCGAAGATGGTAAAACTTAACGTTGTGAAGTTTACTGATACCACTTAAAATGTATGCCATTCGTCCGAGTACATTTTTAAAATTTTGTGGTGTATCATAAGAAACATCAGTAAATAATCCGAACGCTGCTGTGTAAGTAAAGTATGAATTATTCATAGACCCCACATCACATAACAAGGTAGCACCTCTTACAATAATTTCAGCAGCTTTCTCCATGTTCTTTGGAATATTCAGACTATAACCAAAGTCATTTGTAGTACCGGAAGGTATGTAGCCAACCGGTAACGAACAACCAACTTCCATAAGTCCTCCAACTACCTCATTCAAAGTACCATCCCCGCCAGAGCATATAATGGCATCACATTCGTTTTTGGTTGCATATTCCTTTGCTATCTCTCTGGCATCCATTTTTTGTCTAGTAGGATATATTACAATTTCACAATCCGTCCTTAAGAATATCTCTAGAATATGTGAAAGCTTCGTACGTATTCTACCTCTACCTGCATTTGGATTATAGATAAATAACATCTTTCTTCGCATTTTAAACGTCAACCTTTCTATTCTTCCTTGATTGTACTCACTTGCTTTTCCATAGCTTTTCTTTTTCTTGTCATGATACCACCGATACGGCCTGTTTCCTTTGCAGACAAAGACCCCCAGCCCTCACGAAGTACTTGATCAAAGAGTCCTAGTTCTTTTGCAATCTCATACTTCAACATATCTTCTGGTTTAACTTTCGACATATCAATTGGTTTTCTTATTTTTCCCATACAATATACTCCTTATTGTGTTGCAACACAAGGAAAATGTCAATCCCCTAAGGTGATATTTTCCCCATATTACTAATTACCGGGTACCTAATACCCTCTTGGAGTATATCCAATTTACCCTACCATAAACATAATTTTGGGCTTTTTCTTATGGCTTTACTTTGATCCTACTCTGATTTCCTTACCTAGAGAAAAAGAATAAATTATCTTTTCCTTTACCGTTTTGTCAAGTAGCTGATTCAGTGCCCTCTCATAATAATGTATTTGTTCTTGATAACGTCTTATGAGTTCTTCTTCTCCGAATTCTCCCACTGCATCTGTTTTATAATCTACTAAAACAATTCCATCCTCTTCTTCAAAATAAACATCAATGATACCTTGTATTAATACGAAATCATCACTGTCGCAATCCTGCGAGTTTGGGGAACAGCACAAATTCGCATGTGAAAAATCTTGATTTCTGCTTAATAAGCTGGAAGTATGTTCCGAGGACGACGTAGGCACAAACTTCTGTGTGAGAGAACTTTGTTCTTTCACACTTACCTCACTTGCTGGGATGCCGATTACAAATGGTTGCTCCCGATAGAGACATCCTTTATTATAAGCAATCTGCATACGATGATAGAGTTCCGATTGGAAAAACCGTGAAAGTCGCTCAAAATTAATACTCGATATGGATTCTTCCTGTATGAGTCCACGATTTGCTAACTGAGAAATAAATTCCTTTAGCTCAAATTTTGTTTTCTTTTCCGAAAAATCAATCAGTTCCAAAATCTTGTGATATAAATTCCCTCGTTCCGTCCCTCTGAGTTCTTTTTCCTCTTTTAGAAACTTAGGTATTGTAGGTTCTATTAAAGTTTGACTTTCCTCCTTTACTTGAAAGTATGTTTCTGTCAACTCTTCCTTTAAACGAGGGTATGTCTCTGCCCACTTCTCCTTAACTTGAGGGTACGTCTCTGTCATTTCCTCATCTACCTGTTGGCTTAATTTTTTTAATTCACTTACCGTAGTTTTTATTGGTAACAGAGCCTCTTGTTCATACGGATATCGGAAGGATAGTTTTGTTAAAAGGTCTTTTCCCGGTTGCTCTCCATCTAAATCTTCCTCTGCGCCATGAAGAAAATTATACGGATTTAATTCTTCTTGTTTATTCCTAATATCCGTCTGTTTTTCATATTCATCCTCTAATAAATCTTTCGGAGTAAGCGCGATGACTCGAATTCTATCGTCGCTAAGTGCTACTGGACCAACGAAAGAAAAATAGTCTTTCGCCATAGCTAATGTTTGAAACCGTAATGGAGTAACTCCAGGTGTAGAATCTTGTCTCCATTTCTCAAACAGATCATTTGCATCATTTGCACTACCAATCATGATTAGCTTTTCCTTGGCTCTCGTTAATGCAACATATAAAACCCTTAATTCTTCCCCTAAGTTATCAAGCATAATATTCTTTTTAATTACCTGTTTTAACAAAGTCGGACACTTTGTTCTAAGCTGATAATCAATGCATTCTGGCCCAATTCCATAGTCGGCATGAAGAACAATCTTTTCCCTGGCATCCATCGTATTAAATTGTTTACCCATCCCAGCAAGTATTACCACCGGAAACTCCAAGCCTTTACTTTTGTGGATACTCATGATACGAACTGCGTTGTCATTCTCCGAAAGTCCACCGGCTTCCCCATAATCAATCTCAAATTTTAATAATCTTTCAATATAGCGGATAAATTGAAATAATCCATGGTAACTACTTTCTTCAAAGGATAATGCATGTTGAACCAGTAGATTTAAGTTATTTCTACGCTGCTCTCCTCCCGGCATAGCAAAGACAAAGAGATCATATCCAGTTTCTTTAAAAAACTCTAAAATAATCTCATGTACCGGCAGGTATACGGCCTTTTCCCTGAGTCTATCAAAAGAAGTAAAAAACCTACTTAATTTTTCTCCTGCTTCCTCAACATTTAATTTTTCTCCCACTTCCACAAAGTCTTGATTCGCATCCCCTTGTATAACTGTATAGTCTAGAGCAATTTCTCTTGCAGCATCATATATCGATAGATTCTTAGCTTCTTTCGTACGTTTAACCCTTAAAAGCGATAATTGCTCTGCACTTAATCCTACGATTGGAGAATAAAGAATAGCGGTTAACGGAGCATCCTGCCTTGGATTATCCAGTATTCTTAGATAATTTAAAACAGTTTTTACTTCCAGTGTCTGAAAGTACCCTGTCTGCGTATCGGAATATGCTGGAATTCCTTCCTGTTTTAATATTTCAGTAAAGGTTTCTGACCAACCAGTCATCGTACGCAATAAAATAACGATATCACGGTATTGACAACGTTCTTGTACTTGTTCCTCATCTTTTCTTTTCGTTACTAAGAATCCTCTCTCTCCATGCACTAACTGCTTTATTCGCATGGCAACAGCCTTCGCTTCAAATTCTCGTTTACTAAGCTCTATCGCATCCTCTTCTAACGACATTACATCCAATCGATCCGTAGACTCCGGCATAGGATTTTCCTCTTCTTTTCGATCTAGAATGATTAGCTCTGTCTTTGTATCCGAGGATAGGAAAGAGGTATTGTCTAAATCCATCTCTATCTCTGGAAACTGTGCACCAGGATAAAGAGAAACCTCTTTGGTATATTCAATTCCTCCCATGGCCTTTGTCATAATCTTTTCAAAGACACCATTAATACTATCTAGCACTTCCGCTCTGCTTCGAAAGTTCTTACTTAAATCAATACGACGATATAGCCCTTCCTCCGTAGAATACTGTTCGTATTTTTCCATAAATAGTTCTGGCCTTGCCATACGGAATTTATAAATACTCTGCTTTACATCTCCAACCATAAAAACATTCGGACGCCCCTCCGAAACCTTAGAGATACTACTTAAGATATATTCCTGAACATAGTTACTATCTTGATATTCATCAATCATAATCTCTTCAAACTGTTCACTCATCTCTCTTGCGACCTTAGTAGGTACAAGTTTCCCATCCTCTTTTGTAACTAGGATATTAAGCGCAAAGTGTTCAATATCTGAAAAATCCACTAGATTATTCTCTTCCTTTGAAGCATCTAGTCGACTTAAAAATTCATGAGTAAGTGATAATAATACCAACATAGGCCTGCGAACTTTTTTCATATCAGAAAGCATGTCCTCCATTGGTTGAAAAAAGAAATCCTCGGATAAATCAGAAAGTATCTTCTTTACCATCTGACGTAGCGCTTTCACTTCTTCTTTTCTTTCCTCGGTTGCATCTGGCCATTTTTTCGTGGATAACCTTGCAAATGTTATCTGAGAAAATGCCTTCTGATATTCTTCATACGAACGAAATGAACCCGATTCAGTGATAAGTAATCTCTCTATCATCTCTTGATCTGATAATAATGCATCCAGATAAGGCCTTGGTCCATCTGGATAGTTTGTAATCTCGATTGCTTTTGCACACAAATCAGAAGCCTCACAAAGTAAAGCCTTAACATATTGAAGGAGTTGTTTCATCCAACTAGTTTGATTGATATCCTCTGCGGTCTCAACTAGAAAATCTCTTTCTCTCTCCTCCACCCATTCATGCGGATAAGGATAACTCTGTGAAAATTGATATAGCTTTAATATAAAATTCTCAATTGGCTCATCTGATTTTGAAGCAGAATAACACTCTACAAATTCTAAAAAATCTTCGGCACCTTCCTCATACTTTTCTTCTAATAAAGTAGCTAATACATCAGATTTTAATAACGTTAATTCCGCTTCGTCTGCAATACGAAACGAAGGATCTAGGTCAATGGTATGAAAATGATTTCGAATTACCGATAAACAAAAACTATCAATTGTCGTAATTTGAGCATTATATAAAAGTGTCAGCTGCTTTTGCAAGTGAACATTATCAGGCTGCTCCAATACTTTCTTTTCAATCGCGGCACCAATACGTTCCCTCATCTCTCCTGCTGCCGCTTTTGTAAATGTAACAATGAGTAACTGATCAATATTAATCGGAGAGTTTTCAGACGTAATCCGATTGATAATACGCTCTACCAAAACAGCCGTTTTTCCAGAACCTGCAGCCGCAGAAACTAAAAGGTTGCAATCTCTGATATCAATTACCTTCTGTTGCCCCGGTGTCCAACTCGTCTTTGCCAAAAAACTCATCCTCCTCTTTGATTAAGTTCCAAACTTCCTCTTTATTTAAAGTCTTTAAATTACGATACGAAAAGCCACTCACTTTACAGTCAAATCCACAAACCGTTTGGAAGGAACAATAAGTACAGGCGTTTCGATTCTTTGCCCTATAAGGATTATGTCTAACTTTTCCCTCCATGATTTGCTCACTGAATCGATGCATCAGATCTTTGATATAGTCCATCAATGTAATAAGGTCTTCCTCCTTTGCTATGGAAGATCTTTTCGTAAAACTTCCGTCCTTCCCAGTCTCTACTGGGATTACCGTTGACTTCGTTGAAGGAGCCAATTCTCCCTCTTCCCCACGAAAGCCAGTATCAAGAAGCGGTACCACAACCTTAGATGCATTCACAAGCCCATTCATTGCTAACTTCTTCTCAATCTCCTCTTCTACGAAGCTAGATTTTGTAACAATTGGATCCTCTAAATTATAATAAAATACTCCTGCTGGATGTATCTCATGATTTGGGTACTGCTCTTTCATTAGTTCCATGGCAGCACTTAAGTAAACACCTAACTGTAATTGAAGACCATAATATAAATTCATCAAGTCGAAGGATGTACTACCTGATTTATAATCAATGACCTTAACATAAAGCTTGCCATCCTGTTCATATAAATCAACTCGGTCAATACGTCCTCTTAAGTTTAGATATCGATCCGCATGAGAAAAATATTGTTCATAGCTTCCAGGTTCAAATACTCCCTGTTGTAATTGATGCGTTAAGGTCTTCGTTGTCCTTTGCAATATCCTCTCGACTCTGGTTGCTAAATAAGCACTTCGTTTCGAACTTTCTAAAATTCCATTTCCAAAATTCTCTACTGCCTCTTTCACACATCGTTCTCCTAATGAGATTCGAACATCCTCTGGCAGTTCATGCCATGAGATTCCTAACTCTTTTAAAGCTTTAGAAAACCGTTCCAATGCCTCATGAAACAAGCTTCCAATATCAGGCATGGAAATCTTATATTCCTGACGTTCCTCTAAACTTAAACCGTACTGAAGAAAATGTGCAAAGGCACATGCTGCATACTTTTCCATACGGGTCACACTACCAAGTAAAGTTTCTCCATAAAGCTTTCTTGCTACTTCTTTGGTTAAGCCTTGCTCGTAGTTTTGATAAAATACCCCTTGTAATACCCTGTCTAAGGAAATCCTTCCTTTGATTTGACCACTAGCGTATAAGTGATATACTTCTCTCCAAAGATTAGGTTGTTCTCCTTCATAATCACGAAGAATAGAAATTAGATAACTTAATCCTTGATCCGTACCAAGCAGTTCATCTTCTCTAGATTTTTTATCTGCATCATAAATCTTAAGCTTCGGAACTATTTTATTTATCTTTCCAAGCAAATAAGAAGCACGAATCGACTTCCCTGAAACATCTAATTTACTGTAATAAAGATACAGCTTATTCTGTGGCTTTGTTAAATTAAGATAGAGATAAAACTCGGTAAGATAAGCAGTTTGACGTTTCGTAGGAGATAATTCAATTTCGTTATCCGCAAATAATTGACGCTCTGCATCGGATAAGATACCACCGCCAGGATTTGCTTTTGGTACAATACCATCATTAACCCCTAAGAAAAATAATGCTTTGATATCTTTTAGTCTGGTACGTTCGATATCACCAACCAGAATCTGATCAATACTTGGAGGAATCAAACCAACTTTCGCTTCGCGAAAACCCGTATCAAGAATATCTTTAAATTCCTTTAATGGTAATACATCCTCTCCAAGTAGTTCTACCATTCGGTCAAAAATTTCAAGAACCATCCGATAGATTTGCTCATACTCTTTGGCTCTTAGTTTATCTTCTTCCTCCCCATGCGCCTTAAACTTTTCAACAAATATATGAATCTTTTCTTCGATATGATAAGTACACAATAAGTCATAAAGAGCGGTTATGCATTCCCTTACCGAGGAATTCTTATCTTTTAAAGTTTCATAAAGTGGTGTAAACTCTTTTAATATACGCTCTCTCACATAATTGACTTTCTCTAAGTCAACCTCATAATTGGTTCGGTACATCCTCTGCCATTCATGCTCATAGCGGTATTTTCCTCGAATTCCAAACGCTATGACATAGTTTTCAAATAGGTCTATCTCTTCCAACGTAAAATCTGTTAATCCACACTTTAAGAAACGAAAAATTGCTTCATAATCAAAATTGCGAGTCACTACATCAAGTGCTGAACGCAGAAACTCCACCACGGGGTTTGTTAATATATTCTTCTTATGATCCACAAAACAAGGTATACCAGCTAGCTCTAACTCTCTTTTTACAATATCACCATAAACCTCCATAGCACCAGAAACGATAGCGATATCTTTATAACGGTAATGTTCTTCACGAAGTAATTTTGTAATCTCTATTACTGCATGACGTGCCTCTGCCATTGGATCTTTTGCTACCGTAATTGATATATCATCTTGCTCCTCAGTAAACGATCTATAAGGATATCGAAAGATATTTTTTTCCAATGCTGAAAGTGCCCTGCTATTATGAAAACGATAAGAGAACCCACCATTTTCTGATGCAACAAGAATCGGAGGTTTTATCTCTATCCGTTGCGTAATTGCAAGGTCCGTAAGCTTTTCCACCATCTTACCACTAAGGTAAAATAATTGATGTTCCTCCTGATTCCTATGAATTTGACTTTCATCCATTGTTATTGTTACTGTAACTGACTTAGCCTTTTTCATTAAGTGGGAAAGAAGTTTATATTGCGATGGTGTAAAGCCTGTAAACCCATCCAAACATATATCACAGTCATTTACAAAAGAGGAATCATCAATAACATCACAGAGAAGATCTAAGATTTCCTCTGAGTTAATATATTTATCCCGAAGGAACTCTTCATAAGCTTGATAGATGGTCATGATATCCGTTAATTTATGATTAAGAAGTGGTTTTCCTTTGGCTACATCCTTCATTTTTTCCAGTTCTTCCGTATGAATGCTATATTGGGCTAATTCGGAGATAATGGATTTCATCTCTTCTATAAATCCCTGCTTTTTTACATTCGCACCAAATAAAATCAGGTCATTACGCTTCTCCATCATCACTTTCTTAACAATCATACTTTTCCCGGTATCTTCAAGAACCAAGCGATCATTCCCGCCAGTTTCCTCAAAAATGCGATACGCCAAACGAAGGAAGCTAAGAATATCAATGTTATGAATACCCTTCCTTGGGTGCATCGTTACCAAGTCTTTTTGAGTTTGGAGCGTAAATTGTTCCGGCACTAGTATTAGAAATTTCCCATTTGGCTCCTTTTGCGAACTCTCAATTACTTGTTTGTATAGTTGATAGGACTTTCCTGCACCGGAACCCCCTATTACAAATTGAAGTGACATTCTTCATCCTCCTTTCCAATTTAATATTTTGGTACATCGTACGAAATAGTACTCTTAAAAAATCATTTCACTGTTTTAGTTGCTGAATGAACGTTGCCTCTGGTCTAACATAATTTTCTTATAATTTTCCTACCTATTTTTATCATTTAGTAAATGACATTAAAGTATATCTAAAGTAAAGAATATAACACTAAAATAATGCATAACATGATACCTATGGTTTCTCTATTTAATCTTATCATATTTTTAATCATCGATTAATAAACTGTATAAAGCATAATTGGGAGGAAAAACAGATGTCAAATACAAAAATAGTTGTAATTAAACTTAAACAGATAATATATGGAGCAATTTTTGCAGTATTAGGCATTGTACTACTAATATTACTTCTGGCTTTGTTTCGATCCGGCAAGAAGGATTCTGGAGCAAACGAAGATACTGCAAAGTACATACCAGGTGTTTATACCTCAGTAGTTGCCCTAAATGACAGTACACTAAATCTGGAAGTTATTGTTGATAAAAATCACATTAATTCGGTTCAGTTGATTAACCTCGATGAAGCCATAACAACGATGTATCCACTAGTTGCACCGTCCATCAAATCCATTGCAGATCAGCTATGTAATGATGTCGATATTGCCTCTATTCAAATCGAAGAGGATAGCAAATACACACAGACTCTCCTATTAGATGCTGTAGAGCAAACTCTTGAAAAGGCGCTTATTACACCAGTAGATCACTCCGTGGATAAGCAAGCGGATACGAAAAAATGATTACCTAATCTTGCTTTCATACATATGTGAGTACTTATCCTGACTTTCTTTCCCTAAAATCGGGTTGTTGCAAGTAATTGCAGCAACCCGATTTTTGTTATAATTATAAATAGCAGGTTTATTTCGCACTAGCCAAGATGCCTGTTAAATGGGCATGTGATTATCTTAAAATACTTTCTAAGTCTCTCATCCACAAAGAAACCGAAGCATCACTTGGCATACGAAGATCCCCGCGAGGAGAAACTGCTACGGAACCAACTTTAGGTCCGTCTGGTAGACAAGAGCGTTTATATTGTTGTTGAAAAAATCTACGATAAAATGTCGTTAACCAGCGGTAAATTGTTTCCTTTGTATAGTCTCCATGAAATGCATATACGGCCAGACGATATATTTTTGATGGAGTAAATCCAAATCTTAATACATAATACAAGAAGAAATCATGTAACTCATATGGACCTACTACATCTTCTGTTTTTTGTACTATTTCTCCGTCTTTTGGAGGAAGAAGCTCTGGACTGACAGGGGTATCTAAAACATCCTTCAATACATTTCTAAGTGTATTACTCTTAGCATCTTCTGCAAAATATGCAACCAGATAACGAACCAATGTCTTAGGAACGGAAGCATTGACACCATACATCGACATATGATCCCCATTATAAGTTGCCCACCCTAAGGCAAGCTCTGACATATCTCCAGTACCAACAACAAAACCATTCACTTGATTTGCGATGTCCATTAGAACTTGAGTACGTTCTCTTGCTTGTCCATTCTCAAAAGTGACATCATGCTTATTAATATCATGATTAATATCCCTAAAATGAAGCTCTACCGCCTCATTGATTCTGATCTCACGTAACGTAGCGGATAATTCCTGCACTAATAGGATAGCATTTTGGTAAGTACGATCTGTTGTTCCAAAACAAGGCATTGTTACTGCTACAATTCCCTTAGGATCAAGCTCTAACATATCAAAAGCTCTTCTAGTCACCAAAAGTGCCAAGGTAGAATCAAGCCCTCCAGAGATACCAAGTACAACAGAGTTACATCCAGTATGCTGTAAACGTTTTTTTAGTCCTAACGCCTGTATATGAATAATTTCATTACAACGTTTTTCTCGTTCTTCCCTCTTTGTCGGTACGAATGGGGATTTATCAATAAAACGTGTTAAACTAAGCGTGGAATCATAAGTAGATTTATTTTCTGTGGCATATTCTCCATACTCTAAATAAGTATACTCTTTCTTCTCTTCTACAAGATAAGTTGAAATTCTTCTACGTTCCGAAATTAATTTTTCAAGGTCAATCTCAGAAACGAGTACTCCATTCACAAAACGTTCTGACTCAGCGATTACTGTTCCATTTTCCGCTATCATATTATGCCCTGAGAATACCAAATCTGTAGTAGATTCCCCTTCTCCAGCGCTAGAATAAAGATAACCACAGACCAAACGTGCAGATTGATTACTCACCAAAGTTTTTCGATAAATATCTTTCCCGGTAGTCTCATTACTTGCTGACAAATTTAAAATTACAGTTGCACCTGCCTGACATAATCCACCGCTCGGTGGCTGTGGCACCCATAAATCTTCACAGATTTCTATTCCAACTTTTAAATTAGGGATTTCTTTATGAGAAAAGATTAATTTACAGCCAAATGGTACTTTTTTATGATTTATAGTAACATACTCGACAATATCATTTCCATTACCAAAATAACGTGCTTCATAGAATTCAGAATAGTTTGGAATATATCTCTTTGGTACCACACCAAGTAATTCTCCCTGATAAAGTACTGCTGCAACATTAAATAACTTGCCATCCTTTAAAAAAGGCATACCAACAGCGATTAGTGCATCTATATCCTTACTAAAATCGATTAGTTTATTAAGTCCTTCTAGTGCTCCAGTTAGTAAGGTATTTTGTAAAAACAAATCCTCACAAGTATAGCCAGTAATACAAAGTTCTGGACATACTATTACCTTTGCTCCTTTTTGTTTTGCTTCTTCAATCTGATGGATTATTTCATTTACGTTATATTCACAATCAGCTACCTTTATATTCGGTGTAATAGCCGCTACTTTTACGAAACCGTGTCTCATTATCTCTGTCCTTTCTTATTCCGAAGCTTATCAGTACGTTTCACCACTGGTGTTACATAGACAAGAAAAAGCACGTATTCTATTTTTCCTTGTTATGAATCATTATGTGTTATTATACCACAAACCTATTTGTTTATCTATGTAATTTAAAGTCGTAATCCATTTATCCCCTGTCTCTTTGATACGTTAATTATTGCTATCAATAACATCAATCTGTGCTGCTCTTTGTTTGAAAGACAAAAGAAAAGTCTGCTTTTCCAACTTTAGCTTCTCATGAATAAAATGCAGTATGCTAATTTTACTTGTGGTTTTGTTCCAAACGCATATATACATAGAACTTAGATTTACAAAAAAATAAATCGCTATTATAATATCAGTATATGCCTGTACGTTTTAGGATACATTTTACTTTCCAGAGAGGATTTCCAATGTTACAATCAATAGAAAAAGATAATTATAGTAATATAAAAACGATATCAACAGAAATTTTATTTGCTTGTACTTTATGTCCAAGAGAATGTAAAGTCAATCGTTTTAAGAAAACTGGCTATTGTGGTATGCCAGCAAATGTATTTGGAGCAAGAGCTGCTCTTCATCTATGGGAAGAGCCTTGTATCACCGGAAAGGATGGCTCTGGTACTGTCTTTTTTACTGGCTGTACTCTTCGTTGTGTCTTCTGTCAAAACCATCCTATTGCTAATGGTTCTGTTGGAAAAGAAATTACTATTGAACATCTTTCAACAATATTTTTATCACTTCAAGATAAAGGAGCTACAAACATTAATCTTGTCACTCCAACTCATTATGTTCCACAGATTGTAAAAGCTTTAATAATTGCAAAGCAAAATGGGCTAACCATACCTATTGTTTACAATACTAGCGGATACGAAAAGATTTCTACTCTTAAATTATTAGACGGATACGTCGATGTCTATCTCCCAGATTTTAAGTATATGGACGAAAACCTTGCACTTCGCTACTCGAATGCAAAAGATTATCCTAGCATTGCAAAGGAAGCAATAAAAGAAATGGTACGTCAAGTTGGCACGCCTGTCTTTGAGAATGATAGGATTAAGCGTGGTGTCATCGTTCGCCACTTAGTTCTACCTGGTCATCGAACAGATTCCAAAAAAATTCTACGTTATCTTTCTGAAACTTACCATGATACCATCTATCTTAGTATTATGAATCAATTTACCCCTCTTGATGGATTATCTAATTATCCGGAGATTAATCGTAAAGTAACAAAAAGAGAATACAATGACGTCATCGATTTTGCCATCGAACTCGGAATTACGAATGCTTTTATTCAAGAAGGCCAAACAGCGAATGAAAGCTTTATTCCAGAGTTTTCTTTTGAAGGGATATAGAAACAAATGCAATTCCTCAGAGAGTCTTTAATCTATAGGTAATCGTAGAGCAATTACCTATAGATTAAAAAAAAGACAGCATACGCTGTCTAAAAAATCACTTTTTTGTAACTCCCAAAATGCCGGTTCCTGTATTTTGACTCCTAGCGCTAGCTAGGTGGGTAACCGCAAGTAAGTTTCTGTCTTCCACTGCAAACGGAGGCTTGACATCGGCTTACCAATATAGGAATCCCGTTTAAAGTATTGTAGGTTCAAAATAGCAAGAGTATCGAGCACCCCAGGTAGTTAACTTGGTATTATTATATCCCGATTTTTTTATTTTTTCAAGTATTATAAGAATGTAAATATTGGTTTCCAATATTTATTACATTATATGTCGAATTTTCACCTTTGTTCCAATTCTTCTTCTGTTATATAATCAAATGAAAATACAAATTCTGTCCCAACCGAAATGGTACTGAATACTTCAATTGTTCCTCCATGTTTCAAAGCAATTTGACGCGCGATAGCAAGCCCAAGACCAGAACCTTTCGCATTTTGACGTAACTTTGACTTGTAAAATTTATCAAATATGCTAGACAACTCATCTCCGTCAATACCAATCCCTTCATCTCGAATCGAAATACGAAGTTTTTCTCCCCTGGTAACGGAAATATATATGGTTGAATCTTCTTTTGAAAATTTAATTGCATTATCGCAAATTACTAAAAACATTTGGCGCAAACGGTCATAGTCCCCATACATCAATTGTACGGTATGATCATTCTCAAGGCATACGCTGATACGCTTTTTCATACCCATGGTTCTAACTGTCTTTAAGATATCATCAAAAACTTGAGTTAAATTAACAGGTTCTTTATCAATCACAAAATCAGGATTTTGCATCTTCGCTAGTATTAAGAGATCTCCAACTAAACGCTCCATACTTTTGCATTCTAACAGCATCTTTTCATAATATTGCTGCTTTGTAGATTCCTCCTCAACTACACCATCAACTAAGCTCTCTGTATATGCACGCACTACAGTGATTGGCGTTCTAAGCTCATGTGATACATTTGCAAAAAAGTCCATTCGCATTTGATCTAGATTCTTTCGTATGACCTCATTCTCCATTAACTTATCAGTCAAGAAATCAATGGTTCTAGCCAAATCACCAATTTCATCTTTCCGGTTAATTCCCGTTTTTGATTCGTATTTTTTCTCTGCTAACAATAGTGCTGTTTGGCGCATTTTTGATATTGGTCTTACAAGCTGCCTTGCAAAAAGAATTGCAAAGATAAAAGATACAATTAAAGCAACTACCATACTTAAGAAAATCATGGATTTGGTATCCCGAATGGCTTCCGTTTGGCGTTCTACTTTCGCATTTAATAAAATAGCACCACATACTTCACCATTAGCACCTCTAACTGGAACTCCGACAGAAATGATATCAAATCCATAAATCTTACTATACCTAGAACGATAGGTATCTTCACCTGCAAACGCACCAAGGTAGACTTCTTGATACTCCCTTGATATATCTTTTAAATCTATCCCTGTGGTAAAATCGCTATTCATAGGAATACTGGCATTCGGATTTGATAGAACCCAGACATCATCTGCGACAATACCAACTTCACTAAGTACTTCTATATAAGGCAAACTTTTTTCATAGTCTTCGTCAAGTATAAATTCATTATACCTCTTTGCAATAGCCTTTGCTTGACTAAATAATTGCTGCTTTATATTATTTTTTGCTGCTTTTTCACTAAGCTGTAGAAAAACAGCCCCAAGCACGAGAGCAAAAAGTAAAACCACAAGGGCATAATTCACATACACTTTAAAAAACAGACGATTATATACTCTACTCTTTTTTTTTATTTTATCTTGAACATCTACTGATGTTACTTCCATTTCTTTACCTATCAAATCTAAATTTTTCTCGTTCATTGCACATCTTCATCAACCTCAAATTTGTATCCAACACCCCAAATTGTTTTGATGGACCAGTTTGGATGATCTAACATATCAAGTTTAGCTCGTAAGCGCTTTATATGGGAATCTACAGTTCGACTGTCGCCAAAATAATCAAAGCCCCATAGACTATCAAGCAGGTTATCTCTCGTAAAAACTTTATTCGGATTACTAGCTAAAGTCCACATGGTTTCGATTTCCTTTTTTGTTAAGGAAATCTTGGTACCACCGATATGTAACGTATATTCCTCCAAATTAATCTCTAAGTTTGCGATGGATAATACATTCTCAGAAGTTTGTTCTTTTTCCTTTTTAGTCATTCGCCGTAATACTGCTCGTATACGAGCCATTACTTCACTAGGGCTAAAAGGTTTTACAATATAATCATCAGCACCAATGTCTAGACCCATAATCCTTTCAAAATCTTCTCCGCGTGCCGTAATTAATATAACTGGTACATCGGATTTTGCTCTGATCTTTCGGCAAACCTCATAGCCATCTTCCTTCGGCATCATGACATCTAATAATACAACGGCAGGGTTGTATTGTCTAAACATCCGGATTGCTTCTTCCCCATCAGCAGCGATGACTGGTACCAGATCTTCCTTTCTCGCATAAGCTGCCAGTACATCTGTAATATCTGGATTATCATCTGCAATTAGAATATGTTGCACTCAAGCCACCTCCATCTCTTCATCAACTTTATCTTATGAATAATTGTATTAAATGATACAAATACTAAGGGCAAAATAAAAAATTATAGAAGAGTATCCCCCATATTGTATTTTATTACATAATAACCCAAGTATACCTACATTATATTGAATAAAGTCACATAAGACAAGAGCTTTTTCGAAATAAAATCTTAATATTTTAGCACAGATTCTTAAGATTTTTTAACGTTTTGCCATTATTCTGACAAAATATCCGTTTATACTGAACTTGGATGTGACATAAAGAAAAATAGTAAGGAGGACTATACTATGACCTATAGCAAATTTAAAAAGTGCATATTTGTCCTTAGTTTCCTGCTTATCTTTGTATTGTTTTTGCCTTTTACCGGCAAGGGTTTAGAAGCTTATGCAAAAACAATTACAGAAGACGCTTCTTCAGCCTCAAAGGAAACCCAAGCTGAAATTAAATTGAATGTGAAAAGCAAAGATTTAGTGAAAGGTAAAACTTATTCACTAAAAGTATACAATGTTACAGAAACTCAAACCGTTACTTATAAATCCAGTGATACCAATATAGTTACTGTAGATGATAAGGGCGAGATTGCTGGTGTTGAAATTGGAACTGCGGCAGTAACCGTTACTGTAAAAGAAGGCAATAAGACAATTGGAACATTACAATGTGATATCAATGTTGGTGTACCGGCGATTAGTATCCGTTTTACTAAAACAGAGCTTAAGATGGCTCTTGGACAAAAAACTACATTGAAGTATATCATAGCACCGTATAATACAGTAGAAACAGCAAAATTCTCCTCCACCGATTCTTCCATCGTTTCCATTAGTTCTGGTGGCAGAGCTACCGCAAAAGGTGTTGGAGTTACTACAGTTTATGCAATTGTTGATAATGCAGTAACAAAATGTACCATTACAGTGGTAGAAAAAGATGACACAATTCAAATAGAGGATGGGGATGAATTCGAACCAGCGATAACCCCAACAGCAAAAACAACCTCTACTACGTCATCTGGTTCATCAAAATAGCATAGATAGACCATCAATTCGATGGTCTATTTTTTTTCCAATAATTTTGATTATTTTGAGAATACTATCAGAAAGAACTTTTTAAATTTCGGAGGTCTTTATGATATTTTCCTCAAGTATATTTCTTTTTGTATTTCTACCACTCGTATTAATTATATACTATACACTTTATTCGCAGCGATTGGCTCAAAATATATTTTTATTTTTAGCCAGTCTTCTTTTCTATGCATGGGGAGAGCCTTGGTTTGTGTTAATTATGCTTCTTTCTATCTTAGTTAATTATGTCATCGGCCTTAATATTGATCTACATCGAGATAATAAGATAATCAGCAAAATCTTGCTTATCATAACAGTATTATATAACCTCAGTATTATATTCATTTATAAATACCTAGCATTTACTGTGACCAATATTAACAGACTTTTTTCTTTAAAGTTCCCAGTACCAAATATCATACTACCAATTGGGATTTCGTTCTTTACGTTTCAAGCTATCTCCTATGTCATTGATGTTTATCGAGGCCAAGGGATAGTTCAAAAGAATCCTTTAAATGTCGGTCTGTATATAGCCTTATTCCCACAATTAGTTGCAGGTCCTATCGTTCGCTATGAAACGATCGCAGATCAAATCGATCATAGGAGAGAAAACATCAAAGATTTTTCTGATGGCTGTGAACGTTTCATCATCGGACTCTCTAAAAAAGTACTATTATCTAACAACTTTGCTATTGTAGCTGATAAAGCTTTTAATTTACCAAATGATCAATTATCTACAGCATTTGCATGGCTAGGTGCAATTTCGTACTCATTTCAAATCCTTTTTGATTTTTCTGGATATTCAGATATGGCGATTGGGCTTGGAAAAATGTTCGGCTTTCATTTTGATGAGAACTTTAATTATCCTTATATTTCTGCCTCTATTTCGGAATTTTGGAGAAGATGGCATATTTCTTTAGGAAGTTGGTTCCGTGACTATGTATATTTCCCGCTAGGTGGTAGTAGAGTAGACACAAAACTTAAGCTAGTCCGTAATCTGTTTATCGTCTGGATATTAACTGGATTATGGCATGGTGCAAATTGGACCTTTATAGCATGGGGATTTTTATATTTTGTTTTAATCACGACTGAAAAGTTAACTCGCTTTGAAAGAACTTCTGGACTACGTATCGTAAGGCATATTTATACCTTATTCTTTGTATGCATTGGTTGGGTCTTATTCCGTTCTATTGATTTGCCGGAAGCTTTCTCTTACCTTGGTACAATGTTTGGAGTTGGAGGAAATTACACAGATACCTTTGCTAGATTTTATTTTCTAGATAATATTATCTTTATAATTTTTGCTATTATCTGCTCTACACCACTTTTAGCCATTCTAAAGAAACGTATCAATTATCATGAATTAGCAATTAGTAATATCCTCACCCCTATGTATTATATCTTGCTTTTATTAGTATCAATTACCTATATCGTGAAAGGTGCTTACAATCCTTTTATCTACTTTAATTTTTAGGATTTATGTAAATGTACACAAGCCTTTTGTCTAATTTTATTTTTTGTGAATGTATACAGGCCTTTTGTCTAATTTTATTTTTATGTGAATGTATACAAGCCTTTTGTCTACTTTAATTTATTAGTTATCTGAATCTATACAGCTATTATCACTTAACAACTATTGTTAACACATGAATAACAAAAACCAGGAAGTTTTAGCTATGGAAAGGCATGGTTTTTAATATGAATAATGAAAAAAACTCTTTGCATATCGGAAGTCTAATAACTGGAATTTTATTTGTTCTCATTATTATGACTTATTTTATTGGTTTATGTATTAACTCTCCTACCATGATTATGGATATTAAAAAATCCCTAAATAATACTTTTTCTGTCAATGTAGATCAATCTGAAGAGGAAGAAATTCTTGATGAAAATATCGATCAAAAACCTATCTCTTCCACCACTTCTCTTTCGGCTAAACTTGGAATTGCTTTTTCCAAGACAGAATCAGTTATCAATGATTCAATTCCAGGTAGACTATCCTTGATTGACTGGAATGGATTGGCTCAAAGAATTTTACAGAAAAGAATGATACCGGAATCCAATGATAATAATACGGTATATAAAATGGATAATGGTCAATTAACCTACACTTATCCAGACATCGGGGTTCGAATTGCTCATAAGAATTTTACTGTACTAAATAAATATCTAGAATCCATCGGAACAAAACTGTTATATGTGCAAGCACCATATAAGGTCAATCGAGACAAAAATGAGTTACCTTATGGTCTAGAAGATTACCCGAATAAGAACGCAGATAAATTGCTGGAGGGTCTTGATAAACTTAATATTGATTATATCGATTTTCGGGAAGTATTTGCCTACAACTTTTTAAATTATCCTAGTCTCTTTTATAACACTGATCATCATTGGACAACAGAAAGCGCATTTTTTGCTTACCAGTATATGCTAGACTATATGGAAAGAAATTATGGATTTCAATATAACAAACAAACCTATAATAAAGCAAATTATAATCAGGTTACTTTAAAACAATCCTTTATAGGTTCCTTAGCGAATCGAGTAGGTAAATGGTATGCAGGTATTGATGATTTTACTTTTATCTACCCAAAATTTAAAACAAAACTCACTTATATGAAATATGATGCAAATGCTTCCCTCTATCTGGTTCGAAATGGAACCTTTGAAGAGTCCGTCTTCTATCCTGAGCGTATGGATAACCCGGATACGCCACTTGCTTATCGTGATAACTGCTACCTTGGTGGTAATCCTGATTTAGGTCGAATCATTAACCATAAAGTCCAAAAGGGTAAAATATTATTTGTTCAAGATTCTTATGGCAAACCAATTGCTTCCTTTATGGCTTTAAACTTTCATGAAGTCGACATTATTGATTTACGTTATTTTACTGAGAGTTATTTAATGGATTTCATTAAGAGGGAAACCACACCTTATGACTATGTAGTAATTTTATATAATCCTTCTGCATTAAAAAGGTCCACTTATTATAGACAATTTCGATTTTATGATTATGAATAGCAGATGAAAATAGTTTAAAATCATACGAAAATGTCTTCAACAAGTGACTAGGCAGGTTTCTAATAAGCCTCACCATAACACTTGACGCAGAGAAAAAATTTCTATACAACTGCAACTACGCCAAAACATTAAACACAGAACCTTAAAAAACGGAAACAGATTAATATCCTTTTGATGATAGTTTCATCAGAATATTAATCTGTCCCGCTTTTTTTATTTGTTCTATAAATGTTAGGGTATGTGAAAAAAACTTTCACTATCCAAGCATTTTCATTTTATTTATGACATTGCTTCACTATTATAGATTATGGAATTACTACAGTTTGAATTGGTCCATAACCATTTTTATTATAACCATAGATTTTAACAGTATCACCTGATACAAGTTTTGGTACTTTAATTGAGAAAGAACCATCTTCTGAAATAATACCCTGATAATTTACGTTATTGACTTTTGCAAATACTTTTGTTTTTGTGTTTTTCACAGTTACATTTTCAATGGTTTCTTGTGAAAATACCTCAATTTTACCATTAATCATTTCATTGCCACTTGATAGTGATTTTACACTTGGGATATCAGGAGCGTACTTTTCAACTTTTACTACTAGAGGATCACTCACCGTAGTTAAATTAATTGCATTCATTGAAACTACTGTTCCTGAATTAACTTTGTCGACTGATATTTTATGAACATACCCTTTCTGTTTTTCACTGTATTTACCTTTCTTTGATTCGTAAAGAGTATTTCCTACCAAAACATTGAGCGTGCAGTCTTGATTCGTAACAACTTGTATCGTCTTATTCGTATTGGTAAGTTTGGATATCAGTTTAGGTACAGCTGGCTTCTCATACTTTGCAATACTGGAATCAAGAGCCATTAATTTACCAAGATTGTTCCTTTGATATGCATAAACTAATTCTCCAGCTATCGGTTTTTCTTTTAATTTGTAAGTAAAATTACCGTTTTCATTACACTCACCATTTACGATGACCTTACCATTTTGGGTTGGTATTACAAGTGTAATCTCTCTCTCTGGTAAATAGCTAACTTTTATTTCATTCGTGCCATATTTTATTTCGCCAATTGTAAGATTACCGAACTTCTCATTGCTTGATACATCTTCTACTATAACAGAAGTACGCTTACTATAACGGTAATCCTTGTCTTTCGTATCTTCTGCATAAATGGTAATATTTTTACCTTGAGGTAGTGTTGTACCAAGGTCAATCGCAAAGTATCCACTTTCATCTGTCATATCCTTAATTACTACATCGTCATATAATATAGTAATCAATAATTCTTTATTTTTAGAAGCCGATAAAACATTACCGTATACTACAGAATCGATGTTAGTTAATGCTACCACTTCTGGAGTATAAGGACCACCTTTTAATACTGTCGTTGTAGCAGCCCTACTTATTCTACCAACATGATCGATATTATAAAGCTTGATGCTAAAGCCAATATCAATATCAGGGAGAGCCATTTTAAAGTTTCCATTCTGATCTATTGTTTCATCAACTTCAATAATGCTAAAATTCTCTAAATCTAAATCAGCACATAATTCAAGTCTTTCTTTTCCACCAAACTTTGGAACATATACTCTTCTAATAGTATCGACTACAGCAATTACCAATGCTCCATCTTCGTTGGTCTTACCCGTTATTGCTTCTGCATTATTGTAATATTTATCGACCGATAATACATCAGGACCACTTCTTTTAACTTTTACTTTTACCTTCGCGCTTACTCTGTTATTAACTTCGTCTTTTTGATAAACATG
Organism: Lachnoclostridium sp.; assembly: GCF_031997925.1. Classification (NCBI taxonomy): domain Bacteria; kingdom Bacillati; phylum Bacillota; class Clostridia; order Lachnospirales; family Lachnospiraceae; genus Lachnoclostridium; species Lachnoclostridium sp. The sequence goes on along the minus strand of NZ_DAMADT010000022.1, from coordinate 42,941 downwards.
AAGATAGGAACCTGCCTTCTGAGCTGGAACTGATACACTATAGGAACCATCCATCAGTGATTTGCTTTGATAGCTTTTACCATCTGGTGTCTCCACAATTACAGTTACGCTACCTTCTGCCCTACCTGTCACTGATGCCTTCTTATTACTATAGGACCATACCTTAGGTGCTGCTATTTCCTTAACACCAATATTATCAATAACTAGTATATATAACTTCTTGGCACCATTATTATCTTCCACCAAAATAGAACATTTTGAATTATTAAATACCTTAAACTTATGGTTATCAACCGTACGTGCAATTCTCCATTCGCCATTATCTAGCGTTTGCTCTCCCAACATATACTTCACACTCTTAATACCTGCACTGGAAAATGCATCGACATAAATCTCATAACCGGAAGCAACCGGATCTAAAATTCCAGGTGCCACAACAATATGAGGTTCATTTACTTTGTAATCCTCTTTCTTACTGCAAAGATAATAATTGTATTCGTCTGTTTTCACTAACGTTTTTTCATACCAATTCTTTGACTTGGTTAAATCATCAGCCATTGCTGGAAGTCTTAAAATAAATTTTTGATCCTTCTTTAAGTTCAATTTCCAATTGTTATCTATTACTGGCTCGTAAGCACCAGCTTTCATTTCATTTTGTAAAAATTCTGTAACTAAAACCTGAGTACGATATAAATTACGTACCATTTGTGTCTTTGCCCACTTGAATAATGGATTTGTATTCGCTAGGGAGGAAAGGGAATTTGATGCAATAATAAATTCCATATCATCTGTTACCGGTTTTCCATTAAGGGTAAGTTCCGTGATTCTTTTCGTATTATTTATCTTAATACCATTAACATTATATCTAGGTGCTACATATGGATCAATCGTATAATAGATTCCGTCAAATACAGAATAGTTCTGCCATTGGTCTGCCCATTCATCCGATATTAACATAGAACCTTCTTTGTCATTTGGATCCAATGTATTATACATACCCGCACACCATTCCATCCACTCACGTAACTGTGCACCGGTTATTGTATAAATACAAGTATATTGACGATACGATTGAAGCGTAAATAAATCTGATTGTTTTACTTTTCCACTAATATTAACATAATCATTCGCTGAATTTGCACCATAGCTATAATTGGATGCAGCAGCAATTACTGGGTAATTTGCATACGTTTTATCAAACCGCTCGATATACCTTCTGGCATACGCAATTCTGGCATCATTTTGTAATTGAAGCGCACTACTATCCTCTAATAAACTATAAAAGTTTTGAATGGTTACCCCATCTTTTAAAGTTGCAACTTCCTGTGAACGATAACTCTCCATCTCCTCTTTCCATTCAGAGAGGCAATCAACAATCGCTTTATTTTCCGTGGTTTTATAATCAGATACTAGACGATTTGAACCTTTTTGTGAAACAATTTCAAACTGATCCGCAGTCTGATCATACTCAAGCGTTAAATCTGCGACACCGATGGAGCGTCCTAAATTCTGAGCCATAACCATAACTTTTCCATTTACAATACCATTTACAGGGTCAACCCCAGACATTGAATTATAGGAAAGATTTGCTTTTGGATTTGGGAAAGCATTGTGCTCATGACCGCAAAATACAACATCTACCTCGTCAATCTTAGTCAACGCATAAGCTGCATTCGTAGCCATAGCTTCCGGTTCTTCCTCACCAAAGCCAGAGTGTACTAAAGCTACCACTATATCGGCCCCTTGCTCTTTTAGTAACTTTGATTCCTTACGAACATTTTCAACAATGTCTTCTGTTTTCCATATCCCAGTATAGTCGTCTGTCTTTGTCGATAATGTTGGTATTGTTTCACCGATGATACCAATATTAATGCTAACCTTTTTTCCTGATTCCGTTACTGCATCTCGGGTAATTATCATATTTTGCAAAAATGGATACGAATTGTCTTTTGAGTCTTTTAAGTTCGAAACAACTACCTTATCCATCAAACCAGATCCTGCAAGTTGCTGTAATAAATAATCTTTACCATAATCAAAATCATGGTTTCCCAATGTTATTGCATCGTAGCCAACCAAAGACATAGCTTGGTAGATTGGCTGGACAACATCCGAATCCTGATCCATAATATATTCCATGCTAGCATCAAATAGTACATCTCCAGCATCTAACGTTATAGTATTCGATTTTCCAACCTCTTCCCTTGCTTTTTCAATCAATTGATAAGCACGGGATAACCCACTATTCGGAAAATTAGTACCACCGATATAATCGACGCTACTAACTGTACCGTGTAAGTCTGTTGTTAAAATAAATCTAAATTTTAACTTATCTTTTTCATTTTTCTTTGTATCAGCATTATCTTTGTTAGACGTACCCGTTGTATTTTCTTTGGTGTCTTCCTGAGATACCGTCGAACTTTTTTCCTGTTTTACCTTATCTGTAGTGGCAGCCAAAGCTTGTTTACCTGGAACCCCTGCAGCCACACATCCTGCTGTCATAGCAACAGCCAGCAAGGCTGTTATTGTTTTCTTTAAGTACTTCTTCATTGTTCTATATGCCATTTAATCAACCACCTTTTGCCTTTCGTTAACGATTGCTATCCTTATACTAATCGTTTTAATGTTATGGAAAATTTAAGGCAAATATAAGTCAAAAGATTAAACAATTCATGACGGTTATGAACAATTTTGGACAAAAGATTAAGAAGTTCTTTGACTCCGTATTTTGGAGTTTTAGAACTTCTTCTCAGACTTTATCTTATTTCTCTGCATATTTTTTTCGCAGAGTGTACACTTTTTGGCTTCCATCCGCGCGTCAGGACGCGCATATAAATTAGGGGATACCTATAGTAAACATTGAAAAAATATTCAAACATACTATTTAACATTTAACTTAACATTCCACCTAACATTCCACTTGCTGCAATGATTAAAAGTTTTTTCCCATACTCTAGAAAATCAACTGGACTATCACCTTTCACTAAAAGGGATATTAATATGTACACAATAAAGTAAACTATAGCTGCAGTCAGTCCCCATATAAATCTCTTTTGTTCTACATGCTTTCCAAGATAAAAACTTCCAATAAATACTGACAATACAGTAATCGCAACTACTGCTACACTAACCGCTGTTCCTCCCATACCCGTTAGATGCATCGCAAAAGAAACAATAAGCAGTAAAAATAAGGTTATAACATAAGAAATAACCAAGGCCTTTAATAAATAAACCGCACGAGATTTAGTTGCAGACATCCTCTCCATTTTTTTTTCCTTTCTACATGTACAAATTTCTAGTGTATTATATGAGCCAAAACAGGCTATTATAACCTTAGTTTGCATAGACACTTCACTCATGCTATACTACAAATAGGCAAAAGAAAGGATGATGAATCATGAAGTATGTTGACCTCCATGTACATACGAATGTATCAGATGGAACCCTTACCCCAACGGAAGTTGTTAATTTAGCAGTACAAAAGAAATTAGCTGCCATTGCAATCACAGACCATGATACCATTTATGGAATAGAAGAAGCAAAGCTTGCTACCAGGGCACAAAGAGAAAATGGTTATGAACTGGAACTAATACCTGGTGTTGAAATTTCTGCTGAATACAAGAAAAAAGACATCCACATCCTTGGTTTATTTATCAATGAAAAAGATACACACTTACAAGAAATCCTCTCAAATGCATTAAAAGAGCGAGAGCAGCGCAATCAAAAAATGATAGATAACCTAAGAGCGGATGATATCGATATTACACTTGATGCTTTATTATTCGATGAACCGAATACTGTTATAACAAGAGCGCATTTTGCGCGTTTTTTAATCGAGCATGGATATGCAAAAGACAATAACGAAGCCTTCTTAAAATATCTGGGATATGATACGAAGTACTATGTTCCAAGAAACTACCTTACTCCAAAAGATGCTATTTCATTAGTATTGCAAGCAGGTGGAATTCCTGTCTTAGCACATCCTTTGTTATATCATCTATCGTTAGAGGAATTGGATGTTCTTATTTCGGAACTAAAAAGCTATGGACTTGTTGGGCTAGAAACTATATATTCCACGAATACAGGTTTCGATGAAGGAATTATAAGACGTTATGTAAATAAATATGAACTTTTGATGACTGGTGGAAGTGATTTTCATGGTAGCAATAAACCTCGTATTGAGCTTGGTAGTGGTATGGGCAATTTGAAAATTCCTTATCAGCTTGTAACGAAGCTAAAGAGTTATCTAAATAAAAAGTAACCAATTTTCCGATAATAACTATTGCGACTATGAACTGCTTTATTCACATACCTTAACATTATAGAACAAACAAGAAAAAGTACACTCCTCAAACATTTCTAGTAATGAATAAAGCTCTGCACCTAGTATCTTGACGAGTTTCAATGGAACCTCGCCCAAACACTTGATGCAGAGCCTTTTTTATTCCTACAATTGATATTCTTACTCAACTGCGATTTTGTATGAATTATTTATTCTCTTCTGAACCTGGTTTCTCAACTTCAACAACTGCTGATTTCTTCATAGGTATTCTACAGTTCTTGTTGTTACCGAATTCTACAATAATAACATCATCCATAACATCAATAACAACGCCGTAGAAACCACTGGTTGTTAACACACTGTCACCAATTTCAAGAGAAGAAATTAATGCATTCATCTGCTTCTGCTGTTTCTTTTGTGGACGAATTGCCATAAAGTAAAACAAGCCACCGATGATAATAATATATCCTATCATCCAAGTCCATGACATAGCTCCTCCCGTTGCTCCAGCGTCTGCTAAAAATACTAATTGATTCATAGTAATCCTCCTATAGATTCTCGTTATAATTCAATGCTGCTGATTTTACTAATTTCCCTGTTCTGCAGCAAATCCTTCTAATTTTTTCTTTTTATAGCTTGCGAAATTTTGATTTTCTATTGCTTCCCTAATCTCTTCCATCATCTTGTTATAAAAGTATAGGTTATGTGTTACTAAAAAGCGTAACCCAAGCATTTCTTTTGCCTTTAATAAATGGCGGATATAACCACGGCTATAAGTCTTACAAACTGGACAAGCACATCCTTCTTCAATTGGACGATCGTCTAGCTCATACTTTGCATTGAGAAGATTCATTTTCCCATGGTTTGTATACGCATGACCATGTCTACCATTTCGTGCCGGATATACACAGTCAAAGAAATCTACTCCACGCTCTACCGCTTCTAATATATTCGCAGGAGTTCCTACACCCATCAAGTAAGTAGGTTTAGCCTCTGGAAGATAAGGTACTGTTTCTTCAATAATCCGGTACATCTCACTATGAGATTCACCAACGGCAAGTCCACCTAAAGCATAGCCATCCAAATCAAGCTCTGAAATTCTCTTCGCATGCTCAATACGAATATCTGTATAGGTCCCACCTTGATTGATACCAAATAACATCTGATGTTTGTTAATCGTATCCTCAAGAGTATTCAATCGATTCATCTCATTCTTACATCTTAATAACCAACGTGTGGTTCTAGCAACCGAATCCTCCATATATTCTCTAGTTGCTGGATGCGGTGGGCATTCGTCAAACGCCATGGCAATAGTAGATGCCAGATTAGACTGTATTCTCATACTCTCTTCAGGTCCCATAAAAATCTTACGGCCATCCACATGAGAGTTAAAGTATACTCCTTCTTCTTTTATCTTTCTAAGGCCAGACAAGGAAAATACCTGGAATCCACCTGAGTCTGTTAATATAGGTTTATCCCATACCATAAATTTATGAAGACCACCTAATTTCTTTATAACTTCATCTCCTGGTCTTACATGAAGATGGTAGGTGTTACTTAGTTCAACTTGTGTTTTAATTTCCTGCAAATCCATTGTGGATACTGCACCTTTAATGGCTGCTGCCGTACCGACATTCATAAATACTGGGGTTTGTATCTTCCCATGTACCGTTGAAAACTCACCACGCTTCGCATTTCCATCCTTACAGATTAATTTGTACATTTTTCTCCTCATTCCTGTGAATCTTTTTGCGCATCCGAAGTTTTTGCTAAGGCTACGCAGGCACAGACTTCATAAGCGAAAGATTTATCTTTCACTCTCTATTCTGCACATGTTTTTACTTTAAATATTGAAATGACTTCACATTCAACATTTTATCTTAATTTTTCCGTACTACGTACTGTAGTACAAGTATACCTTCATTGCAATTGTTTTTCAACTAAATTTTTTCTAAACGGTTTTCGTAGCTTCTTTCATATTGTTAACATTAATTCCATTTATAGTCATAAAAATATTTTTCCTTGTATATTGACATTTTATACCAATTTAGAATAAATATTTATGCATATTACCGAGGTATACTAGGTAAAACCCAATAATACAATCCTCCTTTTTTGTGCATTGTGCTAGCGATTTTTGTAGTATATTGGACTTATATACATTAGGATGGAATAGATATGTAGAACCCTTGCCAAGTCCTGCTCGAATCACTTCCGTTCCACATATTTTATAAAAACACGAATGAAGTAATGCATTGTCAATATCTTATCGGTAATGCAAAAAGATTCGCAAATGAAGTATAAAATATTACGAAAAAGGAGATGTGTCTAGTGGATTTTGATGTACTGTTTTTTCAAATCGTATCAATTATTACTGCGGCAATAGCTTTCGGAGCTGCTTTTTTTCTTTACCGTTGGGTAAAGGGGCAGCCCTCCTCCAATCAAAAAATAGCTGCTATTGGTCAATTGATACGAAAAGGGGCTTTTACATTTTTACGTAAGGAGTATAAAACCTTATCTCGTTTTTGCGCAGTTGCTGCAATTATTATCTTTCTTTTTCTGCCATCGCCAATTTGGGAAGGAAATGTGTTATCCAATTTGTTAATGGCTGTCTCTTATGTATTCGGTACTGTTTTTTCAGGAATCGCCGGTTACGTTGGTATTAGTATCGCAACAATTGCTAATATAAAATCTGCCGAAGCAAGCACCAAAGGAATTAAGCCCTCCTTTATGTCCGGCTTTCGTGGCGGTGCCGTAATGGGCATGGCGGTTGTTGGTGCAAGTCTTCTTGGCGTTACTTTAGTATTGTTATTGACGGACAATACCACAGCTTTGCTGGGATTTTCCTTTGGTGCCAGTTCCTTGGCCTTGTTTGCCAAAGCAGGTGGTGGCATCTTTACTAAAACCGCAGACATAAGTGCAGATTTAGTAGGGAAAGTTGAACTTGGAATTCCAGAAGATGATCCTAGAAATCCAGCAGTTATCGCTGACAATGTCGGTGATAATGTCGGCGATGTAGCTGGAATGGGCGCGGATCTATTTGATTCCAATGTTGCCTCAATGGCCGCTGCTCTAGTTATGGCTTCCGCTCTTGATAAAGCATCCGGCGGACATTTAAATGCCAGCATGGTCTTTTGTTATGCTTCCATCGGTTTATTCGCTTCCATCATCGGTGTACTCACAGCAAAGATGGACAAAAAGGGTAACCCTACAAGAGCCCTTAATAGTAATACATATGTTACAACTGTAATATTCGGAGTTCTTACTGCACTTGCAACCTATATTTTTAATTTTAAATGGGAAATTTGGTTTGCAAGTACCATAGGCCTTATTGTCGGAGTTGTTATCGGTATCGCAAGTGACTACTTTACAGATGATCGAAGAAAACCAGTCCATCAAGTTGCAAAGGCAAGTGAATCCGGTCCTGCCTTCACTATTTTATCCGGTATCTCCTATGGCCTTATGAGTACACTTCCGTCTATGGTTGGTATTGGTATCTCGGCAGTAGCTGCCTATAAGATATGTGAACCTTTAGGAGACGGATATGCGATGTTTGGTATCTCTATGGCTGCCGTTGGTATGTTATCAATTGTCGGTATGATTATTTCAAACGATGCCTATGGACCAATCGTTGATAATGCCCGTGGTTTAGTTGAAATGGGAGATTTAGGAGAAGAAGCATTAGAAATTACGGATTCCTTAGATAGTGCAGGCAATACTGTAAAAGCAGTAACAAAAGGTTTTGCAATCGGTGCTGCAGGTCTTACCGTTATCTCGCTTCTTGGAGCTTTTATCAGTGAAGTGAATGTAGCTGCTGTCAAACTTGGAAAACCGCTAATCGAAGGATTCGATGTTATTAACCCTCTTGTTTTCTTTGGATTGTTAGTTGGTGCTGCTATTCCGGCGCTATTCTCTTCTATGTTGATGCTTGGAGTTAATCGTAATGCTCAGCGCATGGTATCTGAAATACATCGTCAATTTGAAGAAATTGATGGTCTAAAGGAAGGCCGTGAGGGTGTTACCCCAGAATATGATAAGTGTATTGAAATTGCAACCAAAGGTGCTATTAGAGAACTGATTCCTGCCGGCCTTATGACAATCATAGCAACACTGTTGGTAGGCCTTATTGGCGGTGTCTATGCTATCGGCGGATTTATCACAGGAAATATTGTCAGTGGTCTGATCTTTGCATTGTTTATGTCAAACTCCGGTGGGTTGTGGGATAACACAAAGAAATATGTGGAAGCAGGAAATCATGGCGGTAAGAATTCTATAGCCCATAAAGCAGCTGTCGTGGGTGATACTGTTGGTGATCCATTTAAGGATACTGCCGGACCATCCATTAATACACAGATTACTGTTGTATCATTAATAGCTTCCTTAACTGCTTCAATATTCCTTGCATTCTCTTTCTTTGGTTAATCAATTATTATTGTACCTAAATATACATCTTTGTTTTTTAGAATGAAGATAGATGAAAGAGTTGCCATGGGATACTACATGTATCCCATGGCAACTCTTTCATTTATCTGGACAATATCTCTGCTCCCTGTTCAGTAATTAAGATGGTATACTCAAACTGAGCGGAAGGTTTCCCGTCTTCCGTACGAATGGTCCAGCCATCGAATTGATCTTCTGTTACCCCTTCCTTCCCCATATTTATCATAGGTTCAATCGTAAAGGTCATTCCTGGAACTAGCAATATATCTGTATTTCTTTTTCCAATATGACTTACCCATGGCTCTTCATGAAATTCTGTTCCAATACCATGACCACCAATATTTCTAACCACTGTATAACCGTTCTTTTTTGCATATTGATGAATTACATACCCGATATTCCCGAGAAATCCCCATGGTTTTGCTTCGGAAAGGCCTAGTTCCAAACATTCTTTTGTAACCTTAACAAGTCTCTCCTTCTCTTCTCCGACATTTCCAATACAGTACATACGGGAAGCGTCACCATAGTATCCATCTACGATTGTTGTACAATCCACATTGATAATATCGCCTTCTATCAGGATTCTATTTGGATCTGGAATACCATGACACACAACTTCATTAATTGAAGTGCATACACTTTTTGGATAACCATGATAATTTAAGCATGCTGGAATTCCACCTAATCTTCTAGTTTCTTCTTCTACCAGTCTATTTAATTCCTCCGTAGACACTCCTGCCTTTACAAAAGGTTCTACATAATCAAGTACAAGAGTATTAATATGTCCTGCCTTTCTCATACCTTCTATTTGTTCTGGAGTCTTAATCATATCTCTGGATGGAACCATCGCTCCTCTTCTAGCATATTCTGCAATTCGCTCATCCATTTCCATATGACAACCTTTATACTTTTTGCCACTATTACACCAGCACATATCGTTTCTGCCTATTTTCATATTCTACCTCCTACGAAGAACTTCTTATATATTGAGAGAGAAGAAAATTCATCCGTGTTTTTTAAACTTATTTATCAAACTATATGAAGTTTTTTCTCACTTATTATTATATTCACAGCACTTATACAAAGCCTCTCTAAATTATCGTACATTCATACCGAGAATTCAATACCTAAAATAGGAATCCCTGATTTTCTTCCCCTTAATAAAGGAAAAATATATTCATTCCACAAATAATATTCGATCTATGTATATCATTTTACCTAATAGTACGTTTCCTTATACAGCATTTCACTAAGTAAGTAAACGCATCGCGAACCTTTACTTCAGTATACTTCAGGAATTTAACCTTTTTCATGAAAAATAAGTCTAATCAAGTTTTTCTTAAGAAAATCTTGACTAGACTTATTTTTATGAAGCCTTTTGTTTCTTTGTAAGCTTTGCTCGTTTTATTACCTTTAATCTTGTAAATTCCTCTCTTTCCTTCTCCTCGAGGGCATTTGCAATTTCCCTCGTAAGTCCGGTGTAATAAGGAATCGTAATATTCTTTAAAGCGTTCGCTCTTTTCTGGGTCTTCTTAATACTCGTTGCCAATCGATAGGCAGCATTCTCCACCATAGAAAGACGGAGCGTTAGTTCTTTCACTTCGTTAAAGTGCCTACACGCCTCATCCAGAGAAAGTCTAGTATCATAAAATGCATAACTAGGTACATTATCCTTATTTCTATCATAATCGACTAACGGTATCTCAGTTCCCATAATACTTCTAGTTTTAATTTTAATCGAATCCTCGATTGGAATTGCATGGCTTAACGCATCCACATGATGGATTCCCATCTCTATGTTGGCTTCTTGTAGGGCCAAATATGCAGCGGAAAACGTTGCATCCAGTTCCTTTTGAATATTCTTCGAGGAATTGATAAGCTCCAACAGCTCACGGATAAGAATATTACGTTTCTTATCCATTAGCTCATAGCCTTGTTTTGACAATGCTAAGGAGTTTTTTGCAAGAATATAATTACCCTTGGTTGGAAATGAATTTTGATCCATATGCTCACTCCCTTGCTTTCTTTCCGTAATACTTTGCTAATATCTTCGTATCAATACGGTCTAACTCCTCTTTTGGCAGAATTGCAAGCAATCTCCATCCAATGTTTAATGTATCTTCAATGGAACGGTTATCTTCTTTTGTCTGAGTAACAAACTCTTGTTCAAACGCTTTACCAAAGGCAAGATATTTTTTATCGAGATCTGATAATTCATCCTCACCAATAACGCTTGCAAGCGCTCTTGCTTCTCCAACATGAGCATAACAAGAGAACAACTGATTTGCTACATCCTGATGGTCTTCTCTTGTAAAACCTTCACCAATACCATCCTTCATCAGACGAGAAAGCGACGGTAGTACATTAATCGGAGGATAGATGTTCTTTTGGTATAAAGAACGCTCAAGAACAATCTGACCTTCTGTAATATATCCAGTTAAGTCTGGTATAGGATGTGTAATATCGTCATTTGGCATTGTTAAAATTGGTACCTGGGTTACAGAACCCTTACACCCCTTAACAATACCCGCTCTTTCATAAATGGTTGCAAATTCACTATATAAATAACCTGGATATCCTTTACGGCTTGGAATTTCGCCTTTTGCAGAAGATACTTCACGAAGTGCCTCTGCAAATGAGGTCATGTCGGTTAAAATTACAAGTACATGCATTCCCTTTTCATAAGCTAAATATTCTGCTGCTGTTAATGCAACCTTTGGAGTAATCAAACGTTCAATAACTGGATCACTTGCTAAGTTTAAGTACATAACAACATGGGAATTAGCACCGCTTTCCTCAAAGGTACGGCGGAAGAAATCAGCAACGTCATATTTTACACCCATTGCTGCAAAAACAATAACGAATTGTTCGTCACTATCATCACCAAGAGAAGCCTGTGTAACAATCTGAGCTGCTAGCTCATCGTGTGGTAAACCATTTCCAGAAAATATCGGAAGTTTCTGACCACGAATTAAGGTGGTTAATCCATCGATAGCGGAAATACCAGTACGAATGTAGTTTCTTGGATATTCTCTCTGACATGGATTTAGGGGCTCTCCATTTACATTACGTCTCATCTCTGGAATGATGCTGCCAAGTCCGTCTATCGGTTCTCCTACTCCGTTAAATACACGACCGAGAATATCCTCTGACAAAGCAAGCTCCATTGGACGACCGGTAAGTTTGGTTCTTGTATTATTAAGAGCCATATCTTCTGTACCTTCGAAAACCTGAATTACAGCTTTATCTTCATAACTCTCAACAATACGTCCAATTTTTTTTGTACGCTCATCTATCGTAATTTCTACAATTTCTTCATAGGAGGCGTCATTTACTCCTTCAAGTACAACCAATGGTCCATTGATCTCACTTAAGCCAATATATTCAACTGACATCTCTACCCCTCCTTTATGCGTTTGTCTCTATAAAATGCTGATAGAATTTATCAATCTCAGTTTTATAAGTGTCAAATTTTGCGAGTTCTTCATTTCCTACATCGTATTTCATTGAGATGACATGGTCAAAGATTGGATTCTCTCTTAACAATGACATCGGCATATTCATCTCAACCAATGACTTAGCCTTTTCATAAAGGTAAAGGATTACTTCCATCATCTTCATCTGTTTCGCCAAAGGTACATACGTATCGGACGCATGATATGCATTTTGCTGGATAAATCCAAGTCGGATAACTCTAGCGATTTCTAAGGTTAATTTCTGATCATCCGGAAGTACATCACTACCAATTAACTTAACGATTTCATTTAACTTACTTTCCTCTGTTAAGATACGTAAGACTTCATTACGGTAATCCATGAAATTACTTCCGACATTTTTCGCATACCATGGTGTTAGATCTGTCAAATACTCACTATAACTCGTTAACCATTGAATTGCTGGGAAATGTCTTGCATAAGCAAGAGATTTATCAAGAGCAAAGAAGCAACGAACAAATCGTTTTGTATTCTGAGTTACTGGCTCCGAGAAATCACCACCCTGAGGAGATACAGCACCTATAATGGATACACTACCTTCTGAACCATTTAAGTTTTCTACATAACCAGCTCTTTCATAGAAAGAAGATAATCTGGATGCCAAATAAGCAGGGAAACCTTCCTCAGCAGGCATTTCTTCCAAACGACCTGATAACTCACGAAGAGCCTCTGCCCAACGTGAAGTTGAGTCAGCCATAATCGCTACATGATAACCCATATCACGGTAATACTCCGCTAATGTTATACCAGTATAAATACTAGCCTCACGTGCTGCAACTGGCATGTTCGAAGTATTGGCAATCAGTACCGTACGGTCTAAAAGAAGTTTTCCTGATCTAGGGTCCACTAACTTAGAGAAGTCCTCTAGTACCTCTGTCATCTCGTTACCACGTTCACCACAACCGATGTATACGATAATATCCGCATCAGACCATTTAGCTAGCTGATGCTGAGTCATTGTTTTACCAGTACCAAATCCTCCAGGAATTGCTGCTGTACCACCTTTTGCTAATGGGAACAAGGAATCTAGAATTCTTTGACCCGTTACTAAAGGCATACTAGCTGGAAATCTCTTTCCAATTGGTCTTGGAATACGAATTGGCCACTTCTGTGTCATCGTAAGATTTATTTCTTTTCCATCTCTATCCTTAATTACAACGATAGTATCTTTTATGGTGTATTCGCCATCGGATACAACAGAGATTACTTTACCTTCCACGTTCGGAGGCACCATTACTTTATGAGTAATCGCAGGAGTTTCTGGTACTTCAGCGATTATTTTTCCCCCATACACAAGCTCCCCAGGAGCTACTGTAATATGTGTCTTAAACAATCTCTTTTCATCAAGGGAAGGAATATTAACACCTCTCGAAATAAACGCTCCAGACTGCTTTGCAACCTCGCTTAAAGGACGCTCAATACCATCAAAGATATTACTAATGATACCTGGGGCTAACGTTACGGAAATTGCGCTTCCTGTTGAAGTAACCTCATCTCCCGGACGTAATCCCGTAGTCTCTTCGAAAACCTGAATCGTTGTCATTCCTTTTTCTAGACTGATAACTTCACCAACTAGATTTTGTTTTCCTACTAACACCATTTCAGCAATACGAAATGGCTGTTTCCCTTTTACATAAACAACAGGACCATTAATTCCTGTAATTTTTGCTATTTCACTCATGGAAGCTGCCTCCCTTCAGAGCAAAGCTCTCCTTCGCCTCTTCCCACTTACTTAAGAAGGATTCATTAATTACCACGTTTTTATCTGGTATTACAGCTCTGGTTCCACCCCAGAAGTCTGTTGTACTGATTTCAATCGTGATATTAGATTCCTCTCTTAACATGGCAGCCTTATCTGCATCCGTACTGTTTAGATATACTGTAACGGAATGATCTTTGGCAAAGTCCTTCGCTTCCTTGATTTGTTTTTTCAACAGTTCCACATATTCTTTTGTTTTCATAAACTCGAAAAGACTTATTTTTACCTTTGAAAATAGGTCTTCTGTTATTACTGTGCTTCTGTCTTTAAATAAATGACGAATCTCTAATGTTTTTAAAGCAAGGGCAGTATTTTTTTCACGCACTAAGCGTTCCATCTCTTCTTTAAGATAATTATCTGCCTTTCTTCTCACATCTTTTTTATGCTGCTCCAATTCCTTTTCAAGGAGTAGCCTATAATCTTCTACCATAGCTGTATTCTGAGCAGTAGCATTGTCAACTGCCATGTTATAGAAGTGTTCTGCTTTTTCTTTGATGTTCATAACAGACTAACCTCCTTATAATTTTAATCCAATTGCCTGACTTACATAGTCCGTGATAAAGTTAGGATTTCTACCTGTACCATGGCGGTCTGGGATCTCGACAATTAATGGCAAACGGCGATGTAGCTTAACATCATTTATAATATCAGGAAATTCTTGTTCAAGTTTCTCTGTTATTAAAATGATTCCAATAGACTTATCTGCAACTGCCGCTTTTAACTGCTCCTCCAGATGGTCTTTCGAGTGAATTACAACGCCTTCTACCCCAGCCAAACGCATACCAGTATAGGTATCCACATTATCACTGATAAGAAACATTTTCATTTATTCCACCTCTTTATTGGGCCTTGCTGTTACCAAGTCTAAGCATTTAAAATCATGAAGGAAATTAACATACCATAAAGAGCAACACCTTCTGCAAGAGCAACGAAGATTAATGCTTTACCCATAATCTTGGAATCTTCACTTAATGCACCAAGAGCTGCACTAGCTGCACTAGCTACGGCAATACCAGCACCGATTGTTGACATACCTGTTGATAATGCTGCTGCAATAAAACGTAAGCCATCATTAGCTACTGGAGCAGCACCTGCTGCCGCTTCTGTTGCTGCTGCCATTGCAACTGTACTGGAAGCGCTATGAAACATAAGTAAAGAACCTACAACTACTGTTGCAAAAAATACAAAAATTTGAGAACCTAAAACCCATTTTGTTGTTTTTTGCTGTTTCTGTTTTTTAAACAACATATATCCAATTGGTAAAAAGAAATTTAATACTAAAACACCTGCTATAATATAATTTGTATACATACACTAACACTCCTTTTTTTACGAGTTTATTGGCTTATTCGCCACCACGTCTTGCTTTGAACTCTTTTCCTGTTCCTGAATAGAAGCGGCTGAACATTTCATAATATTCCAGTCGCAATACCTGAATACCTACAATCAATCCTTCTAGGCCAGCAACCAATAAATTACCCAGAATAATAACTAATATATTTGGATGTGATCCTTCCGCATGTGCAAGCATTAATACAACTGACATCATACCTGCATGACTTAGTGCAAAAGCACCAACACGCACGAAGGATACTGTATTGGTTATATAGCTAAGTATAACTTCAAACATCTCAAAGAAGGTCTCAAGGAAAAACATACCTTTACTACCAGGAATCAAATCAGTCTTCTTTTCAATAAGTCTTGTAAGTGGCTCTTTTATAAAAATAAGCATTAAAGGAATTACAATTGTTATAAACAATAGAAAAACTCCTGGTAAAGTGTGGCCTGTAAATAGTAATACAACGATTCCTACCACAGAACCATAGAATACGAATCCTGCAATACCATTGGTATCAAAAAATATCTTTTCAATATTTTTTTCTCGAATACCATTTATTATATTAAATATCATTGCTATGAAAATAAGGAATACTCCAAATCCAACTGCTGTAATTAATACAGTCATTGGATCTTTCATTGGATTCGTCCAAATAGGTTCAATCCATTCTTCAAATCCAAATACACTACCATATAAGAAACCAAATATAGTGGAAAATATTCCGGCACAGGATAATATTGCTGCAAGATTTAACTTTTTAACTTTATATAATATAAAGCCACCAACTACAAGACATAAGCCTTGACCAACATCACCGAACATCATACCAAACATAATAGAGTAAGTTAATGCTACAAATATGGTAGGGTCAATTTCTTTGTATGATGGTAAGCCATACATCTTTATGAATGTTTCAAATGGCTTAAAAATTCTTGGATTTTTGAGTTTCGTGGGGGGTTTTGAGGTAGTACTACTGGCATGGTCATCCACGAAACAAGTCACCTCATGATCCCCTCCTATCTCCCTAAGGAATAATTCCGTATCCTTTTCAGACATCCATCCGCAAAGAATATAATAAACCTCTTCTTTCTGCCTAGTACAAGCAGCAAGTTTTCTAATTTGTTGGTTATCACAATATTCTTTTAACTTCTCATAGGCTGCAACAAAATCTGCTGCATGCTTTTTAAGTACGTCCTTCATCGTGAGTAATAATTCATCCTGTTGTTTTAACAAAGAACGGCGTTCTTGCTTTAAGCCCTGGTTGATGTCATTTAAGGTATCGGAATACCCTTCTGGGAAATCCATATCTTCAAAATGCAGGGAAGATAAAATAGCGTCTACCTTTGTTGCATGAATCGTTGGTACAAAATAAGCACCATAAACATAATTTTTATCGGATTTACATTCTATAAAGATTGTGTTCATATCTTCATAGATATATTTTGTTAACTTCTCATAGTAATCAATTGCAATACGGCCAAATTGACATCGTATAAATTGAAAACTATTTACTTTAGAAAGCTCAAGATCGAAGGAAAGATAAGGTTTGATTTCATCCTGTCTTTCAGCAATGGTTTCTAACTTCTCTTTGATTTCTTTCTTTTGCACGTCTAGATCATCTAGCATCAGATGCATTTTTTCTAATAAATCCTCAGCCTCTTTATAGGTGATTTCGCGTCCCGAAGGCTTTATTTCAGGACGAAGTTGTTTCATGGTATCTTCAGCTTTTAATAAGCTTTCTCTATACGTATTCGTGTCCACGTAAGGAGTAAGATTGTGTATATCGCTCAGTTCTGATAGAGCATTTTCAACGTGTAACTCATATTTACTTAAATACTGAGTAATTACACGGTTAATGTCCTCCTTAGGACCCGTAATGCGTAAAAACTTCATTTTCTCAATCACCGTAATTCACCTCCATGTGGTTAATTTAGTGTGAAAATTGCTTTTATTTTCACACTACATAAAACTAAAGTTTAATAATCAATTCTAAAATATGATCAGATTCCAATCCGTAACGGATACACTCGAGTACAGTGGTCAAATTATCAATCTCTAATTCTTTTAGGTATAGATAATTTAAGATTGGCGCAATGCTAACTGGATACTTAACCTTACTAAATTGATATGCATACAAAATAGCTTCAAAATAAGCTCTCTCCATATCATCCTGAGTTAGATTTTCCTTATCAATTCGATATTTTGAAGCTTGTAAAAGATTCGTAAATTCCGTAATTGAACTAGCATTAATCATATTCATTAAATCATGCTGATTTAACTTATAGGAAATCGGAATGATAACCGCTAAGATATCTGCTGGTTCTACCGCGTAGTATTTTTTACTACGGTAGATCATCATGATATTCGCAACGTCGATTCTTGTACCGATAGCCCTAGTGAGGGTTTCTTGTTCTTTCCCTTTTAATACTTTATTCTTACGCTTCCATAATGCCTTATAATAGTAAACATCCAACTGCATCTCTAGATCAAACAAGGTTTTATGGTTGGAATTCAACATTCGCATAAATAGGGGGAAGTATTCTGTACCCCGAAGAATGTTTGTAAACTCTTCCAAATTTTTTGCATTTTCTAATTCTACCAACCGTAAAGAGGAATGTTCTTTAAAAATCTCTCGATATACTCCTAGATTTAATTTAATTTCTGGACTATACAGCTTTTGCAAACAACTTTTTAGCATTGACACTTCGTAATGGAAAAATACTAGCTTTAATATTTCTCTTTGTTTTTTATCGGCAAACCGATATAATTTTGCAAAACTGTCATACAACGAGTTTTTTAATACCATCTCTATCTGCCCTCTGTGCACAGCATTTTCACTTAGTGCCGCAAAGAATGGCTGATATGCATCATGAGATTTAAAATATAGGACAAATTCATTGACTGAAGTCATCTCGGAAAGTTTTCTATAATCATCGCCTTTGATGAGTTTACTCTCCATTGCCTTTGATTTTGTAGTGATACCACTGTACGATAGTAATTTACCTGACACGCGATCACTCTCCTATCAATTGTTTCATAATTTGCTTCACTAAATCATCTTGTTTGTCACTAAATTCCTGATTAAGTTTTTCGAGATTTTGTTCATACTCCTGCATCATGTTTGCTCTGGCGGCTTCCACTTCACTTTCATTTTTCTTTCGCAGATGTTCTACCTTTTCCTCTACTTCTTTATTCAGCTCATTATCATACTGTTCAAGGTCTACTCTGCTCTTTTGATAGATTCGTTGCTTTTCGTCTTCAGCTAGTTTTAAAATGTTCGATGCTTTTTCTTCAACTTCTACCATTAAACTAAGTATCTGCTCCATGCCACACCTCCTAAATCTCAATTTATTTCAACTTTCACACACTTCCATAACACCCACCACAATAGGACAAAATTATTTTTTATAATTCATTATCCTTTTTATGGAAGCTTAACCAATTCCTAGGTATATACTGGAAAGTAAGAAAACCGTATTCATAATACTCTTTTCTACTACAAAATCAATCCTTTTTTCTTTCCTTAACGAAAACTTAACAGCTTACTTGACCATATTTTATGTCAGTTTAGATATTAATTACTAGAATATCGACCTCCTTCAAAATCGTTTTTTCCACACGGAACAACCGACTCCTATCTTCATTTTTATTGAATAATCAAGGTATCACTCGGGAATTTTAGTTCTGAAATCTTCTTAATTTCTTGAATGTTTTATACCATGATTTTTCTCCTAGAGACTTGTCCCCTCATCCTCATTGAATTAAGGTACAAAAAGAATCACAACATTACTTGGATTAAAATAATATTTATTTGGAAGTTATTGTTTGCTCTTAAGGGAGCATAGATAGATAAATTACGTTGACCTTATAATTTTCCCACAAATGCTCCTTAATTATTAATAATTTGATAGATTCTTTATTTCTTTAGTAACTGCAAGCCCAATCAGGTACCAACATAAAAAATGAATCATATCGATTTATTCTTATATTTTGATTCCCTACTATGTTATCCATTATGATTCATTTCCACCAAATAAGTTGTAACCACATATGCTATAAAGACTACTTAATAAAGTAGACACATAGCAAATATCTATCAATAAAAAACAGTAAATTCAGCATCAAACCTAATCATATGTATTAGTTTGAGACTTTATTTACCTGTTAGATATAACTTTTATTTATATTATATAGGAAATAATACAAACTATCTACTCTTTTTAGGAAGAGGTTAAATTAATCCTATGTTTTCGGTATTTTAGTATTTTATTTATTGATAAATTACATATATTGGTTAGAATTTCACATTTAATGGTATTTAACCCCTTTTTATTCATATTCCTTCAGGTTATAACAATTTTTCTAAGATGAGAGAAAATAAGAACATTCTTTACATATTCTGTCTTTACGGAAATGACTTATTGCTATGGATCAAGAGAAAAAAATGGCTGTAGCAAAAAGATTCTTCTTTAACAACTTGCAAAATAAAATAGTATTTGTGACATAAAATAGTATTAGTGACATAAAAAGGTACCTTGAAATGGCTTTTACAAACCAAATCAAGATACCTTTTCCTACCACCATGTTTCACACTACCTTCTTATTTAAAGCAGATATTCGCAACCGCTTACGCTACTTGCTCATAACCTCTTTTCCACTACGTGGCATTACAGTAATGTTATTCCATTATTACTTAATTTCTCTATATCCTCTTCCTTCCAGAACGAGGATTGGACTTCCCCTATGTGGGCCTTACGTAAGAAGAACATACATATTCTACTTTGTCCAATACCACCACCTACGGTATATGGAAGTTCACGATTTAAAACAGCCTTTTGAAATGGGAGTTCGGAACGGTCCATACAGTCAGCAATTTTTAATTGGTTTGCTAATGACACCTCATCTACACGAATACCCATCGATGACAATTCAAGTGCTATATCAAGAACAGGATAATATACAATAATATCGCCGTTTAAAGACCAATCATCATAGTCAGGTGCTCTTCCATCGTGTCTTTCACCGCTTGCAAGAGCGCCGCCAATCTGCATAATAAATACCGCACCTTTTAGCTTTGCAATCTTGTACTCTCTTTCTTTTGGTGTATCATTTGGATACATATTCTCTAATTCCTGCGTTGTAACAAATGCAATTTCTTTCGGCAGAATCTTTCCAATGTATTCATATTTATCAGAGATATAATGTTCTGTATCTCTTAATGCCTGATATACACTACGGACAACCGATTTTAAGGTTTCTACATTTCTTTCGTCATGTAGAAGTATTTTTTCCCAATCCCACTGATCAACAAAAATAGAATGTATATTATCTGTATCCTCGTCACGACGAATTGCATTCATATCCGTATAAAGGCCTTCTCCATAAGCAAAGCCGTACTTCTTTAACGCCATCCTCTTCCATTTTGCCAAAGAGTGAACGATCTCCACTATTGCATCATCCTGCTCTTTAACTCCAAAACTTACCGGTCTTTCTACTCCATTTAGATTATCATTCAATCCAGTTTCCGGACGAACAAATAAAGGTGCAGAGACACGTGTTAGATTTAACTGTTTTGCAAGCTGTCTTTCAAAATGGTCCTTGACATGCTTGATTGCTCCCTGCGTATCCTTAATATCTAGAGCGGAGTGGTAGTCTTTGGGTAGTAATAATTCTAGCATTCCTCTACCTCCTAAAAAATCTAGCTTTCTCTATCATATCCTTACATGAATAGTTAGTCAATAAATATATTTTAACATTTATCAATATTATGTATAATTATAAGTTGTTTATCGCGATAAATAATAATGAATTGAATGATAACAATTCATTATTCTGTTGATAAACCCTTGGGGATCGTTTTCTTTCTGGTAACGTGATACAGCATAATTCCGATGCTCGCTACAATCAGTTCAGTTGTTGGGAACACGAACCAAACACCCAGTATTCCGCCAAGCGAGGATAGCAAAAAGGCCATTGGAATGATAATTAAAAACCCACGCAAAATTGATATGATATGTGCCGGGCGTGCATAATCAGTCGATGTAAAATATACAGAAATAATGATGTTAAATCCAGCAAAAACACATGCAGTGAAGTAAATTTTCAAACCTTTTATAGCAATGCTTTGCAAAAGCTCATTCTTCTCACTATTAAAAATACTTGCAATTTGCGGGGCTCTTAAAAATACAGTTACATAAACAATTCCTGAAACAATCAACATGGAAATCAGAGCATATCGTAAAATTGCCTGTACATTTTCACGATTACGAGCTCCATAGTTACTACTTATTATCGGCTGGATACCTTGAGCGATACCTGTATATATCGAAATTACCACTAGTGAAAGATTGGCAATAATGCCATAGGCAGCAATTCCTACATTCCCTTGCAATCTCAGTATAATTATATTAAAAACAATCATAACAATACCGGAGGATACCTCTGTAATAAGCGATGGGATTCCACTTGAAACAATGCTTCTAATAAGCTTTATTGAGAGGTTACACTTCGTTAAATGAAAACAATTCTTCTTTCGAAAAAAGAATGGAGAGAGAATCAGTATACTAATTACCGGCGCAAGACCAGTAGCGAGAACAGCACCGAAGATCCCCATTTCAAGTGGAAACATAAAAACATAATCAAGTACTATGTTTGATAAGCTCCCACCTAACATTGCAATCATGGAGAGTTGCGGAGAACCATCATTTCGTACAAAACATAAAAGAACATTATTCAATAAAAACATGGGAGCAAACAATAGTATTACTTGTAAATAGGTTTTACTCATATGTAAAACTTCTCCCTCCGCACCCAATAGCATTACTATCCTATCGGAGTAAAAAAGTCCAAGTACAAAGAAAATAACAGCAAAACCAAGTGCCAAAAAAACAGTATTCGTAAATATACGATTTGCGCTATCCGTTTCATTTTGGATACTCTTAATAGAATACCCCGTAGCGCCTCCCATACCAAGCATTAAGCCACTTCCATGAATGAAGCTATAGATTGGAATTGCAAGATTGAGTGCAGCCAGACCATTCGCCCCAAGCCCTTTCGAAACAAAGAAAGTGTCCGCTAAGATATAACAGGACAGCCCTATCATACCAAGGACGTTTAACGATGAGTATTTAAAAAAATTCTTCAAACATTCCGTATTTTTCATATTTACCTCCATACAAAAATAAAAAGCGCCAGAGTTTTATATCTTCTATGGCCTAACGATATAAAACCTGACGCTTAAGTTCTTTACTCGGCAGTAAAGAATAAGTCAATTACTGATTCAATTTTGGGCTTAGTGTATCACATGGTATACGGATTGTCAACGCTAAGTCATTTATTCTAAAATACTTGGTTATGATTAATCACTAATAAAACTGAAGTTGAATTATGGAATATTTTGTGTGATAATATCCTTATTATTATATTAGGAGGGTGAGCATGAAAAAAACAATATCTATTTTACTAACCATAATGTTAATTTCAATTTTCATGACTAATAATGTATACGTTCAGGGAGCTGAACAAGTTAAGCTTAATGTAAATAAAAAGACGTTATACATCGATTCTACATATCAACTAAAAGTAATTGGATCTACGAAAAAAGTGATGTGGAGATCCAGTGATTCGAATGTTGCTTCTGTTACCAAAAACGGTAAAGTCACAGCTAAGGATCAAGGAAGTTGTACTATAACCGCAACAGTTGGCTCTGGGAGTGGCAGCATTAAGTTACAATGCAAAATATACGTAAAAAGTAGACTTAATGCAAGTTCAACATTAATATACTGCCCTATGGATGAATTTCAAGAAATACAAATTACTATGAAAAATCCAAAAAAAAATGAATTTCTAAGCTATTCTATTAATTCTTCGAGTCATGTTGAAATCGAATTAGGAGAAAATAGAGATAATACTACAACCGTTTATATCAGTCCTCTTAGCAAAGGTACAACAACCATAACTTTTAATATAGTATCCTCAGAAAGCAATTTATCGTATACATTGTCCAATCCATTAGAAATAACAATATGTGTTGGTATAAGTGTTATGGATGAATGGATATCAAAAAAAACGCTCAATGAGGTTTTTGATATCTACGTAATTGAGGGTGAATACTTAGAAATTATGTATGAAAAAGGACTGTATTCAGCTAAGTCGATAAATTTGACGCCACCCCAAGAAATAGAAATAGGAAAAGAGTATAAAAGCAAAAATATTCGTTTTAAATATAAATCAAAAAATGAGATTCTTTATAATGTTACTGATTTAAGAACAGAAAGTATAATTAAATAGAAAATACAGCCCCTGTGCTACAAAAATATAACAAAAGCTCTCAATCCAATGTTGTATGTAGTATAATTTTCATATGCATATGTTAAGGCATACTCATGCAACAATGCTCCTTCAAGCAGGTGTTGCCATGAAGGAAGTTCAGTAAAGGTTGGGCATTGTTTGCTACTACAATGGAAGTCTATACTCACACCGCAAAGGAATCAAGGAAGCAAACTGTAGAAATTTGAAGAGATTTTGTTCGGTGGGAAATCCGTGGGAAAATAGAAAAAATCAAGGGAATCAGATTACTGAAACCCTTGATTTTTCTAGCTTTGTAACAGGGGCAGTAGGATTTGAACCCACGACCTGCGGTTTAATAAATCAGTTACTTCCTATTATTATAGGTTATCTTTTAGATATATAATGTATCTTGAAAATCGTTGTAATACCAATGGATATTGTAATTTGTATTGCGTATTGTTATCATGAATTATTCATCATTATTTTTCAATACTTTTCACCATATAGTGAACACTTTGTGTACAATGTTCTTTAATTATCTTTCTGGTTAATCTTCTTAAGAGCATCCAAAAACCCCTGTATGTAACATTTTCTTTCTGTTAAAACAAGTTGTCTACCAACTAAATCACTATACTTGTTAATATTTTTTTCTTTTATAGCTTCTGCACATTCTCTTTGCAATAAAAAATATTCTTCGCATGTAACTGCTTTTTCGCATTGTATGTCTAATATATCAACAGCTTCAATTCCCAACGTTATGCCCCTCTCATTCGTATTTTGATTTACTATGATCATCTTGTTAATATTATAGAACACTTGTTCGTATTTTTCAACTCCTTTCGTCTAATTTTAATTTGTGTTTTCTTATAAATGAAATAGTATGGAATATAAAAATTTTACCATATTCGGAAATTATTGTCTTGTGGTATTATTTTCATTATCTACTATATTTTGTACATATTTTAAAATAATTCAGTGAATTGTTTCGTTAATAATATCATATTATTTGTTATATCGATATTTATTCTGTTATACAGATACTTTCTCTAACAATATTGTCCATATTTAGTTTGAATGTTAATATACATTTGAGGTGTAAAATATGTTTGACTATGTTGAGTTTGGAAACCGAATGTTTATTGCGCGGATGCGAAAAAATATGAAGCAACATGAGGTTGCCAAAGCCTTAAGCCTTGCTCAGTCATCTTATTCGGAGATAGAAAGCGGAAAAAGAGAAATTAATCTAACCCAGCTATTTACTATAGCTGATGCATTAGATGTTTCGGTTAATTATCTGCTTGGATTAGACAATACAAGCTATCAATTCTCTGAATCTGATTTATTGAAAATAGAAGAATATAAAATGTTTTTGCTAAGTCAGAAACATAAATAATTTTAGTCCTGGTTAATATAGCCGGGATTTTTTGTTTTAATAATTATTGCTTAATATTGTCTATAATGGTAATATTATACTATATAGATTACATAAGGAGATTGATTTATGGATAATTTAGAAATTATATCAATGACTATACTATCGATATTTTTAGGATTAATTTTTGTTGTTTTGATAATTCGACTAGCTGAGCAAAGTGCAGAAAATAAGAAATACTTAGAAAGTCTTATAAAGAAATATAATTGTAAATTGAGAACTAATTTAATACATGTTAGTGGTTTACCTATTTCAAATCATATGGAATGTAAATGTTTTATTTCGGATGATAAATACATATTTGTTGCTGATCATACAGAGTATGTATTAGACAAAAGTAAGTTGACTAAGATAGAGTTAAAAAAAGATATAGATATCCAGAAGCAAGCTATACCAAATACTAAAGGTGTTATCGCAAGTACTTCAGTATTTGGTACTGCCGGAGCTTTAATGGCTAAAAATTCTAAAACTGTTGATGTAACAACGAAGAAACAATTATTAATATTTAATTTTATAGATAAAGATGAACATAAACAATTAATATTTGATACAGCAAATATTCTTTCAGAAGAAAAAGCAATATCAATGTTTAATATAACTAAAGATAAAGTAATAACCATTTAGTAATAGCCCCTAGCATATAGCATAGGGGCTATTTTATTACATTCCTAATGCCGAAAGTATCTCTTTTACTTTCTTATCCGTTGCAGGTCCATATATACCATCTGTAGTAACATCGATAAGAGCTTGTAACTGCTTCACGTCTGTTCCGCGCATATAAGGAGTAATAAGCTTAAGTTGACGTTTTTCTTGCTCTGTGTATGTAATCCATGGGAGTTTACCATGCTTACACCACTTACCCTGATATGATAACTTTGTGATTTTTACTGCATTTAGAGTTGGAGCGCATTCAATACATTCACCATTGCCGAGGTAAAGTCCGACATGGCCAGAAAACCAAATTAACTCCATTGGCTTGATATCAGTCATATCAGTGCTGACATTTTCACATAAGTTAATAAGCCCATTGGCATTAGTGTCTGGTACAGTGTTGGAGTTGTAAACTCCTTGTTTCCCATTACTCCAACCCCATAAAATAGATTTTAAGAGGTTTGAACAGTCAAAGCCATAGTATTGCTTGCCTACTAACTTTTTACGCTCACTAATACGTGCTTGCGTGTACCACGAAGGAAACTGTTTAGCCTTTTGGTCGATTACTGCATCGGTGATAAGTTGTCCAGCTCCACCGTAGAGGTAGCAAGTATTAAAATTATTTACGATATCTAAAACTTTTTCTTTTACCTGTTGATCTGTCATTAACTTTCTGTAACTACTCATTTGTATCACCTTCCTTATCCATATCGAAGTTGGCTTTACCTTCTGTTTGTTTTTTGATGTACTTAACAACATTCTTTAAAAATAATGGTAAAGGTGTTCCAATATCAGTAATATTCTCTAAAATACTTAGTAACTCGTTGCATATAATCCATATCGCCACAATGCATGCAATTAAAAATGTAAATGGTAATGTAATCCCAATAGTTGAGCTTGCGTACTGTAATAACCAGTCAACGATTGCACCAACCACGACTAAAAGCCACATGCATACTTTCTTTAAAATTCCTCTAAATCCCTTGTAGCTATCTACTTTTTGATTGCGATATTTTGCTGCTATAACTCCTGTAGCATAATCAATAACATTACAACCAACCATGATTAATACAGGAATGGCTAAGATTCCAAGTAGGCTCATGAAACCACTCGCAATTGAAACAATTATTGCTTTTATTTTATTTAATACTTCCATCATCCCTCTTTCTGCATACAAAAAGAGCACTACTGTGAGTGCTCTATGTATACATTAATTATTAATCTGTTACTAATTCTTCGCAACCGCTATCAACTAAAATTTCTTTTACAGATGCTTTTAGTAATGCTGGTACAAGCTCATAGGTTTTCTTGCTTAGCATAATCTGTTGTGCCCATAACATTGCCATCATATCAAGACCTCCTTTCCCTAATAGTAAACTAAGTATAAATGCTCTAATCCGCATATACTACCTGGCTCATTTCGAGGATACACTCTGTAAGCATAGCGTTACTTTCCTCTAGATCTTTAATTCTTTTAGATGTAGTATCCACATCACTAAGCACAAATGTAGCGATTCCATCTCGAATAGTTGCTTCAAATACATATTTGTTTGTGTAAATTCCACATACACTGCCATCTTCCGTTAGAATTTGATACATTGATAAATTATCTTCTGTCAAAGTACTGTATGTACTTGCAAATTCATCAGGCGATATTTCCATACTGATAAAATTTGGTGCTGCAGTCAAGATATTATGGACGGTACCATCTTTTAGTCTGATTTGTTCCATGTTTTTTCTCCCTTCATGGTTTATTTTGTTATATTATGGTAGAATCTACTTACAGGGCTCTACGATGAGTGGCTAAACTCTTAGCTATTTCTTTTCCATCAAGCTTTATTGCTATAGTTTGTTGCTGACTTTGAACTTTCTTTTCAAGGTCGGCAACTTTCTTTTCTAGTTGTTTAAATTTCTTTCTTGATATCCACATATAAACTCCCTTCTTAGTTTGTTAAATAATGATTTAATTAGTATCCCATATGAGAGTACCAAAAATAGTTGATCCAGCCACTAAAGAAGCTCCTGAATAATTACCTATTTTAATAGTTCCGTCTGAATATGCTAACACATGTATTAATTGACTTGTACTATCTTTTGCGCCCAAGCTCGATGCAAAAGATATAGGAGCATGAGCAGTATCAAATGTACCAACCGTAACTAGTGTTTCGATAGGTACTGTATTACCTACAGTTATTACATAATAATACACACATCTACCTAATTTCTTAATACACAGTCCGGCATGCGTAAAGTTGTTTGTAGCAGTTATTGTGATATTTTTGGTAACTAAAGATTCATTTAACGTATTAACATCATCCCTTATTGCTTTACCACGTCTTGCATCCCACGCAAACCCCTCTACCGTAACAGCATCATTATTCGCAATGTTGACAACCTTCTGAACCGCATCAAGTGCTGCTTGTGTAGCGGAGTCACACTCTGCCAATGCTTTTTCTAGGCTTCCTGAATAGTTACTTGGAGGAAAAGATCCATCATTTAATGAATCTATATCAACATAAAAAATAAAACAAGCTGAGGATAAACGCTTGTTGTTAGCATCATATATTTTTAAGTCTGCTATTACTTTGCCGGGAGATTGAAGCTCGTTACCAATTATATTATATGTGCATGATTTTTTATCACTGTTTACTATCGCATTATTTTCTACGCTTAAACCACTTGATTGTGAAAATACTATTCTTACCGTATTCCCAGTTAAATCAAAATCTCTGATATTAATATTAAAAGTGATATTGTTATCACCTTGACATAATTTTATATTAGTCTCGACCGGCTGATTTCGTTCAGTACTTAGTTCTATGTTATAAGGTTTATTCACTCGCCTTCCTCCATTCTAACTTTTCTACTTTTTTAACTAACATATCTAAAGTCTTTTTCATGTCAGTTATTAACTTTTTATTGCTTTTATCTTTTTTCACTAGCTTATCAATAATTTTAACATTACGATTTCTATCCTCGATTAATAGACCTATAAACTCCTCGTATCTTAACCCATACCCATATCCATTCTTCTGCTCAAACTTAATAAATCCAGCAAACTCTTGTGATGATATTCCACACTTTTTTAATTCACGTTCAACGTCTTGTGCAATAAGTCCAGTATGGTATCTATCGCTTTCGCCATTGTTGAACTTATATCGCTTTGGTTTAAGTAACGTCAAGAATTTTATATACCTATCATCTAAAATTTCTATATCATGCTTTTCTTTTTTATCAGATGTGCTTATTGTAGAGTTTTGCGCCCACACTGTATTCCATCTATTATTTATACTACCCGAATCCATTGAGCCATTACCTGATGGAGCAAAAATATTACTTCCATATATTTTCACATAAGAAGAATTTTCTCTCCCAGCTAGATAGATTTTATCATGGTTGAGATGGTTTCCATTTGCGTATACATCTTTAGAATAAACATACCCAAATGTATAGTTAGGTGTACCAATATCAAATGCTCCTGATGAGCTTGGTCTTAGTGCACCTGTGTCTAAATAAAGAGTTAAATTAGATGCCGCAGACGGCTTTAACGCAGAATGACTATGTGTTGTAGGCGCATACTCCGTATGCTTATGTTCTTTATTAGCAAATAATTCGTTTGCTTGAACCTCAGTTAAATATCCATCTCCTGCAATTGGTACCGTACCAGAAATTTTATCAAGTATAATATAGTTATCATTGATATGAGCGAGCAATATCGTGTCATTTACTGAAGGGTTAGACATATCAAGTCTCTTGTATTTTTTCTCGCTTTCGGTACTCTCTCCGTAGAATGTTATCTTGTAATATCCATCTTCAAAAAGTGAGGTGACTGTAGCTAGGCGAAAACACCGTTCTTTTTCATTATCTTTTTTCTGCTCATCATCCAAAATATAATCATTAGCTGTATCGTACATTAGATTGGCACCACCTTCTTGCAATAATGAATCATATCACCACCTGGACTTAAGTCCATACTCCATGCTTCTTCAATATACTTTGCTTGCACGTCTATATCTTTATTTTTAATTTGTAGACATGCTTCGTGCCCGTGGTGTGGCATTAATCCTGTCTTAAATCTTAGAGTTTCATATGCGACTGAATTAGATGCCAACTTATAAACAAGAGCATCAAGAGAAGCTTGATCTGCTATATCAGATACACTCGCAATATCTACAATCTTTCTTCCCCTGTTTGGTATGCTTAATATACTTGTAGGATCGTTATTCTCATAATTACTTATCAGCAACCCTCTGTCAGGATTTTCAAGATATCTAACAATTTTATTTGGTACATTAAAAACATCTAGTCCTTGTTCAACTCCTGTCTTAATTATGCTATTATGGTCGGTTTCATAAGTATCTTCAATGTCTCGTAGAACCGGTAATTTATATGGTAATGCTGTGGCTATACCAATTTCATTAAAATGCAATTTGCTATAATTAATGCTGATTAACAAACTATTAATTGCATCGAGCTTACTGGTTCCAATTTCGAATTCTACATCCGACAAAAGTACTTTATCTGAAGGGGCAATATCATAACTGATTATTCCTGCAGAGGTTAAAATATTTTCCACAGCTCCGGTATATGTATTTCCGGTTTTTACACAATGTCGTACATCAAATTTATCTTCACGCACTATTACAGATTGATCGTACAAATCACACTTTTTACTTATGGACCTTCCGTTGTGTGCACGAGCAGGAGAACTAATTAAAAGTACTCCTAGAGGAAATGTTATTACTTCATTCTCTAGGTGTAAATTAAAATGAATCTTAAGTCGCTCATCAATTGAATTGATATCTGATATTTCATTGATTATAAATGATCCAGTTCGCATAAGGCTCATGCGTGTGTCATAAGAAATACTACCTTGGGCAGATACTAACCCAAGGTAGTTATTATTCTTATCGATCAGCTCATATTTAAAACTAATCTTACGATTTCCAAGTAGCATACTTTTAACTTCTTCATGAGTGTATTTCTCAGTTGCAAGGCTATTCATTTACCTCAACTCCTTCATTATAAAACACTTTTGTAAATGAAATGTCTATGTTGTAGCCCATATCAAGCGTAGCATTCGTGCGGTTTAGCCTTGTAATCTTACACCATAACTTAATGCCTCTGTTGTCTCGGTAAAGAACTACTGTAGATTTATAGAACATTCTTCGTAGCTTTGCATACTGCTCTTCATTAACAAATGCATTACGTGTAATAACTTGTCTCTCATGCTCTCCATCCTCTACGACTGGATCAATACGCCCACTATACTCTACTAAATCAAATTCTTTCGAAAGTTCTTCCGAAAAAGGAATAAACCTTTCTTCGGATAAGTCAACTCTTACGATATCATATTTATCACTAACGATAAATCCACTTGTTAATGCTAAGGCTACTGCTTGATTCGAATCCGTAAATCCACCGTTGTATGATCTGACAAAGTATTTACTATGTTCATTACATCTAATTGCTGTGTCGATATACTTTTTATCTGTTAATTTAGCAATTAGAATTATTTCTTCTGGATCAATGCGATATAGATAAGCTGTATTAGTATCAAATTCAGTGTTTATATTTACTATGTCACCATTGATAGAAACTGATATGCTTGGCTTATTTGGCTTTGTAGTATTAATCGTAAATATTCTACTAGCGAAGTTACTCCATAGGCTGTAGCTATTGATGGTTCTTAGGCGTAGTTCGTAACTTCCATCAAGTAAAAACAAGTTAGGTTTTAAGTTTGTTTCTTGTGTTGATTTAGCAGATTTATAGATGATTTCTCCATCTTTTTTAATTTCTGCTTCATAACCAACTTGATCCGATGCGGTCCATTCAATAACTGTTAATGCGTCATTTTTTATAGATGTTATTACAGGTAAACTAGGCTTTCCTTTGATAACAAATTGAGCTACGGAAAATCCACTTACTTGGTCTATTTCATCAATTGTCTGTAATCTCCATTCAATCTGACCTGTAGGAAATGTATTTGCTGGTGTAGCATATATCATTCTGTTAGTTGTTTCGCTACTTAATGTATACCAGTTACTTTCTCCTGATTTTCTCCATTGAAGAACATAACCCTTTTGTTTTGATAGGGTTAAAGTATTAAATGACCATCTAAACGTTAACTCTCTATCAGAATCTGCATAAACATCAACCGGATATAGAAGTGTTGGTGTAACTGGTAATACATCCTCATATTCGATAGTAAGCAACGGATAGCTACTAGAATTTTCATTCGATAGTATATATAAATCATCTATGTTAGGATTTGGAACATTTACCATTACAGAAAATAGGTTGTTAACAACGTTATTCATAAATAATTCTGTAATGTCTCTTTCTTTCGTATAACTTTCTCCAGGATTTAAACTAACTGTCTGCTTATCTAAAATAGGTGAGCTTACACTTCCTCGGCTCGCATAGTTATTAAATGTTAATTCTGCAATACTTGAACTAGCTGCGTATGCTCGATAGTACACAGCACCAAAACCAGATCCTATATCTGACTTAATTGTTACGCTTAGTTTCACGCTATTTATTTTCTTAAATCTTATTTCATTAGGTATGGCAAATTGTAATACCGCAGCATATCGAGTAGGGTTCTTCTGGTCGGCTGGCCAGTTATCTGTTTTAAGCTTAGTAGCTGTAGAATGATTTGAATTGTCAGCTATACTTATATATGTATCCTCATAGCATCGTAGTGTTTTAGTATACATTATACCCTCCTTGTAGCCATGCGCCGGCCCTTGACTAAATTTATAATGTCCTGTACCTCTTGGATTTCATTTGCTTTCACTTCTAAACTGATATAATAACTATCTCCTGACATCATGGATCTGCTTTCTCTAGCGTTGTAAATTCGACTTCCAGTAGGAAATTCAACAACCTCTGGACCTTCTTCACCGACTACCGTTTTTCCACCGCTATAATTCAGCGTACCAGATGCGTTATTTTTAATTAAACCACTTTTTTGAGATGCACCTTGTAACGCTTCTGTTGCGTTTCCTGCAGAATTAACAAGTCCTTGCGTTGACATAGAGGCTTCTTTCATGGCACTACTAACTGATCTAATACCGCTAATTACTAGTCCGATAACAGCAACAATTGCTGCAAGTACTAATAAAAATGGTATAAGATTTGCTGTTGTTGCTGCTGACGTCGTTGAGAATAACCCCATAGCCAAACTTAGCCCAGAAGTAACCGACGACCAAATTAATTTTAACTTTGTTATATTGCTAATTACTAATGATAATATACTTATAACTGCTATTATCACATATACAGGTCCAGGTATATTTGATAATACAGTAAATACCTTACTAAGCACTTCTAAAAAAGGGCTTAATGTATCTCCTAATTCAACCAACTTGGTTTTCATATTTTCTAACCCTTTTTTAAACCTATCTCCTGTACTATCAAGGTTCTTTAAATTTGCTTCTGTTTTTCCACCAGAGTCTCCTATACTCTGCAAGTTTTCTGCAAAACTTTCAGCTCCACTTCCAGTTAGTAGCAACATTGAATTTAATGCTTGTGTGGATCCAAATAGTTTGGCCATTGTTTCGGTATTACCTCTACATCTTTGATTAACCATTTCTAAAAACTTAGAAAGACCCATACTTGATAGAGCAGTTGCATTGAATTGTATGTGCAATTTATCGGCAACTTCTTTCGCCTCAGCAGTTGGCTTAATTATATTACTTATGGCAGCCTTTAAAGATGTTAATGATTCGCTTGCACTTCCATTAGTAAGTGTTAGTGTAGCTACGGAAGCAAGCACTTCATCTAACGATATACCTGCCTGTTGTGCTAATCCGGCAACTTTACCAAAACTCTCTCCTAGAGCACCAACTGTTGTTTTACCTTTATCCTGTGTTTCAATAAGTTTGTCAGATATTAAAGTAACATGTTCGGCAGATATACCATAAGAGTTCATAATTGTTGTTAAAACATCTACTGCAGTAGCCGTATCTGTAAAACCTGCTTTTGCCAGTTTAGCGGCAGCACTTGTTACATTTAACGCATCTTTCGTTTCGACATTGGACGAGATACATTGATTTAATGCCTCAGCAATACTTACTGCGCTTTGACCTGTTTGTTTCGCAATATCGTAAACACCTTGCTTTAAATCTCTAAAAGATACAACCGTTGTATCTGCAATTGTTTTAACTTTTGCCATGGAAATATCAAAATCAATATAAGCACTAAGTCCCTCTTTTACACGGCTTAAAGCTTCTTTCAAAATGTAAAGCTTACCAGCCATATCGGCTGCACTTTCACCACTTTTCTTCAACTTGTCATTCAGATCACCTGATGGGCTTTTTAAATCTTCTAATCTTTTCTTTGTGTCTGACAAAGTATTATTTAGCTTAACAAGTTGTACTTCATTTTCAAGATATTGTTGCTTTAATTCATTAAGCTGATTTTCGGTAGCACTTCCACTAATGCTTGCTTTTTCATATGCATTTCTCGTTATATCTAATTTCTGGGCTTGTAACTCTATCTTTTTTGTTAGCGCATCAATAGTTGTTGTGAGTTTCTTACTCTCATCGTCACTACCGTTTAGCCTTTCAGCGTTTAACTTTAGTTCACTATCAATTAGCTTCATGTTACTATCAAGTAAACTTAGTTTATCGGAATAACCTTCTGTGCTTTTTGCTGAATTTTCTAATTTCTTTTTAGCTTCTTCAAGCGCATTATTCATTACTGAAAGTGACTTTTCGCTATCTATATACTTCTTTCGAACACTATCAAGTTGTTTTTCAGTTAATTCATTGCTCTTTCCTGCATTATCAAGAGCTGTTTTATTTAAATTAACTTTTTGTGTCTGCAAAGCGATTTTTTCGCTTAATCTCTGTACTTCTAATTCAGCTTTTGTTGTCTCATCTGCATATGATTTCATTTGCTCCTGAGATAATTTAAACTCACTATCTAAGAGTTTCATCTTTCGATCTATCTCAGTAACACTATTCGACATCTGTGAGTAGTCGAATTGTAATGTTATTACCTTTTTATAATTGTTACTCAACTATACCCACCCCGCTATATCTTTCATGCTTGTTATGCTTTGATTATCACTAGAGCTATTAGTGTTATTAGTGCTAAAATACTTAGACTTGTACTCATAATTGTTATAAATTGCAGCTTCCATTTGCTTTTCATCATTATAAATTTCTATCATCGTATATATTTGTGAAAGGGGCGCATGCCAGAATTCATCTGATGAGCGCCCAAGTTTAATACAATACAAATAAAAAAGTATGTCGAAGTCTATGTCGATTTCTTGACCATAAACTCCGTCATACTTTTTTTTTGAAACTCTTTTATTTCTGCTTTCTTTTCTTTTCCTAGGCTATCAGTGAAGTCTTCAATTATTGAAGTAAGCGTTTCTAAATCCAGATTTGATACAATCTGTTTTGCTTTCTCAATACTCATGTCAGACTCATGTTCCATGCTACCGGCATAAATAATCCGTGCGCACAACTCTGTATATTCAGATTCTAAAGCTTCGCTTAAACCTCCATCAAAATCAGCTACTAAATGTTGTATTGCGGCTGCATCAAATGTTACGTTGATACTTTTCCCATCTTCAAATTGTAATTCGATTTCTGTTTTCGGTTTTACTGCATATGTTTTTTTCATTTAAACCTCCTATTTTACTACAAAAGTAGTAGGTGCAGCACTAAAAAAAGTATCGGCTTTTTCCTCTGTAAATGCTTCATTTGCAGTATCGCCAAATGCACGGATAGCACCATCGAATGCACGAGGTATAAAAGATATTTTAATACTGTCGGTTGAATAATTGATATTACTTTCCGATTGCTGAGATGTACTTGAAATTGGTTGAGCCTTTCCTTTTAGCAGCCAAACACATTCCCTTTTCCCATTCGTCTGTTCTACTTCATACCCAAATGCAATGTATACCGATTGATCTGCCTTATTTTCTACTAATATACCATCGGCATATGTATTCCCAAGCATTGTTGCTCTATGCTCAATTGGTATTTTAGTGGCACCAAATTGCATATCAATTCCGGTTATTTTAGCACTATCATCAACCTTTGCCCCGTTACCATATAAAGTTCCAGTTGCTAATGTCGGTGTTATCTGAATTTCCATAGCTTCGCCAAGGCTATCGACTTTTCCATAAACGCAAGCCGTATCATCATCCGAAGTTAATAAAGTGAATACTGGGTTTTTAATGTTTATCCTGTATGCCCTTTTACTTGGCGTTCCTGCAAAGAATTGCAAGTTAACTTTTTTCATTATTTATTCCTCTCTTTCTATTATATGAAAACTGAAAGTAGCTCTATATAATTTCGCTTCTTTGTCAAAATATTTCTCCATGTATGGCAACGAGTAATATTTTTCATGTTTGAGTGCTTGGTACAATTTTTTAGATGCTTCATCAAGTGGATTTTTAGCTTTGTAATATAAATCAACCTGTACTTTGAATTCATCAATTACGCTTGAACCATCACCATTAAGTCCTGGCGATATGCTATAAATATCTACGAGAGTACATGGTACTGGTAATTTATCAAATACACTGTCACATTCAATTTCTAATGTACTTTTTATCAGATTAATTAATTTTTCTTCCATATGCTCTCCTAGATCGATTTACTAATAGTACGATCAACAATGCTTCCAATATCATGTTCTGAATCACTTAACGAATGATCAATGAAGTGTGTCGCTCGAGTATGAATCATACCATTTCTGACAGTACCATCATTCAAAAACTTCCACTTGTATCCAGTATTTTTGCCACCTTGTATTTTTGCATATAAACCACCATTTCTATCACGTGATACGGTGAATTTAACATCATCTTTCATATGCTTGTATGGTTTTGAACCATCGTAATTTTTTGCGCTATCATCAAGACTTGATCGGTTCAATCTGCTTTCCACATTTCTTTTTACTACTACGGCCATTTCAATTAAAGCTTCTTCCTCGTTAACAGCAATACTGTCCGGAATCTTCCCTATCAGTTCAGAGATTTCGAAAAAACAATTATTATAATTTAACTCTGCTTTCATTTTGTACTCCAATCCTTAAACGTTGCCAGAATCTCTATATACTCTTTGCTGTATCCATACTCATTACTATATTGAATATCAAAAATCATATTCCTAAAGTGTATTTCCATATCCTTGGTAATTGGAGTTTTAGAGTACCTTACAAGGAATCTTGTCTCTATATTTTCGATATCAATATTATTTCTTATAATCTCTTTCCCAGATATGTTTGTGATTTTCGCCCAGCACTTTCTTACAAGGATACTTTCTTCTGTTTTTTTATTGAAAGTTCTTATTTCGATACGCTTATTTAACTCTCCTGGATTAACATTCATATCATCACCTACAATAGATTAATACAATACATTCCAAGTATGGTATCAACTACCTTGTTTACGTTGCTTTTCTCTACATACATTGACCGATTGTTGTGCATGTCTTGGCATAGCACGTATAAAGCAATAGTAATATCCTCATGTGTATCAATACTTTCGTCATCAAGCCCGGTATATGATCTAATATAAGCTTTGGCAGCGTCAATAAATACTTGAATATCCGATGTGTTGTAATCTTCATCGTCAAACCTTAAATACTCTGCAATATTACTTACTTGAACCTCGCTTACCTTCATTTTTTTTCACTCCTTTTGTTGGAGTTTCAACTTCATCGATGTATCTGGCTTGTAAAAGATCTTGGAGTACAATTTCGTTATTGTACTCCATCTCTTGACCTTTTCTCATGCTAAGAACACCGGAAAAACTAACCAACGCTCTTATTTTCATAGAATGCCTCCTATGATGCTTTTTGCTCTAAAACGGCAAGCTTTTGATTATCTGTCACCTTGGAATCAAACTCGAACCAAGAAACTACTCCAATTGCATGTTGTGTAGCATACTTTTCTAATAATATTTGAATCTGCACATCTTCTCTCATGTTCACGGATAAACCGGAAAGATCTCCATATAATACTGATTTTGCTCCTGCTGAAATAGTTGGCATATTATCAGATAAATACACAGGCTTACCAAGCAAGCGATACGGAAACTCACTTGTGTAGTCATCCTGTAATAAATATCTATCATTCGAATCCTTTAACTTCTTGATAGCTGTAAATGTTGTTGGGTTCATGATCCAACATGCATTGCTCTGGTAGACTTGCTTAATCTTCGCCTGTAGTTCGATTAATTCATCAGCTGTAATAACGGTTGCAGCCATAGTGCTTAATTTTGTAGTTGTAGATAATGCTCCTGTGGCTTTTCCAGAAGTACCGATTAATAATTCCTTTTCAAGGAAAGCTGCGATTTCTTCTGCCATTTGAGATACAATAAAGTTAACAACATCTACATCTCCATTGTTGATAACAGACTTACCAATAAGTGTTAATGCACCAGCTAAATAACCTGTTAAATCAACACTTGAAAATGCTCCTGAGTCAGCTGTAATATCAACAAATTCTTGTTGGTATCCAACATTAATATCATGCGTAGTGTTTGCCTTACCCCAAGCAGGTACTTTTAATGTTCCTTTAACATGATAGATGGTAGCTTTTGCATAGATAGGACAAATATCTTTTACCGCTTTGATAATACGGTTTGCGATTGTTACAGGAATAATTGCTCCATTGTTCCCCATGGTAAGATTTTGCTCTCCTGCACGACTTTCCATAATTATTCCAGCTTGACCTCTTACATAGTTAGCAAATGATCTAATTTCAGCATCTTCTTGTGTCTCTTCTTGGTTTTTTACTGTTTTTTTAGTTCCGATATTTCTCGCTCTCTCTTCTGCTGCAATTGTGGCATCGATTGCATTAATTTTACTTTCAATTTCATTAAACTTTGTCTGCTCATCATCTGAAATCGCTCTTGTTTCAGCTTTTGCTCCGTCTAAAATACTCTTTAATTCTTCTTCTAGTTCTGCCCTCTGTTCCTCAAGGCCTTTAAGTGTTGCTCTAAACTCCGCAATTTTTCTTACTCTGTTCATATATTTTTTCCTTTCTTTATATAAAAATAAGCCGACTTTTTATCGGCTTTTTAAACATTGGATTCTGTTTTCGAATTCTGAATAATCAATAGGTTCTTTGTTTGCTTCGATTAAATTTTCAGTAACAGCCTTATTTTCATAAGCTCGTTGCTCAATCACCTTGTCACCATCTGCTCTTGTTTCAATAGAAGTCGCTGTATAGCAAGGATTCATTCTATTATCAATGATTGATACTTCAAATAAGTCTAGGTCCTTAATACGCCTAATTGGCAAACCTTCTGATCTATTTTCTATATCATCATCATTAACATACATTCCAAATGACCAGCCTTTTAGCTTACCATCCTTTGCATTTTGCATTACGTCAATATCTGTAATCGTGCAAACTGCCCGCAATCCGATGTTATCTTCCCATAATTCAATGTTTCCTTTTTGTGTAGAACCTAGGTTTCTATTTTTATCATGATTGAGTAACAAATCAACATTTTCTGCTCTTTCTAAAGCTCTCTCAAATGCTCTTTGTTCGATTACTTCAACAACTTTACCATGTGGTGTTATTACAGGGTTACTAAGACGCTCTACAGCATTTACATATCCGTCAATAACAACGCTGTCATTTCGTATTTCTATTCTCAATATTATCACCGCCTTTCAAATTCTGCATGTCTACCGATGTACCTGTATTCGCAATAAATACCTCTTGCGTTTTAGTGTTATAGAGTACTGCACCCAATCCCAAATTGATAAAATCAAGCCCTAGAGGTTTCATATCCTCTTGATACCTTGCTTCATCGATTGTCATAACTTTGCTATCAATAGCTGTTTTATAAGTTTCAAATCGGTCTTTTGCACTACCTCTCAGCAGTTCTTTCGTATCAAAAGCATAATAAAAGGACTTCTTCTCCTTTTCTAGGAGTAAGTCCTCATTTAAAGCCGATTCGATTATCTTCATGAAAGGAAGAACTGCAAGTTTAACAAATTTTTGTATTTCTTCCTCTGGTTTTATTGTTACACTTGAACCGTTAAGTAGATTAGGTGACATGTGAAATATCTTACATATCTCAGCAGCATTTGAAGTCTTCCCTTCGTTTAACTGCATTTCAACTGCAGTATTCGATGATTCCTTGAACTGCAATCCTTCATTAAGTATAATTACATTTTCAGCATTATTCGAATACTGGTTTCTAAATGAATCTTTTAAATCATCAATTGTTTCTTTTGTTACTTTCTTTTCGCTAGTAAGATATCCTTTTTTGTTTCCACCTTTTCTCACAAGTGCATCTTCAAATCTCAAAGCGTTATATGCTACTGATAATATCAAGTCGTTTTCCGATACAATACTTTCTCCACTTGCACCATTTATGGTATTTCTCAGTATTTTTATAAAGTTATAAGGATTGTAAGATGTTCCTTGCACTGATATATTAAAATCTTTAAATATTGGGTCTGTATTTTCCTGTATTGCAATATTTTTTTCATCAACATAGTGAATACTTTTTACTTTCCCTTGCTCTTTGTTGATATAGATATAAGCACCTTTTCCTAGAAAATAGTCTCTAGTTACTGCCCTCCACATCTCACTAGCATTCAATGTATCACCTGTTGATTCATTTAGCAATGTAACCCTATAGTCATCTATTTCTTTAGTTTCTTTCTCGCTATTAACTACACTTTCTTGGTATAGTTTAATTGGCGTAGATGCAATTATATCTCCTATCAGGCTAATAGCACCTGATACTGTAGGTATTTGAATTGCTTTGTCCTTTGTCATTTCCGTCTTTGCCAATAATGACCGCAATAAG
Source organism: Lachnoclostridium sp. (assembly GCF_031997925.1). Lineage (NCBI taxonomy): Bacteria > Bacillati > Bacillota > Clostridia > Lachnospirales > Lachnospiraceae > Lachnoclostridium > Lachnoclostridium sp. Next base: position 2,452 of record NZ_DAMADT010000022.1, on the reverse strand, counting down.
GCATCTTCGAATGATACTTCTTCTGCTCTTTTTTCTTTCTTCTTGAAAAATCTCAACTTCTCACCTCCTAGCCTGTTTGAAATACAAAGTCATTTTGACCATTTAATAATTCTTGTTCTATTAAGTATGTAGAGTTTATATTGCCAACAACCTGGTCAACTTTTCCTACAGATTTCTTCTTGTTAACATATTTGTTCTTATTTGTATCCTCTGTACATCTTGCATTTTGAAAATTAATTTCTAGCATTAAATTCTCATCATATTGATATTTTTTACTTAATATCTTCTCTTTTAGTAACTTAGTAGGAGAATGTAATACACTTGAATGTTGTTTTATTTCTACACACTCAATACCTCTATTCTCCAATTTTTGAATAGTTGATAATGCATTCCATCTATCATAACCTAACTGAACTATTACAACTCCATATTTATCTTCTAATGAAAGTATGAAATCTTCTATAGCTGTATATGATATAACTTCATCACCACATGCAAAACAACTACCTTCTCGTATCAATTTCTTATAGTCAACGCCTTCTCTCTTAGATTTATAATCTATCTTATCCGCAGGTATAAAACCAAATGTCTTAGAGTAGAGTTCAGATTCTTCTACTGTATCACCTTCATAAGTTTTCATATCAACGCATACATTATCATCTGACATAGATAAGTCCAATCCTAACCATACTCTCCGACCTCTCCACCAATTATCATCTGATCCCCTCTTGCATTCTCTTACTTTTGTAACATCAACATATCCTTCTACTCCTAGGCCTTTATATTTAATATTATTATGCTTGCAAAGATAATTTTCTCTTTTATTCTCATATAGGATGGCATCTTCTCGCATGTCCTTAATTGCTTCGAAGATATGCTCATTTTCTACTGCAACAGGATTGCTTTGATAGATTACTAAGTCATTTGTTTGCCACTGATCATTAGCAAGCAAATCATCGTCAGGCTCAAAAAGTAAAGAAAACATTCGCTTGTTTTCTCTTAATCCATCTAGTGTTTTCTTTGCCTTATCGATTTCATCAATCATTACATTATTGTCGTTCGGATACTGAGTACTGATAATGATACCTAGCTTGTTTAGTAGCGTTATCTGTGATGATCGCATTGACTCTACAGGATAACTATCCATCGCTCCAGCTTCATCTGCTAAAAATGCATTAGCAAGTTTACCGTCCATTTTATCTTCTGAATATGCTAAGGGTGTGTATTCGCTTTCTGTAAGTAAGCAACGAATTTCGCTTCTTAGCGTCTTAAATACAGGTTCTAATTCATCACATAAAAGAGGACTTGATTTTATTATCTTTCTAATTGCAAGTTGTAGCTCTTTGGATAATTTTAAATCTGGTGCAACTGAAAAGAACCTGGAAAATCTAGGTTCAGTTAACATTAACAAAATAAAAATTACTGCAGAATCAAATGTTTTAAAATTTTTCCTTGCTATCTCTTCCAGTACGGTTATGTAATAACGTATATCTAATCCTTTATCATTCTTTAGCTTCGTACAAAATGTTGCTATTATGAGTAACATAGCATGGTTTGATAAGCCTGCATCCATTGGCACATTTAAATCCGGATGTATCATTAGTTTTAATATGTTAATTACTTTAGTATAAGATTTCTCATCAATAAACGCTTCATCATCAGTGCCATCAGCTATATTCTTCCATGATTCACATTGCTTTTTTACATACTTTGGAACTTTTCTATTATCAGGAATTAATGCAAATTCACAGTATTTATATGCTCTGCTTTCTTGTATCAACTAATCACCGCCTAAAGCTTTTAACAAAGCGTTGGTTTTGCTTTCCGTTTTCTTTGAAATGCTTCTAAGTGCAGATGCAACTGTCATTATATTCTCTTTTTCAATATCGAGGAGCATTTTCCTTTTCGTTTGTATTTGCTTATCGCACTCTATCATGGTTGCAATAAACGAAGCCATATCTTTTCCAAACTGTCTAACTAGATTAGCTTGCTTATCTTCTGGTGCGTTATCAATTGTTTCATCAAACTTCTCTTGTAACATTAATGTTATTTCAAATAGTTTATTCCGCTTTTCTTCAAGATCATTGCATTCTGCTTGTAACATACAATATCTATTTAAAACTGGCTCATAAATGGCGTCGTTTTTATTAATTTTTTTAAGTAAATCATTAATTCTTTTGAATTCTTTATTTGCAACAGGATTACTTTTTACTTCTGGTCTTGCTTTCATAGCAACGCCTGTTGTAAGTGCATCTTCGCCTTGCTTTCGCTGACTTAATTCTTTTTTTGTTCTATGTGATTTCTTTTCATTTGCTAATACGATATATGGTTTTGGTGGTGTTGGCATTTAGCAAAACCTCCTTTCAAAAGCTGATGTGGGAAAGAATTATGCGTTATGGTGGACAGTAGGTGTTAAGAAGGCCTCTTAAAATATTTTTTAACCACCGGGGGG